>CAYHNK010000165.1:0-10490 GCA_964357695.1 uncultured Bdellovibrionales bacterium | reverse complement strand
GACGCGCAAGAACGCCATCGGCATCCTCATGGGCGTCGAGCTCATCCTCAACGCCGCGAACCTCAATTTCGTCGCCTTCTCGCGCTTTGGCTTTGCGAGCGTGCCGCTCGTCGGCCAGGTCTTTCCTATCTTCGCCATCATGATCGCCGCTGCCGAGGCCGCCATTGGGCTCGCCATCGTCGTCGCCATCTTCCAGAACTGGGGCACCATCGATACCGACGTCACCCAGTCGCTGCGCGAGTAGTCGCGCGTTTGCCGAGGCAACACCGATGCACGGACTGATCGAGACGACCCACTTCCCCTACCTGTGGCTCATTCCTGCGCTGCCGCTCCTGGGCGCGATGGTCAACGGCCTATTCGGCGCCCATCTGATGCGGCGCTTCGGCCCCAAGGTCAATCACACCCTCGCCATCGCCTTGCCCGCCGTGAGCTTTGTCATCTCGGTCGTGGCGTTCGCGAAGGTCGCGAGTCTCCCCGAGCACGGCCGGGCGCTGACGCAGAGCCTCTTTCCGTTTATCCACGTGGGTTTTTTCGACGCCGACATGGCCTTCTGGGTCGATCCGTTGTCGGCCACCATGCTGCTCATCGTCACCGGCATCGGCACGCTCATTCATATCTACTCGGTCGGCTACATGGCTGGGGACAAGTCCTACTGGCGCTTTTTTTCCTACCTGAATCTGTTCATGGGCGCGATGCTCTTGCTCTTGCTCGGCGACAACTTCCTCGTCATGTTCATCGGCTGGGAAGGAGTCGGCCTGTGCAGCTACCTGCTCATCGCCTTCTGGTACGAGGAAAAAAAGAACGCGGTCGCCGGCATGAAGGCCTTCGTCGTCAATCGCATCGGCGACTTTGGCTTCTTGCTTGGCCTGGGACTGCTGTTCTGGGGCCTGGGCGGCAGCTACGCCGGAGCGCAACGCGGCGGGGACGAATTCGCGCTCGGTGACCAGGCGGGCATGTCAGTGGCGGCGCTCGAGCACAGCGCTCTTGGCGAGCAGGCTGCGGGACACTACGCGCCGAGCCTCGACGAGGTGCCGCCGATGAGCATGCGCTTTGACGCCGTGCGCGCGCGCATCGAGCAGGACCGCGAGGCGTGGGACGAGCGCTCGCCGACCACGAAGACCGTGTGGGGCATCCCGCTCGTCGTGCTCGTTGGCATCTTGTTGTTCGTCGGCGCCACGGGCAAGAGCGCCCAGTTGCCGCTCTACGTGTGGCTGCCCGATGCCATGGCAGGTCCAACGCCGGTCTCGGCGCTGATCCACGCGGCCACCATGGTGACCGCCGGCGTCTACATGGTGGCGCGGCTCAATTTCCTCTACGCCCTGTCGCCGACCGCGATGACGGTCGTTGCCGCGACGGGCGCGCTGACGGCCCTTTTTGCCGCCACCATCGGCCTCTTTCAGCACGACATCAAGAAGGTGCTCGCCTACTCGACGGTGAGCCAGCTCGGCTACATGTTCATCGGTGTCGGCGTCGGTGCCTATTGGGCCGGCATCTTCCATCTGCTGACCCATGCGGTGTTCAAGGCGCTGCTGTTCTTGGGCTCGGGGAGCGTCATCCTCGGCTGCCACCACGAGCAGGACATGCGCAAGATGGGCGGTCTCAAAAAGTACATGCCGCAGACGCATTGGACGTACTTGTTTGCGGCCATGGCCATCACCACGGCGCCGGTCTTCTTGGTCTCGAACGGCTTTTTCTCCAAGGACGAGATCTTGTGGAAGGCCTTCGATGCGAGCCATCTGCTCATCCCCGGGTGGATCTTGTGGCTCGTCGGCTTTGTCGGGGCGGGCCTGACCTCGTTCTACATGTGGCGCAGCTACTACATGACCTTTACCGGCGACTACCGTGGCGGCCACGCGGATGCGCACGCCCATGCGGACGCACATCACGACGACCACGGCGGTCATCACGCCAGCGCACCACACGAGTCGCCGCGCACCATGACCTGGGTGCTCGTGACGTTGGCCCTGCTCATCATGCCGACGGCGCTCTTGGGCTTTTGGCCGCTGTTGCACATCGAGCCGCTCTTTGAGCACTGGCTGCACCCGGTCGTCGGTCGTGCGAGCGAATCGCTCGCCTGGTTGTCGACCACCGTGGCGACCTATGGCGGCCTGAGCATGATCGGGTGGGAAAAGCTGCTGGCCGCCTCCTCGGTGGTCTTGGCCCTCGGCGGCTTCTTCTTTGCGCGTTGGGTCTACAAGGACGCGAAGAACCCGCTCCCCGATCGGTTGCTCGCCTCGCGCTCGGCCTTGGTCACGGGTGCCTACCGCCTCATCTACAACAAGTATTTTGTCGACGAGCTCTACGACTTTCTCGTCGTGCGCCGATCACGCGCGCTCGCGCGCTTGTTCTATCGCTTTGACCAACGGGTCATCGACGCTTTTGTCGACTTCGTCGCGTTGGTGGGGCGCACCTTCGCCACGTTTGACGGCCTCATCGACACGCTCATCGTCGACGGCGCGGTCAACGGAGTCGCCAATGGCACGGCGGCGCTCGGGCGGCACGTGCGTCGCACGCAGACGGGTCGTATCCAGACCTACCTCGTTGGCATCGTCGGCGGCGTGTTGGTGCTCGTGGTCGTCAATTACGTGCTGTTCTGAGCCGCGTACGCCATGGACCGACCACTCCTGCTCGCGCCTTCGATCTTGTCCGCTAATCACGGGCGGTTGGCCGACGAGATCCTCGCGGTGGAGACGGCCGGCGCCGACTGGCTACATGTTGACGTCATGGATGGTCACTTCGTGCCTAACCTAACGTTGGGGCCCCCCGTCATCCGTAGCCTGCGTCGCACGAGCAAGCTGCCGTTCGATGTGCATCTCATGATTGAGGCTCCGGAGCGCTCGCTGACGGCGTACATCGAGGCTGGAGCCGACTGGCTTACGGTGCACGAGGAGGCGTCGACGCATCTGCATCGCACGTTGGTGGCGATTCGCGAGGCAGGGGCCCATCCTGGCGTGTCCATCAACCCCGCGACGCCGGTCGTCGCCATCGAGCCTGTGCTGCATCTGGTCGATCTCGTGTTGGTGATGAGCGTCAACCCGGGCTTTGGCGGTCAGCGTTTCTTGCCGGAGGTGTTACCGAAGGTGGAGCAGCTCGCGCGTGTGCGTGCCGCGCGGGGGCTCGACTATCGCCTCGAGGTCGACGGCGGCATCGACACGAAGACCATCGTGGCCGCGCGTGCGGCGGGGGCGGATACGTTCGTGGCGGGCTCGGCGATTTTCTCGACTGCCGACTACGGCGTGACGATGCGGGAATTGCGACAGGCGGCGAGCGCGTAGCGCCACGCACGCGATAGCGCTGGCTCCGAATTTGCAAGTGTTGTCCCCGCTCGCTAGACTAGCGTCAGGGACGATCCATGCTCGATACGCATGTTCTAGTGCTCAATCGCTACTACCAGCCGGTGCGGGTGACCGATGTTCGTCGCGCGCTGGTGATGCTCTACGTCGGCGTCGCGCGCGCACTCGATCGGGATCTGCGCCTGTTCGACTTTCCCAGTTGGGCCGCGCTCGCGGCCGAGCTAGGCGACGAGACGGTCGCCACGGTCCATCGACGCATTCTGGTGCCGCGGGTGGTCGTGCTTCAAGTCTACGCTCGCGTGCCCGTGGGACGCGTGCGTTTTTCGCGTCACAATATCTTCTCGCGCGACGAGCACACCTGCCAGTATTGCGGTCGCGCGTTGCCGCGCAAGCAGCTCAACCTCGATCATGTGGTGCCGCGCTCACAGGGCGGCAAGACCAATTGGGAAAACGTCGTCGCGAGCTGCATCGCCTGCAACGTGAAGAAGGGTGGGCGCACGCCCCGGCAGGCGGGGATGGCGCTTCGGCGTACGCCCCAGCGACCGCGGTGGGTGGATGTCGTGCGGCCTCCGAGCATGCGCGCGCGTTATCGCGAGTGGCTGCCTTTTATCGATCCGGTCAACGCATCCTACTGGAACAGCGAGCTCGAGAGTGACGACTGACGCGTCGGGCTCGCTGACATGAAACGAGGAGAATAGAGCGCATGCAGTTTCCCGGCCCAGACGCTGCGGGTGAGGGCCTCTGGCGAGAGCCCGCGACGAGCGCCACCCCGAACGCGGGGGCCGATACGCGCGTTCCGAAGCTGGCACTCGTCTCGGACGTGCGACCTGTGCCCGAGCGTCGTCGTTTGGTGGTCGCCGTCGGTGGTGGCAAGGGTGGGATCGGCAAGTCGCTCTTGTCGGCGAACATCGGCGTCCACTGGGCGCGCGAAGGCAAGCGTGTGGTGCTCATTGACGCCGATCTCGGGGGTGCGAATCTGCACACCTGTCTCGGTGTGCCGCCGCCCAAGCGCACGCTGTCTGATTTCGTGGACCGACGCGTCGAGGACCTCGAGTCGATCATTGCGCCGACCGCCGTCGAGCGGCTCGGCCTGATCAGCGGCGCGCTCGACGCACTCGGTGCAGCCAATCCCAAGTACACGCAGAAGCTGCGGCTCTTGCGCGAGATTGGCAAACTGGACGTCGACGTCGTCGTCATCGATCTGGGTGGTGGCACGGGATTCAACATCCTCGACTTCTTTCTCATCGCTGATCGCGGCGTGCTGACGGTGGTTCCCGAGCCCACGTCCATCGAAAACGCCTACCGCTTCATCAAGGCGGCGTACTACCGCCGGCTCAAGACGGCCGAGATGAATTGGAACTTGCGACCTCTCGTCGACGAGGCCATGGGCGATCCGGCACGAACCGGGCTCAAGACACCCGCCGATCTGGTGCGCTACGTCGAGGCCAAGGACCCGCAAAGTGGCGCTCTGTTGCGACAGGAGCTCGAGCGCTTCCCGTTGGATCTCGTGGTCAACCAGGTGCGCACGCCTGACGAGCAGCGACTCGGCGACGGCATCAGTCAAGCGTGTCGCAAGTACTTTGGCATTCCCATGCGGTTTCTTGGCAACGTGCCTTACGACGACGCGGTCTGGCAGTCGGTGCGTCGTCGTCGGCCGGTGGTGCTCGATGCACCGCAGTCGCCAGCGAGCCAGAGCCTGCGTCGCATCGCGGAGGCCTTGACGCGAGGGACCTAGACCATGGATGAGCGCCACAGCACCTACTACGACGTCTTGGAGCTCGGCGCCGACGCCACACAAGAGCAGATCGACGCCGCCTACGAGCGGTTGACGAGCTTTCTCGCGAGCGACTCCCTGGTCATCTACTCGCTCGTGGACGATGACGAGGTGAGCGCGCAACGCCAGACGCTCGAGCGCGCCCACCAGACGCTGAGCGACCCCGGGGCGCGAGCTGCCTACGACCGCCAGCTCGTCGAGCATGAAGCGCATGCGTTTGCCGGACCTGTCGTGCCTGAGCGCACGCAGACGGGCACGTGGAGCGTCGGGGAACGCACGCCTGCGCCATCGGCGCGCGGGACGCGACGAGTGACGAGTGAGCAGGCGCCGCCCCACAAAGTACCTTCCCGGCGCCTCACTCCCACGCTCGATCTCGAGGTCAACGACGACACGGAGTTCTCTGGAAGCCTATTGCGACGCCTGCGTGAGAGCGCCGGCGCCACGCTCGAGGAACTGGCCGACATCACCAAAATCAACCGTCGCTACGTGCGTGCACTCGAAGAGCATGATTTCGACAACTTGCCGGCAAAGGTCTACGTACGCGGCTTTGTGTCAGAGTATGCGCGGGCGCTAGGACTCGATGGACAGCGAGTTGCGACCAGTTATATGACTGTGTACAGGCGTTATCGCGAAGGGACGGGGGACCGGTGAGGCTAACCTGCCTCAAGTGTGGCCATCAGATCGAGCTCGCGACGGGCGAGAGCCCGCTGCGTGTCAGCTGCGTCTGCGGTGAGGACTACACCAACCCCAACGTGATCAACACGGGCACGCGCCCCAACGAGCGCGCTGCGGAGCGCTCCCGCTCGAAGGCTTTTCGCGCCGCCGGTCTCGTGAAGAATCTCGGCGGTTTTGCGTTCGGCATCGCGCTGCTCGGGATCTTGTTCTTTCCTGTCGCGTTGGTGGGTGCTGGTGTTGGCATCTACGTACTCACGATGGTGCGCGGTCCTGCGGGGCGTTACAGCGGGCGACGGCAGGCGGCCTTGGCCGTGCTCATCGGCGCGAGCGTGTTCGTCGCCGAAGGTGCGCTGGCGCTGTCCTGGGTCGCAGGTCGGCGTCATCAACGCCTGGCCGCCGTGCAAGCGAGTGCGTCCGAGGATCTGCGTGGCCTTTTGCGGGCCGAGCGCTTGTATCGCGCGATGAATGACACGTACGGCACCTTTCATGAGTTTCGCTTCGAATCGCGCTACGGCCTCTACACGCTGTATCTCGGGCCGGACGATCACCTGCCAGCCCGCCGTGACGATCGTTCCATGGTCGATCCGCTGCCCGACGACGTCGTGCCCGGAGTGAGCGAAGATGCTTTCACTGCTGTGGCGGTGGCGAACCTCGATAGCGATGCCGCGCTCGACGTCTGGCAGCTCGATGAGCGGGGTGAGGTGCAGCACGTTGCCGATGACCTGCTGCTTGAGGAGCCCCGGGCGGTGCTGACGCCGGTGCGAAGTGATGAGCCGCTCGACGAAAAGCCGTCTGGCGATGTGCCGGGCTCAGCAGAAGAGAGCGCGCCTGCGCCGGTCGTCCCAACGTCAAACGGGCAAGCGCCAACAGATCCAGTTCCTTGACCCACGTGGGGGCAGATTGGTAAGCGTCACAGCATGGCACTCATCGACACGCCGGAAAAAGCGGTGCGACTCGCGCGGGCGATCGCGTCCGATATCTCGCTCTACAATGAAGAGAAGATCAAAGAGGGCATCGAAAACGACACGTTTTTCGACGCCATTTCGGCCGAGCTCGAAGAAGGGCGCCAGCTCTATCGCAGCCGCGTCGATCCGGCGATTTTCTCGCAGACGAACTATTACGATCGCGCCGTCGTCGACATCATTTTGCGCTCCAAAGGCCACCTGAAGTCGAAGATTTGGTAGCGACGACGCTCGGCACGGCGACCGCGTTTGAGATCGAAGTCCCACCCGCGGCGGTGGGCGAGAGACTCGATCGCTATCTTGCGTCTCTGCGTTCAGGCGACGCACCTGAGCTCAGCGGCGCCGGCCTGAGCCGTGCGCGATGGCAGCAGCTCATCGATCAGGGGGATGTTCTGCTCGACGGACGTGTGGTGCGCGCGGCGTATCGATTGCGTGGCGGTGAGCAGCTCGCGCTGCGGCTTCCAGCGCCAACGCCCCTCGGTCTCGTGGCCGAGGTGATGGATCTCGATGTCCTGTACGAAGATGCTGACCTCGTCGTGCTCAACAAGCCGGCGGGTCTGTCGGTGCATCCCGGGGCCGGGCGCGCTTGTGGGACGCTCGTCAATGCGCTGCTTGCGCATTGTCATGATTTGTCCGGCATCGGTGGGGAGCTTCGTCCAGGCATCGTGCATCGGCTCGATCGCGGCACGAGCGGCGCCATCGTCGTGGCGAAGAACGACGCGGCGCATCTCGGGCTCTCCCGACAGTTCGCGCGTCGCGAGGTGCACAAGAGCTACGTGGCGTTTGTCCTGGGATCGCCTGTGCCATCGTCCGGTACGTTCGATACGTTCTACGGGCGTCACCCCACCCATCGACGTCGATTTACCTCGCGGCTGAAGACGGGACGTCGCGCGGTGACGCACTACCGCGTGCGTCTCGTCGCGGGCGGTGTGGCGCTGCTCGACGTGCGTCTCGAGACGGGTCGCACCCACCAAATTCGCGTGCATCTGTCCGAGCATGGGCATCCCATCGTGGGCGATCCGCTCTATGGTGGCACGCGGCTCGAGCGCGTGCAAAGCCCGTTGTTGCGCGACATCGCCTCACAGATCTCGTACCAGGCCCTGCACGCCGCACGACTGGAGTTTTTGCATCCACTAAGCGGTGAGCGCCTCGTTTGTGAAGCTCCTTTGCCGCCTGCACTGAACGCGCTATGGGAGGCGATGCGCCGCTTGGCGTAGCGAGCGATAGGGTGATGCCCGTGCGCGTGACACACAAGCCTGGATCCTGGCACGCGGTCGCTCCCACCGTGGCACGTGGGCTTGCGACGACGGAGGCGGTTGCCGGCTTGACGCTCTTGGGCATCGAGGCTTCATTGTCACGCACGCCCGGCGAGGTCGTGGCTGCCCTGGGGTGGGCGGCGATCGTCGTGCTGGGGACTGTGGCGGCGCGCCTTGCTGTACGTTTGTTGCGCGCGTCGCAAGTAACGAGCGAGCTGCCGGCGATCGTGTCAGTGACGCTCGTGTTTGCCGTCAGCTTCGGCTCGGTACGTCTCGCGGCCGCGCTGGCGCTGCTCGTGGATCTCATCGCACTCGTTCGCTGGGTGCGGCGCGATCGTCCGGGACAGCGCGTGCTCGTCGACGTGGGGCACCGTCCCGCGCGCGCTCTGGTTCTCTCTTTCACGGGACTCATCGGTGTTGGCACCGTGCTGCTGGCATTGCCCGCCTCGTCGAGTGGGGACGCGATCGCTTGGATCGACGCGTTCTTCACGGCGGTGAGCGCCACGTGTGTGACAGGCCTGACCACGGTGGATACCGCCACGGCGTGGTCGCCGTTCGGTCTGGGCGTCATCTTGGGGCTCATCCAGCTCGGCGGCTTGGGGATCATGGCGGTGTCCGCGGCGATGACGCTGGCGTTCGGGCGCCATCTCGGCCTGCAGCAGGATGCGGTGATGCGCGGCACCTTCGACGAGAGCGATGCCGAGGAGCTGCGAGCGCTCCTGCGTACACTCGTCGGTTCCACCGTCGCCATCGAGGCGGGCGGTGCGGCACTGCTGTTTTTGCGATTTGGGCGTGAGCTGCCGTTCGGCGAGGCGCTCTTGGCGAGCACGTTTCATTCGATCTCCGCGTTCTGTAACGCTGGCTTCGCGCTCTACTCGGACAATCTTGTGCGCTTTGGTGCGGATCCACTCGTGAGTGGCACGGTGATGGTGTTGATCACTTTGGGCGGTCTTGGCTTCGGCGTGCTCGTGACCCTCGGTCGCTATGTGCGCAGTCGCGGGCGCCAGCGCCTGACGGCTCATGCGAAGGTGGTGCTCGTGACCTCTGCGGCTCTCGTGTGGGTCGGGGGCATCGCGTACTTCTTCTTCGAGTACGACCGGTCACTCGCGCACCTCGGCTTGGGAGGTAAGGCGTTGGCGGCCCTGTTCCAATCCGTGACGGCGCGCACTGCAGGGTTCAACTCCGTGCCACTCGATCTTGCGCACCCGGTAACGATCCTCGTGCTGATCGCGTTGATGATTGTCGGCGCCTCGCCGGGCTCGACTGGCGGCGGTATCAAGACGACGACGTTCGCCCTCGTCATTCTCGCGGCACGTGCGTATCTGCGCGATCGCGCGGACGTGGAGGTTTTCGGGCGGCGCATCCCATCGTCGCTGGTGATGCGGGCGCTCGCCGTCTGCGGGGGCGCGACGCTCGCCTATTTTCTGGGATTGGCTGTGCTGCTGACGACCGAAGCACAGCAGTTTGCGCCACTGATGTTCGAGACCGCGAGTGCTCTCGGTACGGTGGGGCTCTCGCTCGGGGTCACGCCGAAGCTGACGGTGATCGGCCGCCTGGTCGTGGCGGGACTCATGTTTGCGGGACGTGTGGGCCCGCTGACCATCGCGAGTGCAGCGGCGGCGCGTCGAGGCATCACGGCGCGCGTTGTGTTGCCCGAAGGCAAGGTGCTCATTGGCTAGGAGCGAAAGCGTATGACGACGTTTGCGGTCATAGGTCTCGGGCAGCTCGGGGCGTCGGTGGCGACGCAATTGGCGGAGCGAGGGGCAGAGGTGATCGCCATCGATAGCGACCCCATGCGCGTCGAGCAAATCAAGGATCAGGTTGCTCGGGCCATGAGTCTCGACGCCACCGACGAGAAGGCGTTGCGGGCCGCCGGTGTAGCGGACTGTGACACGGTGATACTGGCGCTCGGTGAGGCACAGCTCGAGGAAGCAGTGCTGATCACCATGGCGTTGCGCGAGCTCGGGGTGGGCCGCATCGTCTCTCGCGCGTCCAGCGACATTCAGGCACGCGTGCTGCTGCGCCTGGGGGTGACGCGGGTGGTGTTTCCTGAGCGGCAGATCGGCATCCAGATTGCGCGGCAGGTGCTCACGCCCTCGCTGCATGACATGGTGCCGCTCGGCGAGCACCAGGCTCTGGCTGAGGTGGATGTGCCCACGCGGCTTGTGGGCAAGACTCTCGGTGAGCTGCAACTGCGACGCGTCTACGGCATCAACGTTGTCGCCGTGCAATCGCGCCGCGAATACCTCGACGATGCGGGTCAGCCTGAATCTGCCCAGGAAGTCGACAGTGTGCCAGGACCCGATACACGCCTCGCGGTAGGTGACCGTCTGATGATTGTGGGCACCGATACGCGCATCCGCGCGTTTGCCGAGGGTGCGTAGATGCGTCGCGGCTGGTCTTTGCGGCGCCTCGTCACGGTGTCGCTGCTCGTCTCGTTCGCGCTAGCTGTGCCGTTTGCGGCCGTGGTGTTTCATCGCCTCTCTCAGCTGCACGAGATGGCGCCGCACGGGACGCTCGACCTCGCTAT
>CAYHNK010000164.1:0-10498 GCA_964357695.1 uncultured Bdellovibrionales bacterium | reverse complement strand
CGTGCGCCCGCGTCGCGTAAAAGCTCGGTGGCTGGCGGAGCAGGGCCCCGAAGGCGTCCTCGCGCACGCGCGTGAGCACGCGCTGGCTCGTTCGACCGAGGAGATAGAACTGCGTCGTTTGAGCGACGCCTTTGACGACCGACGTGGCGACGATGAGCGCGGGCATCAACAGCAACGCGCCGAGGCGATCGAGACCTTCAGTGGCGGCGATCCAGCTCGTGGGCACATAATGCCATACCGAGCGCAGCTGCCCGTCGGCGGTGCGCAGGATGTCGTGGATCTCGCCGCTGAAGACGAACTTGAGCGCGGGCCCGGCGAGAAACGCGTAGAACGCGGTCGTGGCCCCGAGCACCAACACGGCGATGTAGGCGACGACAAGCGTCGGTGTCTCGTGCGTCATGTAGCGCAACAGCCGACGCAAGGAGGTCACCGCGGCACTCCGAAGCGCAGCAACGGCACGCGCAGGATGGCCTCGCGCACGATGCGACCGGACATCTTTGACACGCCCTGCTCGCGCTCGACAAACGTGATGGGCGTTTCCACCACGCGAAAGCCCTTGCGCAGGGCCCGGTAGGTCATCTCGATCTGGAAGGCGTAGCCGGTTGTGCGCACCGCATCGAGGTCGAGCGCCGAGAGGACCTCGCGCCGAAAGCACTTGAAGCCGCCGGTGAGGTCGCGAATGCCAACGCCCAGCATGAGGCGCGCGTACAGCGAGCCGCCGCGCGACAACAGTCGTCGCCGCCACGGCCAGTTGACGACGCCCCCGCCGCGGACCCAGCGCGAGCCAAGGACGAGGTCGTAGCTGTCCGCGAGGCGCAACATCTCGGGGAGGTAGCGCGGCGGGTGACTGAAATCGGCATCCATTTCGAGGATGCGCTCATACCCAGCGTCGAGGGCGCGGCGAAAGCCATCGAGGTAGGCGCGACCGAGACCTTCGCGCGCCGGTCGATGAGCGACGCGCACCCGGGGATTTGCGGCGGCGAGCTCGGCGGCAATGGCGCCGGTGCCGTCGGGTGAGTTGTCATCGAGGATCCACACGTCGACGGGAGCCGCCTCGAGGATCGCCGGCACGATGCGCGGCAGATTCTCGCGCTCGTTGTAGGTCGGCAGCAACACCACGGCACGCGGCGCGTGGGTCGAAAGGGGGGAAGTGGTCATGGGGTGTTTGCTCCTGGGGCGGGAAGATAGCCCGCCACAACCTGAGCGACGCGAACGGCCGCACCGGGTCCCCCAAGCTTCTCGCGCAGGGCGTGTAGCTCGCCTTGCAGGGCGTCGTGTGCGCGGCGGTCGACGAGCAGGGGTCGGACGGCGCTGGCGATGTTGGCGGCGGTCATGTCGCGCTGGATGAGCTCGCGCACGAGCTCGCGGCCGGCGATGAGGTTGACGAGGGAGATAAAACCGACGCGCACGAGGCGCCGCACGATTTGGTACGTCAGCCACGAGACGCGGTAGACGACCACCATCGGACGTTCGAGCAGCGCGGTCTGGAGGGTGGCTGTGCCCGAGCAGACGACGGCGGCATCAGACGCGATGAGCGCTTCGGTCGCCCGGCCGTTCACTACGGTGACGTCGGCACCGTGCTCGCGGATGAGGGCAAGGACGGCGTCGCGCGCGATAGTGCTGGCGATGGGGAGAACGGCGCGGAGCTTGGGTATCGAGTCGCGCAAGAGCCGCAGCGCGAGCAGCATCGTCGGCAGGTGGCGCGCCACTTCCTTCTCGCGGCTGCCCGGCAGCAGGGCGACGATAGGGCCTTCGGCCTCGCCGAGGCCGAGCGACACTCGGGCTGCGAGCGCGTTCGTCGTCTGGGGCAGGTCTTCGACCAAGGGATGGCCGACGAACTCGGCGTCGATGCCGTGTTGGCGGTAGAACGCCTCTTCGAAAGGCAAGATGACAAGCATCTTGTCGACGATGCGGCGGATCTGCTCGACGCGCTTGGGGCGCCAGGCCCATACCTGCGGGCTGATGTAGTACACGACCGGGATGCCGAGACGCTTGAGGCGTTTGGCCAGCCGTAGGTTGAAGTCCGGCAGATCAATGAGCACCGCTACCTGGGGCCGTCGTTCCATCGCCGTGCGTTCGAGGCGACGCATGATGCCGAGGATGCGGGGGATGGCAAAGAGTACCTCGGTGAGCCCGGCGACCGAGATGTCTTCCGCGCGGGCGACCGGCGTGAGGCCTTCAGCGCACAGGGCTTCGCCACCGACACCAAAAGACGTGACGTCGGGCCGGTCGGCGCGCAATCGTGCGAGCACTTTGGCGCCGTGCTGATCGGCGGAGGCTTCCCCGGCGACGATGAGGATCGAAGGCGGCATGGCGAGGCGTCGGCTATCACACTTCACGTGGGACTGCTACGGGCGGTGGCGGTGTGGCCTGCGCGGTTGACTCCTCGATCCTCCGCGGCTACATCCCGCGCCATGCAGCAGCTCGAGTGGATCCCCAACGTCGTGGTGCTCGCCGTGCTCGTGGCGCTGGGCTGGCTCTTGGTCAGTGCCCTGCGACGGACGCGCGCGCGGCGTCGCGCGGAATTCGAGGAGAAGCCCTTTGACCGCGAGAGGGCAACACGCGAGCCGTTCGAGGAGGAGGCGCTTGCGCCCGGGGTCGTGGTTACGGACGTCGATGACGAAGACGCTGAAGCCGAGGCGGCGAAGGTTGGCGCGGCGACGCCGGACGAGGTGCGCGGGCCGTCGGTGGATGCGGCTCTCGTCCGTGGTCTCGAGCGCACCCACAGCTCGCTCGTCGGTCGGCTGACGAGGCTCTTTCGCGGCGCCGGCACGGTCGACGCGAGCGTGCTCGCCGAGCTCGAGGACGCGCTGTTGCTGGCGGACATTGGCGTCGCGCTGACCTCGCGTGTCATGGACGGACTGCGAGCGTCGCTGCGTGCGGGAAGTCTGACCACGGCGGACGCGGTGCGCGAAGGTCTCAAGTGCGAGGTGCGCGCGGCCCTCGATAAGGCGCATGCCGGCCGCTACGAGCTGGGCGTCGGCGGTGCCAAGCCGGCCGTGGTGCTGTTTGTCGGCGTCAATGGCGTAGGTAAGACCACCACCATCGGCAAGGTGGCCGCGGCACTGCGCGCGCAAGGCAAAGACGTCGTGCTCGCCGCGGGGGACACCTTTCGTGCGGCGGCCGTCGAGCAGCTCGCCATCTGGGGCGAGCGCACGCACAGTCGCGTCGTTAAGGGTGCTGATGCCGCGGATCCGGCGAGCGTCATGTTCAACGCCGTCGAGCACGCGAGCGCGAGCGGCGCCGACGTACTCCTCGCCGACACCGCAGGGCGCTTGCACACCAAAAAGGACCTGATGGACGAGCTGCACAAGGTCAAGCGAGCGCTGTCGAAAGCGCGCCACGGCGCCCCCGACGAAACATGGTTGGTGGTCGACGCCACGACCGGCCAAAACGCGTTGCAGCAGGCACGTGAGTTTCACGCGCAGCTCGGGCTTACCGGCATCATCCTCACCAAGCTCGATGGCACGGCCAAGGGAGGCGTCGTCGTGGCGATTGCCGACGCGGTGGGCATTCCCGTGCGCTACGTGGGCGTCGGTGAGAAGGCCGAAGATCTGCGACCATTCTCACCGCAACAGTTCGTCGACGCGCTCTTTCAGCTCTGAGCCAAAGAGAGGCACCGGTGAAGACGGTTCGCGACGCGCTTGACAAGCAGAATACGAGTTTTTATCCTGAACGCTAATCGCATGAAGCTGCAACACCTCTCGGCCACCGTCTCGTTGCTCGTTGTCGCCGGACTCGTCTCGGCGGCGGCGGGTGAGGCTTTGCATGCGTTGGCGAGCGCCGACCGGGTGGGCCGCTCTGAAGGCTCGTCCTGTCCGGATCCGGGTGACGACGGCAACCCCTGCGGTCCCGCGTGCCCATGCGTGTGCTGCCCCGGCCATTTGACTGCGGGCGTGCTCATGTCACCGCGTCCCATCGTCGACGTTCCGGCGTCCGACGATCTCATCATCCCCTGGCGCGACGCCCTGCACTCGAAGGACGTCCTCTCCCGCATCTTTCACCCGCCGCGCGCGTAAGGCCTTCCTCGTGAGAAGGCGCTGGTGCGCTCGTGCGTCCACGAGTGTCCGGCCTTGGCGCAACCGCGACGTCCTGCACCGACGTCGATCGAAGGCAGGTGTTCGAAGATGCGATGCACTTCTGTGCGCGCCTCCCGGTGGAGGCGTGGTCGGTTTCCATTCCTAGTGATTCTTGCGGCGAGCCCGGCGATGGCCGGCGAGATTGTCAACGTCACGTGGACGGACATCGTCCGTCTGGTTGATGAGCACCCCCGGATTACCGCCGGCAGGTTCCAGATCGACGCCGCGCGCGGCGGCGTGAGCGCGGCGGGGGCGGTGCCCAACCCAACGTTGGAGGGCACCGTCGGTCAGGGGCTCGCGCGTGCGGGCGGCGATCCGCGTGTCGAATGGGGCCTGGCACTGACCATGCCCCTTGGCTGGATCGCGCAACGTGGGTCGAGAGTCGACGCGGCTGAGGCAGAGGTCGATGTGGCGTTCGGTGAGAACGAGGTGCTGCGCCGTGACGTGCTGCTGCAGCTTCGGACCCTGTTCTGGACTCTCGCATCCGAGCAATCGCGGGTCTCCTCGCTCTCGGCCCTCGAAGCCGAGACCTTGGCGTTGGTCCACACTGTCAGGAAGCGGGTTGAAATGGGCGAGGCTCGCTCTGTGGAGGCGATCCGGGTTGAAATCGAGATCGAGAAGATCACGAGCGAGCTCGAAGCGGCGCGCACTTCTCTGTCCGCCCGCCAGGCCGAGCTGGCGCTTTGGCTTGGCGACTTTGCGGGCAAGACGCTCGTGGCGGTCGCCGATCTGGACGCGCTGCCCACGCCGGTTGATCGAGACACGGCGCTTGGCAAGGCGCGCGCGACCCACCCAGCGCTGACGGTGGCGCGGGCGCGAACACGTGTCCTCGAGGCCGAGGTCGGCACCGAGCGGATGGCCCGCGTGCCGTCGATCGGCCTCGCGGGATTTACGACGAACGAGCTCGATCGGCGCGCTTACGGCGCCGGTCTCGCCGTCGACTTGCCCCTGTGGAGCTGGAATTCGGGGCGCATCGCCCAAGCGGAGGCGAAGCTCGCCGCGGGGCGCAAACAGGCCGAGGCCACGGGGCTGGAGCTTGAGACTTCTGTCCTCGATGTCCAGGCTGCCTGCCAGGCGTCGGTCCTTACCGCCACACGCTTTAGAAACAACGTCGTGCCACGCTCCGAGACTGCCGCCTCCATGATGGAGAAGACCTACCATCTCGGCGAGGCAAGCCTTCTTGAGGTCATCGACGCTCGTCGCACTCTACTCGACTCGCGCCGTCTCTACTTGAGCGCGCTCACACAAGCCCAGATCGACTGCAGCCGCCTCGGCGCGTTGGTCGGAGAGGATGTCAAATGAACACCCGCAACAACATTCAACTCGTCACGTGGGTCCTGTTGGCCGTCAGCCTTTCGTGCGGCAAGAACGACCCGACCGAGACTGCGGTTGCCGTTGCGACGACGGTAGGCGAACACGATGGGGACAGCGCAGAAGCCGACGAGGGACCTGAGACCAAGGAACCCTTGGACCTCGACCGTCCTGTCGACGAGCTGTTCGGCCTCACCTGCGAGCACAACAAGAAGACCTTTGCGTGCGACGAGTGCCGCTACGAGGTCGGAGTCGTGCGCGCCCCGGCGGCATTGATCGAGGGCGGGCTCGTCACGACAGCCAAGGCTGAACAACACAAGGTCGCCGTTCCGATCGCACTCACGGGTGAAATTCGCTTCGACGAGCGACGCGTCGGCCACGTGAGCTCCCAGGTGGAAGGCATCGTCAAGCGGGTGCACGTCGCGCTCGGTGACGCGGTCAAGAAGGGCCAACCGCTCATCGAGATCGAAAGTGTCGTCGTGGGCGAGGGCCAGGCTGCTTACCTCGAAGCTCAGGGCATGCTTAGGCTCGCTCGCCGCAACTTCGAACGCGTCTCGGAGCTGCGCAAGGAGAACATCTCCTCCGAGAAGGAGTTTCTTCTAGCGACGCAGGAGCTCGAGGCCGCTGAAATTCGCACTGAGGGTGCGCTCGGCAAGCTCACGCGCCTGGGTACGGGCGGCAGCGCCGGTGGCCGTCTCGTGTTGCGCGCCCCGATGAACGGGGCGGTTCTGGTGATGCACGCGGTCTCGGGCGAAGTCGCGAAAACCGACCAGTCGCTCGTCACCGTGGGCGACAACACCGCGGTCTGGGTCTGGGCAGATCTCTACGAGCGGGACATCGGTGCGGTGAAAGCCGGACAGGCCGCGCAAAAGCTAGCAGCCTCAATCTCCGTCAAAGCCTACCCTGGCGAAGAGTTTCCCGGGATGGTCGATCTGGTCAGTCCGGCGATGGATGAGTCCTCGCGTACGGTGAAGGTGCGCGTGGAAGTGGACAACGCCGACGGCCGGCTGCTTGCGGGGATGTTTGCCACGGTCAAGCTGTTCTTGCCGGGGACGACGGAGACGCTCGCGGTCCCCAAGAACGCGGTCCTCGAGGACGAGGGGCGCTCTTTCGTCTTCGTCCACCACCAAGGCGAGTACTACGTCCGTAGGCCCGTGGTCCCTGGGCGGACCTGGGCCGGGTGGGTTGAGATCAAGAAGGGGTTGGAGTCGGCGCAGACTGTGGTCGCCGAGGGCGCCTTCCTCATGAAGTCTGACGTTCTGCGCTCGAAGATGGGCGCCGGCTGCGCGGACTGAGAAGGAAGACCGCCAATGAAACAGATCACATTCCTCTTGAAGAATCGGCTTCTCGTGCTTCTCGCGACTGCGGTCCTCATCGCCGCAGGGGTTCTCGCGTGGTTGCGACTGCCAATCGACGCCTTCCCCGACGTCACCAACACGCAGGTCATGATCCTCTCGAAGGCCCCCGGGCTCGCCGCCGTCGACGTCGAGCAACGGGTGAGCTACCCCATCGAACAAGTGATGCGCGGGCTGCCGCGGGTGACGCAGGTGCGCTCATTGTCCAAGGCCGGACTGTCGCAGGTGGTCATCATCTTCGAGGACGGCGTCGACACCTACTGGACCAGGCAGATCGTCTTCGAGCGGCTCAGTATGGCCAAGGAGGAGCTTCCACCGGGCGTGGATCCCGAGCTGGGACCGATCTCCACGGGCTTGGGCGAGATCCTACAGTACACGCTCGACGGTGAGGGCAAGAGTGCAATGGACCTGCGCACCGTCCAGGACTGGATCGTGGCACCCCTGCTCAAGCCCATTCCCGGAGTCAACGAGGTCAATAGCTTCGGTGGCGAGGTCAAGCAGTACCAGGTCCTCGTGTCCCCGGAGAAGCTGCTCAAGTACGGCCTGACCGTCAACGACGTGGTGGAGGCTGTGGAGCAGGGCAACGCCAATGCCGGCGGCGGTGTCATCGTCCGCGGCTGGGAGCAGATGTACATGCGCGGAGTCGGGCTGCTCAAAGATATCCCTGACATCGAGCGCATCGGGGGCAAGGCCAAGGACGGCGCGCCGGTCTACATCCGGGACGTGGCTGACATAGTGATCGGCGCCGAGCCCCGACAGGGCGCGGTGTCCCGTGACGGCAAGGGCGAGGCCGTCGCCGGCATGATCATCATGCTCAAGGGTGCGAACTCGCAGGACGTCGTCAGTCGCGTCAAGGAGTCGATCAGCAAGATCCAGAGCACGCTGCCCGAGGGAGTACGGCTCAACATATTCTACGACCGGACTTCGCTCATTGAGGCATGTATCAAAACGGTCGTTGATGCGCTGCTCGAGGGCGGAATCTTCGTCATCCTGATCCTCTTCCTGTTTGTCGCGGAGTTGCGCACGGCGCTCATCGTCCTCTTCTCTCTGCCTTTCACCTACCTCGTGAGCTTTATCCTCATGGGCTCCGCTGGCATCAGCTCGAATCTCATGAGCCTCGGCGGTCTGGCGTTCTCGGTCGGCATGGTGGTGGATGCCTCCATCGTGATCGTCGAGAACATCCGTCGCCACCTGGCGCACCGGACCGAACAGGAGCACAAGCGGCGGATCGTGGCCGAGGCGCTGGTGGAGGTCGCGAAACCCGTCGCGTTTTCGGTGATCATCATCGCCATCATCCTGGTGCCGCTGTTCACGCTCCAGGGCATCGAGGGCAAGATGTTCGCCCCGCTCGCGGCGACCATGCTCATAGCACTCACGGTCTCGCTCGTGGTGGCGCTGACCGTCATTCCCGTCCTCTCGGAGCTCTTCCTCAAGCAGGCTCCTGAGAAGGAGTTCGGCTTCATCCGCCGCTTTCACAAGGCCTACGTGCGCTTGCTCGGCCGCGCGGTGAGTCGCCCGGCCGTCACGCTCGGGATCTCGGGCGGTGTGCTCGTCGCGTCGCTGGCGCTTCTTCCTTTCATGGGCACGGAGTTCATGCCGCCGCTCGACGAGGGCTCCATCGCGGTCAACGTCGTGCGCCTGCCGAACGCCTCACTCGAGGGATCGGTCAAGGTCTCGACGTTTATCGAGCAGCGCCTGCGCCAGTTCCCGGAGGTCGACACCGTGGTCAGCAAGACCGGGCGGGCCGAAATCTCCGAGGACCCCATGGGTCCAGAGCAGACGGATGTCTTCATCATGCTCAAGCCCCGCGGGGAGTGGGGTACCGGCAGGGACAAGGTCGAATTGGTCGAAGCCATTCAAGAGGAGCTCGCGCAAATCCCCGGCCTGCGTTTTTCGTTCTCGCAGCCCATAGCACTGCGCGTCAACGAGCTCATCTCGGGCGTCAAGAGCGACCTCGCGGTCAAGGTCTTCGGGCCCGACCTCGCGGTTCTCAAAACCTTCGCCGACCGCGCGGCTGCACTCCTGGGCGGGGTCGATGGCGCGCGGGACGTGAAGGTCGAGCAGGTGTCAGGCATGACGCAGCTCGATGTGGTCATCGATCGCGAGGCGGTGGCGCGATACGGCATCAAGATCGGTGACGTCAACGCGACCATCGAGACGGCGGTCGCGGGCCGCAAGGCCACGACGCTGATCGAGGAGCAACGTCGCTTCGCCGTGGTTGTTCGCTTCCCCGAGTCGGCTCGAGGGGATATTCCGGAGATCGAGCGGCTGCTCGTCCCTGCACCCGGCGGGGAGCGCGTGCCGCTCGCGCAGCTCGCAAGCTTCGACGTGGTAGAGGCGCCGGCGCAGGTGAGCCGCGAAAACGGCATGCGGCGCGTCGTGGCCGAGGTCAACATCCGAGGCCGCGATCTTGGGGGCTTCGTCAGCGAGGTGCAAACGACGCTCGCCCCACTCGTGAAGGAACTGCCGTCCGGCTACTACGTCGAATACGGCGGTCAGTTCGAGAACCAGCAACGCGCTATGCGTCAGCTCGCCATCGTCGTGCCGGTGGCGCTCCTGCTCATCATGGTGCTGCTCTACATGGCGCTCGGGTCGATCTGGAATGCTCTGCTCGTGCTGCTCAACCTGCCGTTCGCGCTCGTGGGTGGGGTGATCGCCGTCGTCGTCTTCCGGATGCCTGTCTCGGTGTCAGCCGCGGTGGCCTTCATCGTGCTGCTCGGCATCGCGGTGCAAAATGGCGTCGTCCTCGTGGCCTTCTTCCGTCAGCTCCGTGACCAGGGCGAATCGGTGGCGGACACGGTGATCAAGGGTTGCGACCTGCGTTTCAGGCCGCTCCTGATGACGGCGCTCGTCAGTTTCATCGGCCATCTGCCGATGCTCTACGCGACGGGATCGGGCGCCGATATTCAGAAGCCGCTGGCGGTGGTGGTCATGGGCGGGCTTGTCACCTCGACCTTGCTCACGCTCATCGTGCTGCCGACGATTTACTCGTTGTTCGCAACCCGCTTTGCCCCTGCCAAGGCAGAGGTCGAGCTCTAGGAGACGGTCATGAAGGAAATCAAAGCCATCGTTAAGCGCATCATGCTGGACAAGGTCATCGACAGTCTTCAGGAGATGCCGCACCTGCCGGGCATCACCATGTCGATGGTGTACGGCTTTCAGCGCAGCGATCCGAGCAACGGGCCGCCCGACCTCACCGGCGAGGCGAAGATGGCTAAGCTCGAGGTCGTCGTTCCCGACGCGCTCGTTGAGAAGGTCATCGAGACCATCGCGCGAGCGGCCCACACGGGGCTCAGCGGCGACGGGAAGATCTTCGTCTACGAGGTGTCGGACGTGGTGAAGATCCGCACCGGCGAACGCGGCGAGGTCGCGATCTGAGGCCCGTGGGACCGGCGGTGAGCGAGCCGTCCGCCCGAGCGGTTACTAATTTCGCCTACAAGCCTCCCGGCCATGCAAGGCATCCGTACTCTTTCCCGGCAGTCCAGCTCGCTACTCCGTCTTCTGTCGTGGCAAAGGCCCGCCCGCTCCGAGATTTGCTCCGACCGGCGGCACACACACGTCACCGCGAAGTCACACGAGCGTAGCAGCAGCCACACGGGGCCGGACAATACGACCAGCACTAGCGCGGTGGGAGCACGGACTACGCCGCCGCCAGGCAGCCCTACTTGCTCAAGACCAAGACGTGAACGCTGTTCGGGGCGAGATCGACGCTGAGGGATGCGGTGGTCCCGCTCACCTGCAGCGGTCCGCTCG
>CAYHNK010000163.1:0-10553 GCA_964357695.1 uncultured Bdellovibrionales bacterium | reverse complement strand
CGACGGTTATCGTGGCGACATCGCACCGTTGCTCAACACGAGCTGCGGAGATTGCCATAGCGCATCGCACACTGAGGCGGGGTATCGACTCGATTCATACCCGGAGATTGTCCGACCGCGACCCGACGGCACACGGCGCGTTGTCGCTGGCGACGCGAGCTCGCTGCTTTTGCGTCGCGCCGCTGGCGAGAGCGGGCATCCACGCGCGAGCGACGCCACGCTGAGCGCGCTCAACCGCTGGGTCACTGTCTGCGGCCTGAGCTACTTCCCGAGTGACGTCGGCCACGCGCAGGGCTTTGTCAACCCGGACGACCCGAGCTTTCACGGCACCGTCCTGCAAGCGAGCGGCTGGGACTTCGACGCCTGTGCTCGCTGCCACGGCGAGCCCACGAGCGCGCACGGCGGCCCGACCGGTCGCAGTTGCACCGCATGCCACGCCGAAGGCGTCACGACGTGCAACACTTGTCACTTCGATCGCGCGAGCCCGAGCGTCGGTGCCCACCGGGCCCACGTGCTCGGCGGCCCGGTCCTCGCACACCCCATCGCCTGCGAGAGCTGCCACGTCGTACCGGCTGATTGGCGAGACATCGGCCACATCTTTCTCGCCGACGCCGGCGTCGACGCGGACCCGCGCGCCGAGGTGGTGATTTCTGCGGGAGGCTCCTACGATCGCATCACGAGCACGTGCAGCGAGGTTGCGTGTCACGGAGCGCTGCTCGTTGTCCCCGCACCGGATCCGGTCTGGACGAGCACGAACGTGAGCCAGGGCTGCGCCACCTGCCACGCGATGCCGCCCGACGGCGGCGTGCACGATGGCGCCATGACACTCACCGATTGTGCCACCTGCCACGGGCTGGTCGTCGATGGTGCCGGCGCGGTCAGTGATCCGAGCCTGCATCTCGACGGCGTCGTCAGTCTCGGTGACGGCAGCGAGACATGTAACGCGTGTCACGACGTGACGGCGATGGCAACGGGTGAGCACCTGGCGCACGTGCAGGCCCACGTCTTCTCCGGGCCCATCGCCTGCGACGCCTGTCACCTGCCGCCAGGCGGCGCGAGCTTTCGTGCGGCGGTGATAAGCCCCGGCCACCTCGACACTGCGCTCCCCGCCGAGGTGTTTCCCGGCGGCGCCGAATTTCCCGGCCTCGCCGCGGCGGCGGGATTCATCCCGACTTTCGATGCCGAGACGGGCGCGTGCACGAGCTACTGCCACAGCGCGGGATCGGGCGCGGTCGTGTCTTGGACGGCGGGCGTACCGGTGCTCTGTGGCGAGTGCCACGCACGGCCACCGTCGAGCACCATCCACAATGGCCAGACTTACCCCAACGACTGCGTGACCTGTCACGCCGGCTCCGTCAATGCGGACGGCACGATCAAGTTTCAGCCCGATGGAACGACGCTGCACACCAACGGCGAGGTGAACGTACAACTATGAAACACACTCTCACAGCCATCGTCCTGCTTTTTGCCGCTTCGTCAGCACGTGCTGCCGAGGTACGCGGCACCATGACCACCCTGCTCGCCGACCGCCAGGACGTGCGCGGTGCTGACGTCGTCTCGGTGATCCCGCTCTACGAGCTCGTCGCCATCGAAGTGCGCGACCTCGCAGTTCCGGGCGCCGAGCACGCCCGTCTGGTCTTCAATGGTTGGGGACGACTCCAGCTCGGCGAGGACGGCGGCCCGAGCCCCGATGACGTCGGACTCCATCCGACCACGGCGGACCTCGGCCTCTTCTACCTCGAAGCTGGACGCGGCCCCGTCGAGCTGCGCCTCGGACGTCAGCACCTCGTCCAAGGCGTTGGTCGCATGCAGATGATCGACGGCGCGAGCCTCGAAGCGCGCCTGCCGTGGGGTCTGTCGGCGCAAGGCTACTACGGCCTCACGGTGCAGCCCGAGCTGCGTGTCGAGACCGATTACTGGCTCGGCGGCGCTCGTCTCGCGAAACGCTTGCCCGGCATGGGTGAAATCGGCGTCGGCTATGCGATGCGCACCGTGCATGGCGAGCTGTATCGCCAGGATCTCGGCGCCGACGGTTTCTACGTCATCGGACCCACGCGGTGGGTGGCTCTTACCGTCGTGAGTCCCGAAGACGAAGGTGGCCTGCGCCTCACCGAGGCCCGTCTCGCCATGAGCTACCTACGGGGCAAGTCACTCGTCGTCACACTCGACGGCGAGCGCGTCGCGCCCGATCTGTTCCTCAACCGCCAGTCGATCTTCAGCGTCTTTTCGGTGGGCAACTACGATGCGGCCGGCGGTGACGTCTCCTACCGCATCTCGCCTTACTACGAGCTCACCGCGGACGCGCACCTGCTGCGCCGTCGCAACAGCGCGCTCGGCTATCGCGCCACCGCCCAAGCCAATGCGTATCGCGACCCGGGGCGTCGCTCACGCGTGGGTGTCGAGGTCAGTCGCCTCGACGAGCGCGAGAGCGGCTATGTACGCGGGCGCCTGCTTACCAGCCTCGAGCTCAGCGACCAGGTGCGCGTCGCGGGTGACGTCTTCTTCTATCGCTTCGACGAGCCGGTCAATGCGTACGACTCGTCGACCATCGGTCAGGTGAGCGCGGTCTACGACTTGACGCGCGCCATGCGAATTGTTGCCAGTGTCGCTGGCGGTACAACTCCCTTTGCCCAATCGCAAGTGGAGGGAATGTTGCGCTTTGCCTACGGCTACAACGTTGATCTCGATCGGGAGGTGGCTCCGTGAAGCGCTCGTTGCGTGTGATCTCACTCGTCGGATTCTCGATGCTGGGCGCGTGCGCCTGGTGGATGGCGGGACGGCCCGGCCTCGTGCCGCGCGACGAGCTCATCTTCAGTCACAAAACTCACGTCGACAATAGCGTGGAGTGCGCGACCTGCCACGCTGGCGTCAAAGAGGCTAGCGACACCGCGAAGTCGCTCTTGCCGAAGGAAGCTGCGTGCCTCGATTGCCACGAAAAGCCCGACAACTGCGCCATGTGCCACAAGGATGTGGCCCAGGCCAAAGCGCGCCCCGAGCATCACTCGGAGCTCGGCTTCTCACACCAGGCGCACATGGAGCGCGTCGGCGACGACTGCGCGACGTGCCACGTAGGCATTGCCGACATGACGGTCGTACCCGTCGCCGTACCGGCGATGGACGTGTGCTTGCAGTGCCACAATCACGCCACCGACTACGCGGAGGCGCGCTGCCAGCACTGCCATCCCGACATGCGGGCGATGCCGTTGCGTGCGGTCGCGGAGTTTGACCACGGCGGCAACTGGCTCGATCGCCACGGCATGATGGCGCGCGTGCAAGGAGCCCAGTGCACGCAATGCCACGCGCAGAGCATGTGCGCCGATTGCCACTCCAAAACTGCTCCTGCGGCACCGACGCGCATCTTCCCCGAGCAAGTCGAGCGCGCGCTCATTCACCGCGGCGACTGGATCTCCTCACATCCGATGGAGGCCCGCGCCGAGGGTCAGATGTGCCTGCGATGCCATCAGACGAGCTACTGCTCGAGCTGCCACGCGTCGTCGGGACTTTCGCCCAAGACTGGCGCAGGCGGGCGCAATCCGCACCCGGGGGGCTGGGCCCTCTCACCTGAGCACGGCCGTGAAGCCCGCCTGGCTATCGAGACGTGTGCCGCCTGCCACGATCAAGGCGCGGCGTCCGCGTGCGTCCGCTGCCACGCGGTCGATGGCATGGGTGGCAACCCGCACCCGGCCGGCTGGAAGAAGACCCACGACGAGGACGACGCGACCAAGGAAACGCCCTGTCGCTTCTGCCATACGCGCTAGCGGACAAGGGCGTCTGGCGCGTCGGGCTGAGCGCACGGAGATCCGATGCCAAAGAGAATCGCCGACCTGATTGGCTCTGCGCCGTACGATCGACTGCGCCGCGAAGCCGAGGAGAAGGCCCGCCGCGCCGGTGACCACCCTTCGTTCGATTCGGAGCCTGCCCTACGGGCGGGCGAAGGACGGACGCTCGATGTCGAGCCGCAGCGTCAGGTTGGCAATGGGTGCGGCACGACCGCGCTAGCGATGGCGCTGACCTATGTCCTTGGACGACGCGTCACTCAGGCCGACATCGATGCCGACGTGCGCCTGCTCGATGTCTTTTCTTCAGCGTCCAACCTGCGTGACGCCGCGCGGCGGCATGGCGTGCAGGCACGGCTGCAGAACAACCTGAGCGCGCGCGAAGTCGTCGAGTATATCGATCACGGGCGACCGATCGTCTTCTTGGCCGATCTGACGCCGGAGGACTCGGCCGACGTCGCCACCATGCACTACCGCGTCATCGATGGCTACCGCTGGCACGCCGGGCAGCTCGAGCTGCGTATCGCCGACCCGTGGGACGTGCCCCGCTATTGGCGCTCGTGGGACACACTGCAACCGCAGTGGGCGAACATCAAAGGTCTCGGTACCGAGCTCGGCTACAATCGCTTCGGCATCGTGCTCGGCGCGAGCGCGGGCGACACCGATCTTCCCGTGCAGCGCTTAAGCGGCGTCCATGTCACCGAAGCGGCAGCCGACAGTGTCCTCGACGTGCTCAACGACGGCGCGCGCATCGGCCAAGGCCGCTGGCTGTCGGCGTTGGCCATCGTGGCAGATGTATTTCGCGCCGTCCTCGCATTGATCGCGTTTCCGTTTCGCAAGCTCTTTGACCGCGGTATCGATCGCTCGGATGGCAAGAACGTGGCCTCACCAACGGCCGCGCCGCCGACACCCGCGGTGGCACGTCAAGCTCGCTGGGCGCAGCCTACGGATCGCGAGCTCGTCGCCCGCACGTCGATCCAAGCCGTCGAGCCGGCACCGCACCATGGTGGCCTACCACCGCCGCAACGCACGACCTCAACCTCCTCACACAGCTAGCTTTGTCGCGACGACGCGCGGAGGCAACGGTCAGTCGTCGATACCGAGCTGCGCCCGCATCTTCTTGAAGAAGGTGTCGGCCGCTTCGTCTTGCTGCCCGTCAGTCGGAGTGGCGTCGCGATCCACGCGGCGCACGATGGCGTCGTCGGTCGGTAGCTCGGAGAGAAAGCGTGAGGGTGAGCGCTCTTCGTGCCGACCGTGGCGCACGCGATGGCGCGCATAGGTGAGCCACAAACGACGCTTGGCGCGCGTGATGCCGACGTAGCACAATCGCCGCTCCTCGGGGAGCTCACCACCGAGCTCCATCGTGCGCTTGTGCGGCAGCAGCTCCTCTTCCACACCCACCATGAAGACGTACGGAAACTCGAGGCCCTTGGCCCCATGCAGTGTCATGAGCGTCACCTGGTGCTTCGGGGCCTCCTCATCCTCGGCGGGGTCGCGAACCAACGCCGAGGAGCGCAGAAACTCCGCGAGCGGCGCGGCGTCGTGAGGCAGATGGTGCTCAAAGCGCGTGAGCGCGCGCACCACCTCGTCGAGATTCTCGAGGCGTCGTGCCGAAAGCGCCGGTGCGTCGTCGTCGCCGAGGATGGTGTCGCGCAGTCCCAAGGAGTCAAAGAGCTGTTTGGCGAGCGGTGCGGCCTCGCCAGGGCGTGCGCCGCGCAAACGCTTGGCCGCTGGACGTAGAATGTCCACGAGAGCGGCCGCTCCCGCCACAGCCCCCTTGGGGAGATCCGGCACCTCGTTGGCCTGTTGAAGTGCGTCCCACAAGCGCCCGCCGTGGGTCGCCGCGTGTTGCGCCAGACGCTCGACGCTCGTTGGGCCGAGCCCCCGCGCCGGCACATTGATGATGCGCCGCAAGGACACCTCGTCGTGTGGGTTGTGCGCGACACTCAGGTACGCGAGGGCATCACGCACTTCCTTGCGATCGAAGAACGACTGGCCACCGACTACGCGATACGGAATGTGCTCGAGGCGCAGCGTCTCCTCGAAGATCGTGCTCTGCGCGTTGGATCGATAGAGCACCGCGATGTCGTCGTGGCGTACGCCATCGTAGAGCAGCTTGCCGATCTTGTCGGTGACAAAGGCGGCCTCATCATCGCCATCGGCGCAGGCGATGATTTCAACCGGATCGCCCTCGCCGAGGGCCGACCACAGCACCTTCTCCTTACGTGCCTTGTTGTTGACGATGACCGCGTTGGCCGCCTTGAGAATGGCACTCGTCGAGCGGTAGTTCTGATCGAGCACCACCTCGCGCGCACCGCCGAAGTGGGCGTCAAAGGCGAGGATATTGCCCGCCGCAGCGCCACGCCACGCGTAGATCGATTGGTCGTCATCTCCGACGACGCAGACGTTGCGCTCGGTGCCCGCCAACACTTTGAGCAACGCCAGCTGGTCGGGGCTCGTGTCCTGATACTCGTCGACGAGCAGGTGGGCATAGCGCCGGCTCCAGCGCGCACGGATCTCGGGCACCTCGAGCACATCTTGGGTGCGCAAGATGAGGTCGTCAAAATCGATAGCACCAAACGTACGCATCTCTTCGACGTAGCGCGGATACAGATCGTAGGCCGCGAGCTCGTAGTCATCCCCCCAGTCGAGCGCCACTTCCGACCGACGCTCGCGCTTGGTGCGCAAAATGATCTCGAGCACCTTCCACGCATCGAGGCGCCGGTCCGCGGTCTTTATGCGCCGCAACAGCTCACGCACGAGACCCAGCTGATCGCCAGTATCGTAGATGGCAAAATGCGACGGCAACCCCGCGGCCTTGTGCTCGTCTTTGAGCACCCGCAGGCCGAGCGCGCGAAAGGTGAGTAGCTCCACGCGACGTGCCGCCGTGCCAACGAGGCTCTGCATGCGCTCGCGCATCTCGCGCGCGGCCTTGTTGGTAAACGTCATGCCGAGAATGGCTTCCGGGTCGACGCCGTCGGCGAGCAGGCGGGCGATGCGGTAGATGATGACCCGCGTCTTGCCGCTCCCCGCTCCCGCGAGCACGAGCAGCGGACCCTCTTCGTGCAGCACCGCGTCGCGCTGCCGCGGGTTGAGCGTTCCGAGATCGAGGGTCATGGGGTTACACCGAGCTTTGCCAGCCAACGCGCGAGCTCCGGTCGCCATGCCGCCACCGTGCTCTTGCGCCCATCGATGACCGCGTGCGGGGGCGTCGCATGTCCATAGCGACGCGGATCGGTGCTCACAAAGATGCCGCAGGTCGGCGTTCGCAAGGACACGGCAAGATGCATGGGACCGGTGTCGCAGGAGACGACGCAGCAGGCCTGTCGCATGATCCACGCCAGCTGCGCGACGTCGGTGGGAGGGGCGAGCCGAGCGGTCGCGACTCGACTGACCACCTCGCGTGCCAGCTCGCGCTCACTCGGTCCGTAGGTGACGACCGGCGCGATCCCCTCCTGAGCCATGGTCTCGCCGAGGCGCGCGTACGCTGCGGCATCGAGGCGCTTTTCCGTCAGCCGCGCCCCCACGTTGAGCACGCCCCAGCGATTCTTTGCGAGATCCTTGCGCCACCTTTCGAGCGCGCTCCCGACGGCAGGCACGGGAAATAGCGGCGCGCTCATGGCACGCACGCACGCCGACCCGGGGACGGGCCTGAGCAGTTGCAGACGCAGATCGATCTCGTGCAACTCGCTGGGGTCGATGACCACGGGCGCCGCGTACAAGCGACCAAAGCCAGCGCTCGTGGGACCGACCGTGTAGCGCGCACCGGCAAAGCGCACGAGCAGCGCCTGCGTCGCCGAAGGATCCGTGGGGTTCGCGGCATCGATGACGAGGTCGTAGTGGCGCGCGCGTAGCTGCACGGGCGTACGCAACGGGCCGTCGGGCTGCGCAAGGGCACGCTTGCGAAAAGCGATGGCCTCGTCCACCGCAGGATGCCGCCCGATGATCTCGACGCCGCGCGCATTGACGAGCACCTCGATGCGCGCCAGTGGGAAACGCGCGCGCAAACTGTCGAGGAGCGGCGTCAGCAAGAGCAGGTTGCCGAGCCGCTCGTCCAGGCGCACGACTAGGATGCGCGGCGTTTCGGAAAGCGTGAGCGTGTGCCGCCGAACGCCGAGCAGTAGCGCTGCCACGGCCACGAGCAGACGTCGGCCGAGCAGCTCGAGTCGTTTGAGAGTCGTCACGATGACGCGGCGACGCCTTTGACGCTGCGTAGGAAGTGGCGCAGGTACTCGAAGGCGCTCACCAACGAAAATGCCACTGACAGGTAGGTGACCCACAGGCCCAAGCGATGGAAATCGACAACGCTCGTCGAGAAGCCGAAGTTGATGAGGTACGGGTAATGGACGAGCAGCGCGAACATGCCCACGGTGCCAAAGAAGGTCTTGAGCTTGCCACCCTCGCCCGCCGCGATGACGATGCCCTCGGACATCGCGATCGCGCGCAGGCCGGTGATCGTCAGCTCGCGCACGAGCACGACCAGCACGATCCACAGCGGGATGCGCGAGGGCTCCATTTGCAGCAGCACCACCATGGGCACGAGATAGAAGAGCTTGTCGGCGAGCGGATCGAGAAACTTCCCAAGCACCGTCACCTTGTTGAGTCGGCGGGCCAGCATGCCGTCGATGGCATCGGTAAGGCTCGCCACCACGTACAGCATCGCCGCCCAGAAGCAGGTCTCGCGCCCCTCAATCCCCGGCCAGATGAGCACGATGAGAGCCGGCAGGACGGCGATGCGTGCGAGCGAGAGGAGGTTCGGCAGCGTCCACATGGTGCGTCGGTCTACCCTTACGTCGTGCTCGAGGCAACGTCGTGACGCGCCCCCTCCAGCCACGTGATGCCTCCACGCGCCGATCGGCGCGCCACAGAGTCGACACACCACTCGGCACTCGGCTCGGGGACATCGATATTGAAGTGCAACCCGCGACTTTCGCGTCGACGGCGCGCGCTTGCCACGATCAGCTCGGCCACCGTCGCCAAGTTACGTAGCTCGACGAGATCTGCGGTGACCTTGAAGTTCCAGTGGTACTCTTGGATCTCTTCGCGCAGCATCTGCACACGGGCGGCGGCGCGCTCGAGTCGACGATCGCTGCGCACGATGCCGACGTAGCTCCACATGGCGCGGCGCAGCTCATCCCAGTTGTGCGACACCACAACCATCTCGTCCGGATCGGCCGCGCTGCCCGGATCCCACTCGGGCAACCCCGCGTCGTGCTCGATGCCGCGCACATCTTCGAGCATCGCCGCGGCCGCACGCTCGGAGATGACGGTCGCTTCGAGCAACGAGTTTGACGCCAAGCGATTGGCGCCATGCAAGCCCGTGCACGCGGTCTCGCCCGCCGCCCACAGTCCCGGCACCTCGGTCTCGCCGCTTAGGCCCGTGCGCACTCCACCGCACATGTAGTGCGCCGCCGGCACGACCGGAATCGGCGTCTTCGTCATGTCGATGCCGAGAGCGAGACAGGCCGCGTGAATATTAGGAAAGCGCGAGACGACGAACGCGGGATCGAGACCGCGCATGTCCAGCCACACGCAATCATCGCCGCTGCGTTTCATCTCGCGGTCGATGGCGCGCGCCACAACATCGCGCGGCGCCAGATCGCCAAGTGGATGCACCCCCCGCATGAGCGCGCGTCCGTCCCGCCGCCGCAGCACCCCCCCCTCGCCGCGCAGGGCCTCACTGATGAGAAAAGACTTGGCGTGGGGATGAAAGAGCACCGTCGGATGAAATTGATAGAACTCCATGTTGCCAACGCGCGCCCCGGCGCGAAAAGCCATGGCCACCCCATCGCCCGTCGAGACATCCGGGTTGGAGGTGTACAGATACGCCTTGCCTGCGCCACCGGTCGCCAGCAACGTGGCGCGCGCGCGCACGGTCTTGACCTCACCGGTGGTGTTGTCAAGCACGTAGGCGCCGAGGCAGCGGTCACTCGCGCCCCGCCCGAGCTTGCGCCGCGTGATGAGATCGATCGCGGTGTGCTCGGTCAACACACGCACGCGCGGTAGGTTGACGAGGCGCTCCTGAAGCGCCCGCATGATCTCGCGACCGGTGAGATCTTTGGCGTGCAGAATGCGGCGATTGCTGTGGCCGCCTTCGCGACCGAGGCTGTAGCCACTCTCGTCTCGGTCAAAGAGCACGCCGAGAGACGCAAGGCGCGCGATCGCGCTTGGCCCATCGGCGACGATCGAACGGACGGCCGCAGCGTCGCACAGACCCGCCCCAGCTTCGAGCGTGTCCTTCACGTGCGCATCGAGACTGTCCTCGTCGGAGACCACGCTCGCGATGCCGCCCTGCGCATAGACCGTCGCCGCATCGGCGATGCCGCGCATGCTGACGAGTAGGACCGTGCCGCCGCTCGCCAGCCGCAGCGCCGCATTGGCGCCGGCAAGGCCGCTACCGATGACGAGGAAATCGACGTCGAGCATCGCCACGGCGGCGTTCCTGCTGCGCTAGGCGACCGCACCCGCAAGCCGGCGCAAAAGGGCCACGAGCTGCTCGGTGCGAAACGGCTTCTCGACGAACTCGCTCGCTCCTGCCTCAAGGCTACGCTCGCGTGCATCCCCTTCGGCGAACGCCGTCAGCATCACCACCGGAGTCGCGCAGAGCTTGCTGTCTCCACGGATTTCGCGACACACATCAAAGCCACTCTTGCCCGGCAGATGGGCGTCGAGCAGCACAACGTGCGGCGGGCGCGCGCGCATCATCGCGAGAGCCATGGCCCCGTCTGCGACCGCATGCACGTCGAATCCTGCACGCGCTACCAGCGTCGAGAGCAG
>CAYHNK010000162.1:0-10560 GCA_964357695.1 uncultured Bdellovibrionales bacterium | reverse complement strand
GGGAGTCGTCGTCCAGTGGGGACTGACGGTCAGCGTGGTGGCCGTGCTGCCGGTAATCGTTCGCACCTGCCCCGCGCCCGTGCCCGCCGTGATGCCCACCGTCAGGCCGGCGTAGCCAAAGGTCGTCCAGCTCGCATGCACGAGCGTGCTGGCCGTACATCCGGTCGCCGTACCGCTCTGCGCGGGACCGACGACGACGGTGAAGGTCTCACTCGCCGCCGCATTGATGGACGCGAAGTTGCACGTCACCGTGCCACTTGCCCCGACTGCCGGGGCCGTACACGACGACGCCGTCGGTGCGCTGTACGAAACGAAGGCGGTGCCGTTGGGAATGACCTCATCGGCAACGACGTTGTTCGCCACCGTACTGGTCGCATTCTTGACGAGGAATGTGTAGGCAATGTTGGCGCCAAAGTTCGAGCGCTCCGGCGCCAGCTTGGCGACCGATAGCGTCGGCAGATACGCGCCAAAGCCATCCACGTACACCTCGCCCCAATGGCCGCTCGGCTGGCAGCCCGCCGAATAGACGTCGAGGCGGATCGTGTCCCCCGGTGCGAGATAGGCGTTACCCGGCGCCACATCGTAGACCTGCCAATCCGTGTAGAGTACCGCTTGCGAGCCGGTACCCAGCGTCGTCTGCGTCTTCCAGGGTACGCCCGGCTCGTTGGAGAAATTGAAGTTCGAGTAGAGCGGCAGCCCGGTGGTGGTGTTCGTCAACAGGGCAAAGAAGTACGGCTGGTCAAGGTCGGTGTGGCCAGCCGACTGCATCGCCGGGGCCAGCGCGAAGCGAATGTGGATCTGATTGTCGGCCGGGTCGACGTCGGCGGACGACGTCACATAGGACTGTGAGATGGCGTTGACGTTGCGGTTGGCGCCGCGCGGATACGTCTTTGTGGGCGGCACCGGTCCCGTCTCATTGATCGCCGCGGTGCGCGTCTCGAACTTCGGCCACAAGGGTACACCCGCCTCGACGGTCATGCCTGCAAACGGCTGCGACTCGGGCACGGCGTTGTATTCGGCAAAGGTCGCCCAATCGGCGGTGGTGCCATTGGCGAGCTGGAGATCGGCGACGCTCGTCGGCGGGACCACCCGCAGGCCTTGGGTGTTGAGATATTTCGTGACCGTCCAGCCGTTCATCGAGACGGAGTCCTCGAAGCCGCCGTTGACAAACAGCGGCGAGCCCACCGGGCGCGCGGCGAAATCGAGCGTCACGTCGTCCTCGGTGCCGCAGGCGCTCACTACCGCAAGCAAACAGACTAAGCACCCACCCTGGGTCGATCGTCGCATGGGCTACCTCTTCTCGATAGTCGCATCGGTGGCTTGGTTGCCACTCTGTTGGATGGCGGCGCCTTCGCTGCCGACTAGGTTGAATTCTACCCGGCGGTTGTTGGCTCTGCCACGTTCGCTCTTATTGGACTCGATGGGCCGCGTGGGGCCATAGCCCTTGCCCTGCAAACGCTCCGCCGGTACGCCCTTGCCGACGAGAAAGGCGACCACCGCATCGGCCCGATCTTGCGACAGCTTGGTGTTGTACGAAGCCCGGCCGCGGTCGTCCGTGTGGCCCTCGACCGAGATCTTGCCGACCTCGGGGTGCGCCAAGATGACCTGGGCGACGTTCTCGAGCAGCGGATACGAGCGCGTCTCGATCACCGCCGCGGCCGTCTTGAAGAAGACCTTGTCGAGGATCTCGATGCGGGTCGCGGTGAGCGTCACGAGCTGTTTCTGCTTGCAGCCCTTGAAGGCCACGTCGCCGGGCTCGTCAGGACAGTTGTCTTCGCGATCGACGACCGTGTCGCTGTCGCGGTCGGTGTCCGGACAGCCGGCGTTAGCGACCGGGCCGAGCTCGTTCGGACAGCGATCGATGGCGTCCGGCAGTGTGTCCTGGTCATTGTCCGGGTCGGCGCAGCCGTCCTCGTCCTCGAACGCGTCTTGGTCCTCGGGCACGAGTGGACACTTGTCCGCGGTATCCAAGATCCCGTCGTGGTCGTTGTCCGGGTCGAGACAACCTTCTTCATCTTCGAACGCGTCTTGGTCCTCGGCCTCGTTCGGACACGTGTCCGCCGCATCCAAGATGCCGTCGTGGTCATTGTCCGGGTCCGGGCAACCGTCCGCGTCCTCAAAGCCGTCGACATCTTCCGGCTCGCTCACACATCGGTCATCAACGTCCAGAACGCCATCACCGTCGTTGTCCGGATCGGGGCAGCCGTTCTCGTCCTCGTAGCGGTCGAAGTCCTCGGGCGCGCGCGGACACGCGTCCGTCTCACCCTTGAATCCGTCGCCATCGGGATCATCATCGACCCAGCCAAAGCGCGCACCCAAGAACACGCGCCAGTCCGGCGTGCCAAAGCCCTGCGCGAGGCCAAATCCCGTGCCGACAAACGCGAGCAACGGCAACGGCGCCAGATCGACGTTGGCCTGGAGCAGCAACTCCAAGGGCGTCTGATTCGAGCGCTTGAACGCCGCGCTTGCCGCAAAGCCTCCCGACACCATGGCGTCGAGTTGTCGATAGGCCAGACCCGCGCGAAAGAGCACCTCGTCTTCGACGCGTTGATTGAGGACCGTGACGTTCTGGCGCAGCACGTAGGCGAAGTTGAGTGCGGCGCGCAGAGGGCCAATGGGACGTGAGACCGCAAGCTCTGGCGTGAACGTGACGCCGGTGTCACCGCGATAGTTGGTCGAGCCACCCGACGGCAGGGTCAATGACGGCATGAAGGCCAAATCAACGCCGTGCTTGTCGAGGACCAAGAGCTGCACCTTGGGAACGACGCGCACGTCGCCAAAGCCGTAGCTCGTAAGGTCACGCAGGTTACCGGTCGTCGCTTCAGGGATCGTGTCGCTACGATTCTGGTACATGATGAGTGGCACTTCGAGACCCACCTGCACGCGTGGCATGATCCCGAAGGCACCAAACAACGCTCCACCGACGCGCCGATGGAGCAGAGAGCCGAGACGATCTCCAGTCTCGCGGTCGTAGACGACGAGCGGATCGTCCACGTAGTCGAGCCACATGCCGGCATCGAGCGTGAAGGGCAACAGCACCGACCCCGCCTCGGCACCCTGGATGCCGCTGCGATCGAGGGCGACACGCAAGCGCTCGACGGGGAAGCCCTGGTTCTCCTTGACCGCCTGCGCGCGCGCGACGGATGCAACGAGCAAGCCGATAAGTAGCGCCATCGCGGCGACAGCACGCATCTTGACCATGACGTTTCGCTCCGCAGAGATACAACGGCCCACCGGTCGGTTTTGTTTGGGTGGGGGCTTGTGGTTGGCGTGGCTCTTCACGATGGCAGCACGGTATCAGCACAACCAGCGCTAGCGAATTTTTGCGCGCGCGCTGGCCACGTTCTTGACGGCCCGCGCGGGCAACGCTACTCGTCACCTGTGACGCGTGCTGCCATGCCGAGTGACGCACCTACCCATCCTCCCGTGCTTGACGCGACGTCGGACATTATCGTCGTCTCGGATTTTCACATCGGCCGCGGGCACAACCCCGCGACGAGTCGCTTTCACACCCTCGAGGCCTTCTTCTACGACGAAGACTTCCTCAGTTTCTGTCGCTATCTGTGCACCGACGCCAAGAGCCGCAACGTGGCGTTCACGCTGGTCTTGAACGGCGACATCTTCGACCTCTTGCGCGTCGACCCGGAGCCCTCACCCCACGCGACATCGCTCACCGAGCGCCGCTACGGTGCGCCCAACACGCCGGAGACCGCCCCTCGGGTCGTGCATCAAATCCTCGCCGGACACTCGCGCTTTGTGCGCGCGCTCACCGAAGTGCTCGCGGCGGGGAATCACGTCGTCATGCTCGCGGGCAACCACGACATCGAGAGCGAATGGGAGCCGGTGCGTAGCGAAGTACGAGCCGCCATCGTTGCCGAGCTCGCCGCTCCCGACATCAACGGCGACGTCGAGGACTGCTTGGCGCGCTTGGTGTTTCGCTCCTGGTTCTACTACGTCCCGGGCCGCGTCTGGATCGAGCATGGCAGTCAGTACGATCCCGCCAACGCCTTCAAGTATTTTTTGCGTGGCAACCTCACCGACGTCTCGCAGGCGGTCTACGCCGCCGAGCACGACATGCCACTTGGCAACTTCTTTCAGCGCTACCTCTACAATGCGTTCGGTCACATCACCTTCATCGTGCCCGACGCGCGCGCCAATCTGCGTTACATGCGCTGGTTCTTGCTCAACGAGCCACGCTTTCTCTTTCGCGTGCTCGCGCGCCACGTGCCGTTTGCCGCGATGATGCTGCGACGCGCGGCAAAGTCCGAAGAGCCGGCCAAGCAGCTCGAGCATGCCCATCAGCATGCCCTCGCACGCATCGCCGAGAGCACCGGGCTCGGCGACAAGCTACGCACCATCGACCAGCTCAAAGAGGTGCGCGTCGACGCGGCGCAGGCGGCCCAAGCGCTCATCACACAGCTTCTGAAGACCTCGGCCATCGCCGGCATCATGATGCTCGGCGCCCTGCTTGCCTGGTTCGTCGGCTTTCTGGTCATCAACGACCTTCAGGGCGGGCTCGCCTGGCGGGCGTTGCTGTTCATGTTCCTTAATTTCGCCATGTTGCTGCTTGCGGGAGGCATCGTCGCCTGGCGCCTGTTGCGCCCACCGCCGGTGTGGAAAGCCAAGCCGCTGTTGCGCGCCGCGCAGGCGCTCGTCAACATCCTCGACGTGCCGCTCGTCGTCTTTGGCCATACGCATGTCGAGACCGTGACCCGCCTCGTGCGCAAGAACGGCGAGCCCGCCTGGTACTTCAATACGGGCACCTGGATCGCGGTGTTCACGCACGACGAGCTCATCCCGCGCGAGCGCGTGCAGCAGACGTTCTTGCGCATTCGTGGCAATGAGGGCGAGCTGCTCTTCTGGAGCCCGGAGCGCGGCGTGCCACTCAAGGTCGTGCTGCTTGACGAGTCGCCGCTGTCGGCGGATTGATCCGCCAATGCCGCGTCCGCAAATCCTGCGATTCGCCGGCGCCTTCACGGCCCTGTGCGTGGGCGTGGCCTGCGTCACGCTCGGCGCCCGGCGCCCCACAGCGTCGCCCCCGAGTGTCGAAGACGATCTCGGCTGTCTGGCCGCCGGCCACTTGCGTCTCATGACGCTCAACCTCGCCCACGGTCGCGGGCTCTCTTTTCACCAGCTGTTGCTGTCCAACGACGCCTTCGCACCCAACATCGCCGCCATCGGCGAGCTGCTGCGGCGCGTCTGCCCCGACGTCGTCGCCCTGCAAGAGGCCGATGGGCCCTCGATCTGGAGCGGCAATTTCGATCACGTCGCGACGCTGGCGCAGCTCGGGGGCTTGGGCGCCTTTTTTCGCGGCACACATGCGCGGGTTGATCTCTTGGGCGCCGACATCGATTACGGCACGGCGCTGCTCGTCCGCGGACACATAGACAACCCCACGTCGCTGGCCTTCAAAACGTCCGATCGCGACACCAAGGGACTCGTGCGGGCCACCGTCAGTACGTCATCGCAACCGCGCACGCCGATCGACGTCGTCTCCGTGCACCTGCATCCCTCCGACCAGGCGACGCGCCAGCGACACATCGACATGCTCGTCGCCATGGTCGCCGCGCACGAGCACCCCCTCGTTGTCATGGGAGACTTCAACTGCGGCTGGAATGGCCCCGATGGCTGCGCCGCCGAGCTCGCCGCGCGCCTGCAACTACAAGCCTTCGCCCCAACCGACGCGCTCGCGACGTTTCCGTCCGATGCACCGACCCAGCGCCTCGATTGGATCTTGCTGCCCCCAGCGCTCGAGCTCGTCGACTATCGCGTGCTCTCGACGCTGGTGAGCGATCATCGCGGCGTCGTCGCGGACGTGCGCTGGAAAACGACCCACATGTCGCATGTTGCGCCGCCTTGCGTTGACGATTGCAGGCCTAGGCTATAGTGCACCGCCCCATGGGACTCAACTCGGACGAGGGCTACAGCCACCGTTACCACGCGGGCAACGTCGGCGACGTGTGGAAACATTGTGTGCTCGTCTCGGCGCTCACCGCGCTGCGCGAGACCTCTCACTCGCTGCTCGTCATTGAAACCCACGCCGGCCACGGTCGCTACGACCTCGGGCCTACGGGCGAATGGACCGAAGGCATCGGCAAGCTCTGGGCGACGCCGCCACGCGAGCCGCCCGAGGCACTGCGCCGCTATCTCGAACTCGTGGCGCCACCATCGACGCACCGCACCCGTCGCTACCCGGGCTCGCCCGACCTCATCCTGGCGCTGCAGCGCGCAACCGATCGCGCGGTCTTCTACGACATCGACCCCGCAGCGGCAGCGAGCCTGCGCTCCTCGATCCATCGCCCACGCGTCGATGTGTACGAGGCCGACGGACTCGCCGCCCTGCCCGATCTCCTCGCGCGCGCGCCCGAGAGCGTCGATGTGCTCGTCCACATCGATCCGCCCTACGGCCTCAAGTCCGACTGGCACACGGTCCCCGATGCGCTCATCGCCGCGTACCAGGCGCGGCCCGCGACGCGCTTTCTCCTGTGGTATCCGGTCAAGAGCTACACCCGGCCCAACGCCATGCTACAGCGGCTCGAGCGCGCCCGCGTGCCGTCGACGACGCTGGAGCTCATCACCACGCCGCTCGAGCTCCAGCGCAATCGCCTCAACGGCAGCGGCATGCTCACCGTTGGCATTCCGGAGCGAGTGCTCGCCGAGATGCTCGCCGTAACACCGGTGCTTGGTCGCGCCTGCGCGACGCACGGTGCTCGATGGACGACGCGGGCGGTGTCGTTCGTCTCCGACTGGCGCGCGGAGACCGCTACCGGCGCGGCAACGGCACGACAATGAGCTTGCCGGTGAGCGCGTTGATGTCGACGTAGAGGTCGGTGTCAAAGACGTGCGTCAGGTTCTGGTAGGTGAACACCTCGCTCGTCACGCCGGCTGCGACCACACGCCCGCCCTTGAGCAGGTACGAGCGCTCACAATACTCGGCCGCGAGATTGAGATCGTGCAATACGGTGAGCACGCCGACGCCGTCGCGTCGGGCGAGCGCGCGCACCTCTTCATAGAGTGCCACTTGATGGCGCAGGTCGAGAAAGCTCGCCGGCTCATCGAGCAATAGTAGACGTGGCTCTTGCACGAGCGCGCGGGCAAAGATCACCCGCTGGCGCTCGCCGGACGACAGATCCTGGATGTTGCGCTCAGCCAAATGTGACGCGGAGAGTCGGGCAAGGGCTGCATGCGCGAGCTCGGTGTCGCGCGTCGACTCGAAAGCGAGGCCACTCAAGTGCGGGTGGCGCCCCATGAGCACCACCTCGAGCACACTGAAGGGAAAGGCGAATTGACTCTCTTGTGGCACGACGGCGATGCGCTGCGCCCGCAGGCGTCGCGTCAGCGATGTCAAATCGTCGTCGCCGATGCGTATGCGCCCCTCAGTATACGGCAGGACTCCGCAGGCCGCGCGGATGAGCGTGCTCTTGCCTGAGCCGTTGGGCCCGATGAGCCCGACGACCTCGCCAGCGTGCACCTCGAGGCTGACGTCATTGAGCACGCGGGTGCGTCCGTAGCCCGCACTCAGTGCTTCGACGCGTAGGATCGCCACCGGCCTACGCTCCCCAGCCGCGACGCTGGCCCCGCCGACGCAGGAGCCAGAGGAAGAACGGCCCGCCCACGAGCGCGGTCACAACTCCCACGGGCAGCTCGTTCGGCTGCACCGCAAGACGCGCCACGAGATCGGCGAGCACGAGAAAGATCGCTCCCCCGAGCGCTGCCGCTGGAATGAGCTGCCGATGATCGGCCCCCAATACGAGGCGCAGTACATGCGGCACGACGAGACCGACAAAGCCGATGAGCCCCGCGACCGAGACAGCCATCGCGGTCAACAGCGAGCCCAGGACGAAGGTCAGGCGCTTGACGCGCTCCACATCGACCCCGAGCTGCGTCGCGCCCTGCTCGCCGAGACTGAGGGCATTGTAGTCGCGCGCCATAGCAAAGAGCGCCAACGTCGCCGCAGCGGCGAGCGCCCCGAGCGACCCGAGAAGCGCGTAGCCGTGCGACGGCACCGAGCCCATCAGATAAAAGACGATGGCGTGCAGCTGCTCGAGGCTGGCAACGCTCTGGACAAAGTAGATGAGCGCGGCGCTAAAGGCATTGAACACCGCACCGGTCAAGAGCACGGTATAGACGCCGAGCTGGCCGTCCACGGTAGCGACCCATTCGATGAGCACCAGCGCCACGAGCGCTCCCGCGAATGCGAAGAGCGGCACGCCGACCACGGCACCGAGCCCGACGCCGCCGCCAAGACCCAAGAGCATGGCGACCACGCCGCCGATGCTCGCACCGCCAGAAACGCCGAGGATGTAGGGGTCGGCGAGCGGATTACGCAAGAGCGCCTGAAACGCCACACCGGCGACGCTGAGAGCAGCGCCGAGCAGGGCCGCAAGCAGCACACGCGGTAGACGCACCTGCCATAGGATGGTCTGCTCGGGCGTGCGCAGACTCGTCCACGCTGAGCGCCACGACACCTCGCCGGCGCCAAACGACGTCGCCAGAATCAAGGCTCCCGTCAACAGCAGCGCCAAGGCCAAAAGCAGCACGAGCACCTGCGCAGCCGATGCGGGTCGTGTCACGGCGCGCTCCCTGGCGATAGCTCAGCCGCCGCTGGCTCGCCGAAGAGCTCCGGGTGCAGCATCTTGCCGACGAGGCGAGTCATCGCAGGCAGCCTGGGTCCAGGGACGCCGAGTACGTCGGGGTCGACGAAGTAGACACGCTCGTCACGCACCGCCGGCACGAAGGGATACTCACGCCAGTGACCGAGCGCCCGGCCACGCAACGCCTTGGGACCGTTGTCCGAGATGTCGATGATCACCTTGGGCGCACGCGCGAGCGCCGCCTCCAACGAGAGCATGGCGTAGCTGCTGCCCGCGTCCGCGGCGACATTCTCCCCCCCCGCGATGCGGATCATCGTATCGACAAACGAGCCCGGGCCGGCGACGTAGAGCGGCTTGCGCCCGACGACAAAGAGCACGGTGACGCGCTCGGCATCGTGTACACGAGCTTCGATCTCACGCATGTCGTCTTGAATCCGTTGCCGCAGTGCGCGTGCCTCGCTCTCGCGACCGAACAAGTGACCGAGGCGAGTCGTTGCCACGACCAGCCCCTCGTAGCTCGCCGTGTCGAGCGCCACGACGTCGACACCGAGTCGTCCCAGCTGCTCGTGGGCCCGCGCGGACGCTTGGCTTTCAACTGTAACCAAATGCGACACCCGCAGCGCGACGATGCGCTCGAGACTCGGTGCATCGTAGCCACCAAGCCGCGCGATGCGCGCGAGGTCCCGTGTGTCCCGCACAAAATCCCCGATACCCACGATGCGATCCACAAGGCCCAACGCCACGAGCAGCTCAGCGGCCGCGGGCGCCATGACGCCGATACGTGGCGCGTCCGCGCTCACTGGGGGCTCGACTGGCGCCGACTGGCGACACGCGACGCTGAGCATGATGAGCACCAGCGAGATCGCTGTCGAACAGTCGACCGCGCGGGGACCGGAGCCGTTGGGGAGGACCCTGGCGGCGAGGACCGCAACAGCGGTCGACTGTGGGCGCGATTCCCGACTGTCGGGGTGGCTCCCACCGCCTCGCCCTTCGAGACGCCGCCGCCCGAACCGCGTGCCTGAGGAGGCTTGCGCAGCAAGCCGTCTCGAAGGCCGCGCTTGACTACAGTCATGCGGCGGCTCCTCAGGGACGCGGCTCTCGTCAACCCGACTTTGCGGATCCGCACCCGTCGACTGTCCGGGTGCTTGGCCACGACATTCGTCTTCGCTATGGTGACGCGGCGCTGCGTGGCGCGCGGAGAAAATCATGGCGGCGACCCTAGCACGGACCGGCGTGCTGCTCATCAACCTTGGCACTCCCGAAGCGCCGACACCGTCGGCGGTGCGTCGCTACCTGCGGGAGTTTCTCAGCGATCCGCGGGTCATCGACTTGGCGCCGCTTGGGCGTTGGTTGCTGCTCAATTTCGTCATCCTGCCCTTTCGCCCGCACAAGAGCGCCGAGGCGTACGCGAAGATCTGGACGAGCCAGGGCTCGCCACTCTTGACGCATGGACTCGACTTGCGCAACGCCCTGCGCGAAGCGCTGGGACCCCAGGTGCACGTCGAGCTGGGTATGAGGTACGGCGGCCGCTCGATCCCGCAGGCGCTCGCGCGCATGCTCGCACACAACGTCAATCGCGTGGTCGTCTTGCCGCTGTTCCCGCAGTACTCCGGCGCCGCAACGGGCTCTGCCGTGCAGGCAACACTTGCCGCACTCGCACGTGAGCAGAATATCCCCGCCGTGCACGTACTCGGTCCCTTTTACGATCACCCATCGTTCGTGGCTGCCGAGGTCGCCGTAGCGCGGCCCGTGCTCGACGCGTTTCGACCCGACTTCGTGCTCATGAGCTACCACGGCCTTCCCGAGCGGCAGCTACGACGGGCCGACCGCTCAGGGGATCATTGCCTGGCGTCCACCGATTGCTGCTCGGCCATCGGGCCGCGTAACCGCGCCTGCTATCGCGCGCAGGGGGACGCCACGCGCCGGGCACTGGCGCCGGCGGGGGGATGGAGCGCCCCGCGCCAGG
>CAYHNK010000161.1:0-10602 GCA_964357695.1 uncultured Bdellovibrionales bacterium | reverse complement strand
GATAGCGCCGCGGTCGACGATCAGCTGACGGTCACTGGCAGCTTCTGTACCTCGCCGGCCGAGAGCGTCACCTATCCGGTCAAGGTGATGTTCATCGTCGATGGCTCGGGCTCGCAGCAATTCTCCGACCAAAACCGTCAGCGGGTCATCGCCGTCGAGCAGACCATCAATGCGCTAGTCGGCGAGGCGAGCGTCGCCTTCAAGATCATCGTCTTTAATGCCTCGGTGAGCGCCACGCCGGCGACCGGCACCGATCCGGTGTTCACGAGCGATCTCGATGCGCTGACCCCGGCACTCGATCGCCTCGCCGAGGCCGACACCGTCACCGACTACCAAGGCGCGCTGGCGGTCGCTTACAGCGAGCTGCGCCGCGACATCGCCAACACCTACGACAGCGACCCGTCCGCACTCGGGCGCACCAAATACGTCCTCATCTTCATCTCCGATGGCCTACCGGATCCGCAGTGTCAAATCGGGCTCGGTAACGACTTCGATCCCAACTTTCCCCCGGGCACCTGTGCGCCTGCTGCCGCCGGCAACATCAATTGTCTGTGCGAGGACCTCGACTACCTGCGCTGTATTCTCGAGGCTGGGACCTGCGGTGATGGCACGCTCTGCCGCGCTGACGGAGACTGCAATGGCGGCGGCTGCACCGGGCAGCCGAGCTGCGGCGTCGACTCGAATGGCAACGGCGTCTGCATCGTCGACGACGACACGAGCTGCTACCAAACCGAAGACGCGGCGACGCTCTTTGGCGGGCTCGCCAACCTCGGCTTGGCAGCCGGTGGTGACTACAACCAGCCCTACCAAGTGCTGGCGCAGGTCGAGCAGATCATGCAGCTCGGCGAGACCTATGAGCTCGGCCAGATCCGCGTGCATGCGGGCCTCGTGCTCGATCCGGACGCCGACCCCGCGGTCATCGCCATCTTCGGCGACCCCGCCCAGGCCGTGCCCCTCATGCAGCAAGTCGCCGCCATTGGCGAAGGCCAGTACATGGAGTTCTACGGCGGTGACGACATTGATTTTCTCTCCATCGACTTCGCCTCGATCAAGCAGCAGCGCGTGATTCGCGCGTTTTTCGCCGACAACTCCGCCTTGCACCTGACCGAGCAGGGTCGCGCAGTCGATACCGACTTCGACGGTCTGACCGATTTGGAGGAGCGCACGATCAGGTCCGACCCGCTCGCCGCTGACAGCGACGGCGACGGCTACGGCGACGCGCTCGAGTGGTGGCGCCGCGGTTTTGGCTTCGACCCGAGCGACCCGTGCCATCCGCCGCTCGACGACACCTTGGGGACGTGCCTGTATCGCGACGCCAGCACGTGCAATCCCACCGCCCCGGCGCAGAATTGCCAGCGCCTGTACGGCGGCTACCGCGACGATGACGAGGACGGGCTCAACAACTGTGAAGAGCGCGCCCTCGGCACCCATCCCGGCGAGCCAGACAGCGACCGCGACAGTATCCCCGACCGCGTCGACTATCTTGCGGGTCTAGACCCGGCGCGCTGGAGCTATGACGCCGACGACGACCAGGACGGCCTGGCCAACGGCGAGGAAGTGGCCTGGCACCTCAATCCGCGCATCGCGCAAAACGAGCTCGAGATGCGCGATCGCTATCGCTACGATCGCCCGGAGGTCTCGCGCACGCTCTCGGGCCAGCGCTGCTACGACTTTGCGGCCCGACACATCCGCCTCGCCCCCAGCGCCATCTCCGACGACTTGGCGCTCGGCGCGGGCTACAACGAAGTGCGTCTGTTCATCGTCGAGGGCATGGCCGACACTCTCGCGAGCCAGCCACTTGTGCGTGTGGCGTGCTTGCGACCACGCTACGTGCCGCCGAGCCTCAAGGAGCCGCCGAGCGGCGAGATGGTGCTCACCGAAGCCGATTTCAAATACCTGCCGAGCGCAGCGAACCCCATCTCGCTCACGGATCCCTTCGACCCGGCACTCGATTGTCGGACGCTGGAGTAGCACCGTGAAACGCCTCGCGCTCGCAGTCCTTGTCGCCACCGGCTGTACGAAGTCCGATCTCTACATTCCTGAGCTCCTCTACGACGCCCCCCCCGACAACCGACTGCGCGTGACGGGCACCATGTGCGCCGAGCCGAGCGACAGTCTCGCATCTTTTCTCAAAGTGATGCTGGTCATCGATCGCTCGAACTCGATGCAGGTGACCGACCCTAACAATCAGCGCATCGCCGCGACGCAAGATCTCGTGCGCCGCTTTGTCGACGACCCGCGCACACTCGCCCTAAGAGCGGGCGTCGAGCTCGCTGTCGTGAGCTTCTATGGCGATGTTGTCACGCACACGCGCAACGCGCGCGGCCTACCCGGCTTCTCGCACGATGGCGCCGCGGCGCTCTTTAGTCTCACGCAGGTGGCGCGCACTGGATCGCTCACGAGCTACAGCAACGCGCTCGGTCAGGCCTTTTTGCTTCTCGATACCGACATGGCCCGGCTCGATGACGCGGCGCGCGCCCGCAGTCGCTACGAAGTGGTGTTCATTTCGGACGGCTATCCGGAGCCCGACAACTGCATCGGCGAGTCGAACTCCAAACAAGCGGCGCTGCGGTCCGTGCAGCGCATTCGCGGCCTGGCGGCTTTACACGGTGTCAGTGTACGCCTGCATGCGGCCTACGCTTCGACGCCCGAGGTCTTTGCGGTCGAGCTCGACAACGCCCACAAGGATTGTTTCGGCATCCCACGCACAACGAGCATCAGCGGCGGCACCTATGTCGCGAACCTCCTCTACGACATGGCCGTCGCGGGCGACGGCAACTTTCGCCAGTTTCGCAACGGCGACGCCATCAGCTTTGCCGACTTCGAGTTTGGCGAGGCCGGTCGCACGTACGCGCTCGCTAGCTTTGTCGCCACGAACCTGAGCGCGCAGCCACGCGCGGACGACATCGCGGCGGACTCGGATTTCGACGGCCTGACCGACGACACCGAGATCACCATCGGCACCCTGCCCTTTGTCGCCGATTCGGACGGCGACGGCTTTGGCGACGGCATCGAGTGGCGCTTTCGCAACAGCGGCTTTGACCCCCTCGATCCCACCGACGCGCTGTGCACACCTCTGGAGCAGGGGGACCTCGACGGCGACGGGCTGCGCGACTGTGAAGAGCTCGTTCTCGGCACTTCGCGACGCTCCTACGACACCGATGCCGACGGCCTTTCTGACCCCCTCGAGGTCATCTTTGGTGGCGACGGCAACTCTGCCACACCTCTGCAAGACTACGAGAGCGACAACGACGCGGACGGCGGAAGCAACGCGGACGAGCTGCGCTGGCACACTGATCCACGCATCGACGACGTGTCCGCGCGCGCGAAGATGGCCTACGACTACGTGCTTAACGAACGACCGCTCGCCGCTGGCGCCGCGTGCTACGACTTCAACGTGCGCAACATCGCCCTGGCGTCTACGACGGGCTTGCCCGAGGAGCGCGCCCATCTCGGCGATCCCGAAGCCGACGGCTGGAACCGCGTCATGTTCTACTTCGTCGAGCGTCCGGCGGACGAGCCGCTCGGGGATCCACTCTATCGCCTCGCTTGCGTCGAAGCGCGCTACGTCGCCGAGCGCGATCTCAAGATGCCGGCAACTGGACTCGCGCACCTGCCCGCACGCCGACCCGGCGACAGCTACCGGCCGAGCGGCATCCTACGGCCCAACGATCGCGTCTGCTACGCCTCGGTGAATCAGGACTGCGGTCTGGCGAGCCTGTGGTGCCGTTACGAAGACACGGACAGCGACGCCAACGGTGTGCCCGACTGCACCTGCTCACGTCCGCCGCAAACACCCACCGAGCCAGCCGACGGCGTACCCGTGGGCGCGTGTCCGGCGTGCGCGAATGGCGTCGACGACGACGGCGACGGCCTGACCGACTTTCCCTACGACCCAGACTGCTTTGACTCGATCGACAGCGACGAGACGTCGAGCACCGCTTGCAAGAACGGCATCGACGACGATGGCGATGAGCTTTTGGATTGGCCCGACGATCCGGGCTGTACGAGCGGCTACGATCTGAGCGAGAGCGATCCCGCGACGCCGCCCCAGTGTGCCGATGGCATCGACGATGATGACGATGGCGCCATCGACTTTCCCCACGATCCGGGCTGCGACGCGGCGGCGGACACGAGCGAGGCTTCCGAATCGCGCACCGCGGCCAGCGTGGCGCGCTATGCCTGCGATGATGGCGAGGACAACGACGGCGACGGCCTCGTCGATCTCACCGACCCGGGGTGCAGCGACGACACCGACGTCGACGAGAGCGGCCCCGAGGTGTGTTTTTTCTGCGAAGCCTTGACCGCCAATCGACCCGGTCAGTGCGATCTCGGTGCCGGCTACTGCAAGCCGCGCTCGGGAGACGTCTGCACGACGCGCAGCGACTGTCGGGGTGCCCCCTGCATCAACGGCCGTTGCGTTCCGTGTCTCGCCGACAGTGCCTGTGATTCGACGCCGAGCGCTGGCGATGGGTTGTGCAACCCAAAGGTCGGCTGGTGCTTCGAGGTCGCGACCGCGCCCTCCGCTTGCACTCAGTCGACCGACTGTGCGCCCCCCAGCGGACCGGGCGGCGCGTGCGTCGAATCGCTCGGCATCTGCGCCATCGATCCGTACGACGCTTGTCGCGGCGAGCGCGATTGTCGCCGCGGCGAGATCTGCTCGCCCGCCGGGTTCTGCCTGACGCAGGTGTTCGAAACGACACGCTGCGCCATCGACCGCACGTGCGCGGTCGGCGATTGTGACGCCGGTCTCGGCTGGTGCCTACCGTCTGAGGGGAGTGTGCAATGTCGCGACGACGAGGAATGTCCTTTCGGGAGCTGTCGCCCGCCGGGGTACTGCGAGCAACCAACGTTCGTCCCCCCAACCCAGTTTCGAGCGGAGCGCGACTGCATCCGCGAGCGCTAGCAGGCATCGGCGCGGCGCTCACCCTCGCCTGCACGCTCGGGTGCGGCGGTGGCGACGGCAAGTCCGATCCGGATCTCGACAGCACGCTGCTCGGCCATTGTGACGCGGACGCCTCGCTGAGCGTCGCGAGCGCAACGCCCGTGACACTCGCCGCGAGCGCCAGCTGCAAACCTGGCGAGAGTCGCTGCGTCAACGCCCTGACGAACGCGTTTTGTCCAAGACACGATGCCGACTACTGGCGCGTGTCGGTGGCGAGCGCTGCGAGCCTCATCCACGTGGACGTGACGTACGAGAAGGTCAGCAACATGCGCCTCGCCGTGACGATCTACGCGCCCGATGGTGTCGCGGTCGTCGGCACCGAGGTCGAGCCCGAGGTCACAAGTGCCGTGCATCGGGTGCGCGCGACCTTTGCTGCCGACGTGGCTGGCGACTACGTGGTGAAAGTCTTCGATCAGGTGGACCAGATCGACGATCCGACAACGCTCTACGCATTGCACATCGGTGAGCGAACCAATCCGGACGCGCTCGAAACCAACGATAGCCAGGATCTCGCGTCAGCCCCGGGCGCTGTCGCCCTCGCGACAGGCGTACACGGCTATCTCGCCAGCGTCGGTGACGTCGACTGGTACGAGCTCGTACCCGCGGCGCCTTCAGGAGAGCCCACGATCGTGCACGCGGAGCTGCGCTGGCCCGAGAGCCAGGCGCAAGAGCCTCAGCTGCGACTCTTGCAGGATGGCGGTTGGACCTTTGTCGCCGCGACGACGAGCGCGCACATCGAGACCATCGACACCGTGCGCTATCGCACGCTGCTCATCCAGCGCATCGCCCCGAGCGACACGCCCATCTTTGCGGAGGTGACAAGCGCGGCGTCTGGCTACGACGATGTCGACGGCTACACGCTGGTGCTCACCACGCGACCCGACAGCTTCGAAGGTATGGCACGCGATGATCGGCCGGAGAACGCCCTTGTCTTCAACGGGACGTCCGGCCTGCCGGCTCAGTTCGAGCAGACCCTCGCCGCGAGCGATGACGTCGACTGGTACCGCATCGATCTCCCGTCCTCGGGCGGCACGCACAGCTTGCTGCACACGCTCGCCGTCGCGCCACTCCCCGCCGCTCCGGCGGAGCCGGATTTCCTCCTCAAAATGCTCTTCTATCTGCCGACCTCGACGAGCTGCTCGACGGACGCGCAGTGCACAAGCGGCCCGTGCAATGTCGGCACTGGGCACTGCCTCACGACGTGGGTGCAGCGTCCCTCGCGCTTTGGCCCGGAGGACTGCACCGAGCTGTGCGATCCCCAGGTGGGAGGCCTCTCGCCCAACTATCTCGAGACCCAGCTGCCCGTCGTGGGGGCGGGCGCCGGCTCACTGTTTGTGCGCGTGAGCCACATTGCGGAGACATTCCTCGCCGTTCCCGGGTACAGTCTGAGCGACACGTTCACCTACACGCTCGAATTCGAGACCAAGAGCGAGCCCGATGCGGCCGACGCCGCCGTAACGCCGGACAATGAGTTTGTCACCGAGCCGCTGACGCCAGAGACGGATCTCTCGACCTCGGTGACCACGCCGCGCCCGCTTGTTGCAGGGGTCGACTACGTCATCACCGCCGCTGCGAGCGCTGGCGCGGGCTTTGTCGCGCTCGCCGATGGCGAGCAAGTCGTCGCCGGTACGTGCGAGTCGGTCGCGGTGTACGCCTTCGACGCGTGGGGCAGTCCCGCGACGGGAACCACCAACGTCACCCTCGGCGGCGGCCTCGTAGCGTCGTGTGGCGGCGCCACGAGCACCAGCATCACGGGTGCCACTGGCACGCTCTACCTGGACGCCACGGCACTCGTCGCCGACGCCAACCATACCGTGCAGATCACGGTGGATGGCAACACCGTCACTCAGCCACTACCCATCATCGCGACGGCAGCGATGCCCTCGCTCACGTTCTCGCGGGCAGACGGCGGCACCTTCCTCGATTTCCAGCCCCTCGCACCAGGCGGCGTGCCGCAACCGCGTCAGCTGGTCGTCGGGACGGCCTCTGCCATGTACCGGGTGAGCGTCACGCCCTCTTCGCCGGGCAGCGCGACTTTGCAGGTGGCGGTGGCCTCAGGCAGCGCCTCGCTCGCCTGCGGCGGCAACGCGCTCGATACTGTACCCACGTTCGGGGCGGCAGCCTGTCTGTGGAACATCGGTGCGGGCGCCGTGTCGGAGGACTTCCAGGTGCGCGCGGATGCGAATGGACTCGTGGTACTGTACGTCACGGCCGGTGGCGGCATCGCGCCAGCGACACTGGTGCTCGGGGCTTACAGTGGCACCCAGGCAGTCGCGAGCGGCTGGATCTCCGGCTATCTCTCGTATGACGGCGACCAGGACTTCTTCTCGCTACCGACCCCGCCGGGATTCACCAAGGGCGGCGCGACGCTCTCTGTGCGCCAGAGCGCCAGCCCGCTCGATCTGCGCGTGGCACTCGCCCGCGGGCCGTCGCTTCGTGGCGTCGCCTACCAGGGCAGCGGCAACGACATCTGCGACGGCGGCTGCGCAAGCGGCACCTGTGACACGCGCAATCAATGTACGCAGACAGGGCTGAATGCCTCGGCAGGCGTCGCCAATGGCGAGTGTATCTACATGTTCGAGCCGGGCGACATCCTCCTGTGGGTCAACGACACCAACGCCAACGACTGGGACGAGGGGGTCCCCTACGAGGTGCAGTTCGAGATCACCGAGGGGTGTCCGGCAACCTGCAGCTCGTACATGTGCTCGCAGTAGCCCTTGACTCGCCGTCCCATCGTCCTAACCTTGCCGCCACGAGCCAACCGAGCGATTGCGGCGCACGAGCAATCGCGCGCGTGTGACGTCTCACGGAGAAAGCGACATGGGCGCTATCGTCGAGCTGACTGCTGTCGAAAAAGACTATCCCCTCGGTAGCACCACCGTGCGAGCCTTGCGCGGCGTTGACCTCACCATTCTTGCCGGGGAATTCACGACCGTTGCCGGACCGTCCGGGAGCGGCAAGACGACGCTGCTCAACCTCATCGGCTGTGTCGACGTGCCCACAAAGGGCAATGTCGTCGTCGACGGACAAGAGACACGGAGCCTCGCGGATCGCGAGCTGACGAGCCTGCGATTGCACAAGCTCGGCTTTATCTTCCAGACCTTCAACCTCATCCCCGTGTTGAGCCTCACGCAGAACGTCGAGTTCCCGCTGCTCCTGCAAGGCGGCTTGACGCGCGGCGAGCGGCAGCGACGCGTCGACGCGATCATCGATCGGGTCGGGCTTACACCCCAGGCAAAGCAGCGCCCCAACGAGCTCTCGGGCGGCCAGCGGCAGCGCGTTGCCATCGCCCGGGCGCTCGTCAATCGACCGCGTATTGTCCTGGCCGACGAGCCCACCGCCAACCTCGACTCGGCCACCGGTGAAACCATCATCGACCTCATGCGCGAGCTGAATCATCAAGACGGCACGACCTTCATCTTCTCGACGCACGATCAGCGCGTCATGAGTCACGCCGACCGCATCGTCCGCGTTGCCGACGGACTCATTGCCGACCCCGGGCAGCGCGTTGCGCGCGACACACAGACTCGGGCGTCGTGAGCACCATGCACGCCCTACGCAAGCTACGCCTTCTTGTGCATCTATCGCTGCGCAACATCTGGGCCCATCGGCTCAAGAGCGCGGTGGTGGGCTCGCTCATGGCGTTCGGTACGTTTCTCGTCGTGCTCGGAGGCTCCTTCCTCGAATCAGTGCAACACGGCATGGAGCGCAGCATCACCGCCAGCCTCGCCGGCAACATTCAGGTCTACTCCGCCGCAGCGAAAGACGAGCTCGCGCTCTTTGGCGGCATGGCCATGGGCGACCAAGAGGTTGGCGAAGTGCCGCGCTTCGGCCCGGTGAGAGAGGCCCTCGCCGCCTTGCCGGAGGTCGCCGCGGTGGTGCCGATGGGGCTCACCATGGCGACCGTTGCGTTGCCGGGCGCGCTCGAATCGACGCTCGCGGATCTGCGTGTCGCCATCTACGCCAAGGATGCGCAGTTGATGGACCGACTCGCCGGGCAGACCCGCCAGATTGCCGCGCAGATGCTTGTCGACTTGCAGAATCGCGCCGTGCTCTCGACCGATGTGACCGGGATCGAGGCACAACGCGTGATCTTGGCGCAAGCAACGGGTGACGCTCTCTGGCAGCCCTTCACGAGCGCGCCGCTCACGGTACTCGAATTCCTCGACACCCGGCTCGCACCCATCGCGGACGATGGCCGCACCGCCTACATGCGGGTGCTCGGCACCGATCTCGACGCCTTCGTCGAACACTTTGATCGTTTCGTGCTCGTCTCGGGTGCGCTCGTGCCGGGCGGCAAGCCAGGAATGCTGCTTTCGCGGCGCTACTACGAAGAGTTTCTCAAGAACCCGGTCGCCCGCGACCTCGATGCCATTCATCGTGCGGTGGTCACCGACCGTCGTCCGATCGCCCGCGACCCCAAGCTGCAAACCCTCGTTCGTCGCCTGCCGGCGCAGTACGAGCGCGTGACCTATGATCTCTCGGTCTCAGGCGCCGAGCACCTCGTCAACGACCTCGGCAAAGAGCTCGGCGTCGCCACGGGCACGCTGCCAGAATTGATGCAGGCGTTTTTGAAGGTGGACGATGGCAACATCGCCGCTCGCTATGCCTTCTTCTACGAGCACATCGCACCGCTCATCCGTCTGCATGCGGTGGAAGTCGGCCACAACCTCACGCTGCGCAGCTTCACCAAGAGCGGCTACCTCAAGTCAATCAACGTGCCCGTCTATGGCGTCTTCGACTTCAAGGGCCTCGAAAGCTCGGACCTAGCGGGCGCTCAAAACCTCGTCGATCTCATCACCTTCCGCGAGTTGTACGGCGCCATGACCGAGAAGCAACGCGCGGAGCTGCGCGAGGTCAAGGCGCGAATCGGTGCTCGTGACGTCAGTCGCGACGACGCGGAGGCGGCCCTCTTTGGCGACGATGCCAGCACCGCGACCGTGGCACCGACAGCCACACCGCAGCACTTTGACGAGTTCGCTGGCGGCGCGCTCGACGACATCCGTGCGGCAGCTCGAGGCGGCGCGGGTGATCGCAGCTTCACCTCCCTCGACATCGACAACGGGCTCGTGCGCAGCGTGGCGATCATGCTGCGCCCTGGCGTCAACGTCGAGACCGGGCTCGCCGCGGTGCGCAGCGCCATCGACGCCAAGGGCTTGGGCCTTCGCGCCGTCGATTGGCAGCAGGCCGCAGGCATCGTCGGCCAGCTCATCTGGGTGATCCGCGGCGTGCTCTACGTCGCCATCGCCATCGTCTTCATGGTGGCGCTCTTTATCATCCACAACTCCATGGTGATCGCCACCATGGATCGCGTCAGCGAGCTCGGCACCATGCGCGCGATCGGTGCGCAGCGCTTATTCATCGTCGCCATGTTCATCACCGAGACTGTCGTGCTCGGCATTCTCGCAGGTGGCGTGGGGATGGGTCTCGCAGCGGCGCTTGTCACCTTTCTCGGACATGTCGGCATTCCCGCGGGCGGCATCGACATCCTCGTGTTTCTCTTTAGCGGCCCGCGCCTCTTTCCTGCCGTCACCGCGGTTCAGCTCGTCACCGGCGTCGTCGCCATTCTCGCGGTGAGTCTTTTGTCCACGCTCTACCCAGCCAAGCTCCCCAACTCGGTGCAGCCGGTCGTGGCCAAGCAACGCAAGGAATAGTCA
>CAYHNK010000160.1:0-10675 GCA_964357695.1 uncultured Bdellovibrionales bacterium | reverse complement strand
GGCGGCTCCTCAGGGACGCGGCTCTCCTCAGCCCGACTTTGCGGATCCGCGCCCAACCGGCCACCACGCCCCGGTAGCAGCACGCGGCGTGATGGTCTTGGCACAGGCTCAGTGCCCTGCGGCTTCGTCGATGACCTGCTGCACCGCATCGTCGACGACGGCCGCGACGGCGGGGGTCAGCTGCTCGGAGAAGGTGGTTAGATCGGCCGCCTGAATGCCGAAGACGACCACCTCCGTGGGCATTTCGTAGCCCAGCTGGCCTCCCATCTGGAGAACCGCGACGAGATCGAGGTCGTGCATCGAGCCGAGGCGGCGCGAGCCTCGCAGCGCAGCGACATCAAAACGCACGATGGCACCGGGCTCGAGGCCCACAGCGAGTATGGCGTCGACCAGAATGGCGCGCTCGCAGCCCTGCAAGACATCGAACAGGGTGAAGCCGCCGGCCTCGACATCCACGACGTCAATATCGGCGCCCCACGCAGACAGCGCGTCACGCACGCGACGAGCGACATGCAGACCCACCGCGTCGTCGCTGAGCACGCTGTTGCCAAGACCTATGACGCGGGTGCGGCCGGCGATAGCTAGTCCTCGGTGCACGCCTCGTGCCACGACTTGAGGCGCGTCTTCGTGCCAAAGTCTCCCCACATTTGTGTCACCCGCTGGTCCTTGGCGATGGCATCGACGAGCGCGCTGTAGTGAGTGCGGTTGAGACCGACGACAGGAGCGGCAGAGACGTCGCGCGCGGAAAAAAGAATGCGCGCCGTGAGCCCGGCACCAAAGGACTCCTCGAGCTGAGGCTTGACGACGTCACTGAGTGCTTGATGCGCCCGCATTGACTCTCCCCTCAGTCTCGCTGGATCGCATCGAGCCGCACACCGTCAGGGCCGAATAGCTCGATGGTCAGCGGCATCCGGCCGAGCGCATGCGTTGCACAGGACAAGCACGGGTCATAGCAGCGAACCGCCATCTCGACGCGGTTGAGCAGCCCCTCCTCAAGGCGATCGCCGTGAATGTACTGCGCCGCCATTTGTCCGACGCTCAGATCGATGGCCCGGTTGTTGTGCTCGGTGGCGACGATGAGATTGACCTTCGTGACGCGACCATCATCATCGGCGGCATAGTGGTGCAGCAGCGTGCCACGCGGCGCCTCCAGCACGCCCACCCCCTCACCGGCGCGCCGGTCGACCCGCACGCGGTAGTCGCCACCCACGATGTCGTCATCGGCCAGCAGCTCGCCCGCGCGCTCAACGGCGTACACGAGCTCGATCATGCGGGCGACGTGGTAGTGCAAGTTCTCCCGGGCCATGCCATTCGGGCCGAGCATCTTGAACAGGCGCAGCTCATCGTTGGCGAGTGGCGTCGTGATGCGCTCGGCGACGTTCAAGCGCGCGAGCGGCCCCACCCGGTAGTAGCCGTCCGGCCAACCGAGGCGGCGATAGTACGGAAACTTCATGTACGAATCGGCCTCAACGTGCTCGGCGATGACGTCGAGATAGCGTGCCCCGTCAAATTCGTCGACGCGCTCGCCGCTCGCCGAGACGAGCCGCAGCGGGCCGTCGTACAGCTCGAGCGCACCCTCGCGCACCATGCCGAGATGCATCGAATCGAGCGCCCCGAGGGACGGCAAGGTGGTGGCGTACTCGCTAATCAGCGCCTTCGCCGTCGCGAGCGCGAGCTTTGCCAGCTCGAGCGCCTGGGGCAGCTGTTTCGCCAACCCGTGACGATCCGCGTGATCGAGCGAGCGCGACATGCCGCCCGGGATCGCCGTTACGGGATGGATCGCGCGCCCGCCCACCTTCTCGACCACGTCCTGGCCATACTTGCGCAGCATGATGGCCTTTTTCGCGAGCTCCGGGTTGCGCTCGATGATGCCGACGATGCTGCGCTCTTGCGGTGGCGCGTCGGGTCCGACGACGAAGTCGGGCGCCGCGAGATAGAAAAAGTGCATGGCGTGCGAGTTGATGAGCTGCCCCATGTGCATCAGCTCGCGCAGCTTGATGGCGGTCGGCGGTGGTGCGACGCCGAGACAGGCCTCCGCCGCCTTGACCGAGGCGAGGTGATGGCTCACCGGACAGATGCCGCAGATGCGCGTGGTGATGACCGGCATGTCCCAGAGCATGCGGCCCTCACAGAATTTCTCGAAGCCGCGAAACTCCGTCACGTGAAAATGGCTGCTCTCGAGAGCGCCGTCCGCGCCGAGCGTGAGGGTCACGCGGCCGTGCCCTTCCACCTTGGTGAGGAGATCGATGGTGACCTGGCGACTCATCGCTTCTTCTCTCCGGCGCGATCTTGGCGACGTGGCACGATCGACACAGGCAGCGCGTACCGATAGCCCACGCCGACGACATCTTCGAGCGCCATCAGGCCCCCTGCGGGCAAGACCGACGCGAGTGCGTTGACCATCTTGGCCCCTTGCTCGCGCGCGCCGGCGGTCGGCCCCATGCAGCCGCGGCAGGGGGAGCTCGCACGCACACAGCGCGAGTCACAACCCTGACGTGTCGCCGGCCCCATGCACAACAGACCCTGCTCAAGAAAGCACAATTGCGGGTCGATGTGCTCGAGCTCCATAATGGCGTGCACATCGCTCGTGACAAATTCGCGCGTCGGTACGAGCAGCTTCTCGTGCCGTCGCACGCACTCGTAGCAGAGGTTGCGCTGCGGTAGCTCCGGCTCGCGTCCGTCGAGAATGGCCGTCAGCACGCTGGCGATGACGGAGGGCAGCGGCGGGCAACCCGGGATCTCGTAGTCGACCTTGACCACCTGACCGACCGCGCGCACGTCGGGCAAAAGCGGCGGCAGATTCGGCCCGGTGGGAAGGGTGGCCTCGGTGTTGCTCGGGAGATCGAGGTACGCGTGCTGTAGCACGGCGCTGGCGCTGTGCAGGTTGCGCAGACCCGGAATGCCACCCATGGTCGAGCACGTGCCAAGCGCCACGAGCTTGTTGCTGCGCTGTCGAAATTTTTCCGCCAGGCGAAGATTGTCCTCGTTGGCGATGCAGCCGTCGAGAATACCGATGTCCGCCTCGGGCACCTCTTTGACGTCGTTCAGCGGCGAGCGCAACAGCTGCACGCGCGCAAAGAGCGGCAAGAGCTCCTCATGCAAGTCCAGCAACGCCACGTGACAGCCAAAGCAGCCTTGCAGGTGGCCGGTCGTCAAGGTCACCTGACTCATAGTCCGATCCCCTGCATCTCGGCCAAGTCGCTCGCAAACTGCACGGCCTGCGCCGCGCTCGCAGCGCTGTCCGACTGCGTGAGGCGCAAGACGCGCAGTCGCTCCGGATCGATGCCGCGGCTGCGCAGCACGGTGCGAAAGAGATCGACCCGTCGGCCCAGATCGACGTTGCCGACGATGTTGCGGCAATGGCCTTCTTCGCAAATGCCAATCGCTACGCCGTCAAAGCCCGCGTGCAGCGCTTGTAAGATGAGCTGTGTGTCGATGCGCGCACCGCAGCTCACCGCGAGCGGCAAGATGCCCGTGGGATACTGCGCGCCTGAGGACGCCGCGCCATCGAGCGCCGGGTAGCCGCACCCTTCGCACAACAAATACAGCACCTTCGCCTGGTGGGCGGGTCGAAAGGACGCGAGAATGTCCACGCTCTCAAACAGATACATCGTTGGCGCGGACGCCTGATCGCGGGCGCCGGTTGGGCAAGCCGTCACGCAGTTGCCACAACCCACGCAGCGCTCGATCTCCGTCACTGAAATGCGTCGCGTCGCATCGATGCGCGCGGCGTGAAATACGCACGTCTTGACGCACGTGCCGCAGCCGCCACAGAGGTCGTCGTGCACCGCGGCGACGAGCAGATCGTGGCGCACCTCGCGCTGCTCGAGCAGTCCTTCGAGTGCAAGCACGGCGCTGTCGACGTGCAGGGCCATCTCGGAGAGCGCCATGCGGCGTTGCGGCGGTATCACCACGACGCCGGGGGCATCGGATCGCAATGACAACACGCTCCACGGGCGGGTGGTGAAGTTACCCTGCTTGTCGCGATCGACGCGCAGATGGGGATAGAGCGCGGCGCAATAGCCCGGATCGTGATCGACCGCGAGCAGCAGGCCGCCGACCCGCAACACTTCCCCGCCGTCGAGCTGTAGTGCGAAATCCCCCGCGCGCCCGTACGAGCCGTGCAGCGTGCCGACATAGAAGCGCGCGAGGGTGTGATCGCGCACGTAGCTCAGCGTTGGCAGCAGCTCTTCGGTCACGGCCCCGGGCGTATCGAGTGCCCGCCACTCGGGCGTGTGGTCGAGAATCGTCACCCGGTAGCCGCGGCGCAAAAGCTGGGCTGCCGCCATCATGCCGGCAAACGTCGTCCCGAAGATCGCCACGGCCCGTCGCGGTGCCACATCCACATGTGCCACGGCGGGGGCCCAGCGCAGGCGCGCGAGTGCCACGTCGATGAGCAGCTTCGCCTTCTGCGTCGCCTGTTGGGCGCTGTTGCGGTGAGGTCCGGCGACGTGTTGGAGCAGGTTGGCGTAGCCGATGCGATTGCCGTTGATGCCGCTGCGCCCCAACGTCTCGAGCAACTCCGCCGCATTCGGCACACTCTGGTAGTAGCGCGGCGACTCGCCGGCCAGGACGACGCCGTCGAGCTGGGCGCTCGTGACGAGGGCGGCCACTCGATTGAGCGCTGCCCGGCTGAGGGTCTCCGGGAGAACTTCGACAGCCGCCAGCTCGCGATACTGACTCGCGAGCCACGGAACATCGACAACCTTACCTAGCGCGCCACCCGCCTCCGAGAGAAAGAGGCCAAGCCTCATTCAATGCTCCTCGATTAACCACACCTGTGGCCTCCCCAGCCGCTTGCGAGCTTAGCTAGATCGGCGGTAGACGTCAAAGCGCCGCGCTGGCGACGAGGGGCGGCACACTCACAGGCTTGCCCGCTTGTCTTCGACCAACTGGCGCAGCTCCTCGAGGGCAGCGTGCAGACTGGGTGAGTGCGTGCCCACGCGCTGTGTCGCGTCAATAGCCTCGGTCATCACAGCGATGTCCGCGCGGGCCCGCTCGCACAAGGCGTCGTGGGTCGCGCGCCACGCATCGAAGAGGTGTCGGAACTGGTCGCCTCGGCGCAGGTCGCCGGGAGCGCTCAGCCGGCCCTGGCGTAACTGCTCGAGCTCGTACCCGATGCGATAGAGCGGCCCCGCCATGCGATGGCTCATCCAGAGCAGCGCGACGGCGACGACGGCGGTGAGGCCGAAGCCGACGGCAGTCATCGTCGCGACGAGCCGCAGATCGGTCTGACCGAGCTGAGCAATCACCGCGGCGCGCGCCTGGGCATCGAGCCAGCTCGTCGCTTCGTCTTGGAGTGCCGTGATGATCTGCTCAGAGGCAAACGTGCTCTGCTGCACGATCAACAGACCGAGCGCGACGGCGACGACGACGGTCATACCCGTGACCCAGAGCACGTAACGCCACTGCAAGCCGCCGTCGACGACCAGGTTTCGCAGGCGACGCGCGTGCGTGTGCTCAGCCAAGACCGGCCTCCTTCACGGCGAGTCGCTCGCGCAGCTTCTGCACCGACGCAACATCGATGCCCACGGCCTCCCGCTCGACGACGGCGACAAATTGTCGCATCACCACGATGTCGCGCTCTTCGCGTTGGCGCACGGCCTCGACGGCGTCGCGAAAGGAGTCATAGAGCTCGGCGAGCTGGTCCGTCTTGCGCAACGGGAGCACCGGCGTGAGCTTGCCCTCGCGCAGCTTACCCAGCTCAACCTCGAGGCGATAAAGCGGTCCCGCCACCCGATGGCTCAGCACAACCCCGTACAGTGCCAGCGCCAGGCAAAGCAGGACGCCGCTGCCGACGATGCCGAAGCGGATCAGGCGTTCGCGATGCAACAGCGTCTCCTGCGTGGCTCGCGCGTCGGTGAGGTAGGGAGCGCCGGTCTGTTCGATCTGAGCCACGCCGATCTTGGTCACGGAGGCCGCCTTACGCATGGCCACGTGGCCCAAACCCGCGAAGAGGGCCGCGACGATGAGGACCATCGGCAGCGCGAACGTGATCTGATAACGAGCGTCCAACAGGAGGTTGCGCCAGCGTCTCTTGTGTCGTTCGTCTTGCGTCACGCGACTCCCCCTCATCTGGCGTGGGCCCGGATGTCGGCGGCCAGTTGCTTGCCCATCAGGTGCTTGACGATATCGGCCACGCAGCGCGATTTTGCCGCAGCCACGGCGGCCGGCGCGTCGCTCGTATCGAGCTTGGCCCGCCCGTCGAGAAACACGCGCGCCGCTTTCCCTGGAAAGGCGGCGATAATCAGGCTGAGCTTGCACTCGATCTGCGTGCGTGAGCCTGCTGAGCGTACGTCCAGCTGCGCCAGGGTCGGGATGACGACCACCGCGCCGCGCGCTCCGACGCGCTTGAGCTCGGCACGCGTCGGAGCCCCGCCACGCGGCCAGTCGACCAGAAAGCTATCGTCAGCGATCAGCACCGCTTCCCGAGCAGTACCGGTGAGCGCCGCCAAGGTCGCTTGTTCCAGCGCGCCCGTGGCATCGGTGAGTGGTTCGACGTGCACGAAGATGGCGTCCTTGGCGAGTCGTGGTCGTGCCAGCCTCTCGGCGAGCTCGAAGGCCTCGAGCGCACTTTGTGCTGCCACTCTCACGTGCTCGTCCGGGTCCCGGGTCGCCACCCGCCGCAGCGCTTCGAGGGCGTTGGCGCGCTCTGCCGCGGGAACCTCTCGACTGGCGAGTCGGGTGAGGGCACCCGCCGCCACGGTGCGAACAGTGGCCACTGTGTCGTTGAGCGCGTCGATGAGGATCGGCACGGCACGCCGATCGCCGAGCCCACCGAGTCGCAAGCCAGCCGCCAGCCGCACCTTGAAGTCGGGATCGGCACGCACCTCGTGTGCCCACGTCTCGAGATCGGTGGCCTGAGCCACAAGCGGCACGCCGACCATGCACAGCAGCAGCGGTAAGCGCAGCCGCCGCGTCGGTTCCCGTGAGGCGCTCGTTCTGCTCAGGTTGGATCTCCAGAATCGAGCTTAACCCGAGCGGCGCGCGTGGGCCAAGAACATCGGCAACAGCGCGGGAACGAGCGTCACGTGCGCGTGTTTGACGCCTTCACTGCCCCCAAGCTTGAGTGAACGCCTTGATGGCGTCCCACTTCGGGCCACTTTCGAGGCGCGGGTCGGAGCCCGACTCGGTCGACGGCGGACAGAGCCCAAACATGTTGCTCCCGCCGGCGTCGGATCCGAGCACGAAATGTACGAACAAGGTGCCGCCAGCGCTGGCCCAAGCGCTCAGGGCCCGACCGTAGGCGTAGCTCGTCTGGTCGGCGCGTGGCAGACCCGTGCCCGGATCGATGTTCGCACCCATGCGTGCGCCGTCGACGGGGTCGTAGCTCGCCGCGAGCGCGTTGGCGATGGTGGTGCTCGTGGCGCCACCCGGCATGAGCTGCGGAATCAAGTTGCCGCCGCCCTCGTAGGCGACGTACTCGATGCCGAACGAGTGCGCGATGTCGGCGTTCCAGGTCATGGCGGGGACGTTGGTGCCGGCGGTCGTCTGACTCAGGTCGCCGATGACGCTGTCGAGGATGGTCGCCGCGCTCGTGACATTGACGGCGGTGTTGCCGGCCGGAAAATAGGGCGCGGTGGCGAGCGCGTAGAGATAGTAGCTCACCGGGTGCGCGACGTTGCCGTACTCGTTGACCTCACCGTAGACAACAGTGGTGTTGTAGCCTTGACCCCAGACGTCGCGGATGTAGTCGAACGGCTCTTGGGTGGTCGCGTAGCGCACGTGCTGCGTCGCGAGGATGGGACGCACGCGCGTCATCATGGCTGCGTCGCCGAAGACGCCGCGGAAGATGAGCGCCTGCCGCACGACGAGGTAGCCGACGCGGCGCCAGGCCATGCCCCACGTGCTCGAGCTCGAGGTGCGATAACCCGTGTGATGCGGGTCGCCAGCCGCGCGCTCGGCACCGTCGGCCGCGTAGTTCTCGCTCTCCCAGTAGGCGCCGCCGGAGTTCCAGATCTCGTTGCCGTGCTCGACGTAGACGCGCAGGTCCGCGCGCAGTGGCGGGAACACCGGCGACGCCTGCGCTGCGGTGTAGGGACTGACGCCGTCGGAGCCGTAGCGCAGCACCTGCGCCATCTTGAGGATGTAGTCGTCGTCGGCGAGAAACGGCACGACCAGCCAGAGATCTTTACCTGCCTGGTTCGCCATGGCGATGAGATTCTCGATGGCCACGCCGCCTGGGCGCCCCGCCTCACTCGAGCGGGTTTGCACCGACCAGGGTTTGGTGCGTCCGGCCCACGTGACGTCCTCGCCGCCGGCCTTGCCACCCGCGGACCCCTGCGTGTGCATCACACGGATGGTCGTAAAGTGCGCCAGGCGATCGATGATGAAGTCCGAGAGTGGCGTACCGATGGCGTGCCAGCCGCTGCCGTCTTTGAGCGGGCGCATCAGATGCACGTTCGTGACGCCGCCGGTTGTGCCCGCCCACATGAGCCAGATGAATTGGCCCTCGACGAACGACGGTACGTTGACGTCGTAGGTGGTGATGTTGGTGCCCGCGTCGTGCTGCTTGTTGGTCAGAGTGATGTTGCCGCTGCGCGAGGTCACCGCGTCGCCGGTGGTGCTCGCGTCGCGGTCCTTGAAGCTGAGCTTGTAGGTCCCCACCCACGGATCGCCCTCGAAGATGGCACCGAACGACGTGCCGACGGACACCATGGGCCAGCCCTGCGCATCGATCGGGGCCCAGTTGCCGACGTTGGTGCCGTTGCCATCGCCCGTGGCCCACGGCCGCGCCGACCAGACGAGATCGGCCGGCAGCTTCTCGGGGTCCCAGTCCGCGCACCAGTTGAAGTTGGTGCCGAGCTTCGGCGTGGCCGCGCCCGGCTCCCCGCAGACATTGGCGATGCCGCCGCCGCCGCAGGTCGCGGGGTCGACGCACGCCGCGCCACAGCTCGCCACCGTGCGCGACGTGCCACAGTTGTCGTTGGCGCTGACGCTGCCGCACGAAGCGCCGAGCCGGGAGCAGAATTCCGGGTCGGACTCGGCGACACACGCCGCCGCGGTGACGCTGAAAAAGACGCTCGGGCCGTCGTGCCACACCGCGTCGATGCTGGTCTCGTACGTCGCATAGGCTTCCCACTGCCCGACCGTGTCGGCGGCCGAGAAGGTGCGCGATGCGGTCACGAGCAGGCTCGCCCCCGCGGCGATGCTCGTCGCACCCGTCGACGGCGTCAGATCCAAGTACGGTCCCCCCGCGTGCGTCCCTCCCGGGGGCCGCGCGGCGATGACGATGTCCGTGAGGTCGATTGCCGCATCGGAGGTATTAGCGTACGTGACCGTGCCGGTGAGGGTACCGCCTTGCACGAGCTCGTAGGTGTCGAACGTCAGCGGCACCGAGATGATGAGCCCACCCGGGACGCCGCAAACGCCTTCCCCACCGCCGCCGCAGGTTTCGTTCAGACCCACACAGCTGCCGCAGCTCGTCACCGTGCGCGCGGCGTCGCAGCTGTCGGTGCCACTCGCGGGCCCGCAGTTGCGACCGACGCGACCGCAGAAGACCGTCTCGGACTCCGGCTCGCAGGTGGTCGTGTCATTCGGGTCGTCAAAGACCGCGTCAGCGGAACCGGCGCCACAGCCCACTTGGACCAACGCGGCGACGGCGACACATGACAGCGTGAGGAATTGGGCGCTAACGCGGCGCGCAAAGGGGGACATACGCATCATCCGTCTCCTACGGCGGGTCGGCTGGCCGAAAATGGGCCAGCGACAGATCCCGAACGATGCGCAGATACTTTCCTGCGACCTTGCGCTGGGCGGTAGCAGACACCCACGCGGCGGGTCTACGCGTGACCGGCCGCGAGACGGAGTACCGCCTCCAAGCGCGAGGTCATCAGCCGTCGATTCTCGCGACGGTATCGCCGCCGACGTCACCGCGCTCGGCGCCCGGTCGCGTCCGCAGCCAGGCTCGTAGGAGCAGGTCAATCGTCGCGTCGTTCGCGCCAGGATTGGCGTTGCGCAGCTTCTGGCGTTGAAGTTGGGCGCCGGCCGCGTGCAGGTCGAAGGCAGTGCGCAGTCGCGCCGCCATGAGGTCGGTGTGCGCTCGCATCTCATACCGTATATCACCTGCCACAAGGACGCGCTATGTGCTGCATACGAGCGACGACGATGCTCAGTCGACGGCGACGTTGCTGAGCACGAACGTCCCGCTGGCCGCCCGCACGACGACGCCGTGCAGACCCACACCCACGGTGCCGGCGTCGAAGCTGAGCGCCGCTCCCGAGGTGCTCTGCGTGCCGATGAGATTGCCGTCGACGTAGACCGCCACCGAGGCACTGCTCGCACTCGTGAACGAGAGGGTCACCGTCCACGCTGCCGCTGCGTCTGCGCGGAAGGTGTAGCTAGCCCACAGGATCTTGCTACCATCGGCCGTGAAGTTGTCCCACGCAGCGAGGGGGTTGCAGCCCCAACCTCGCGAGCAGGTCCCTGGGAGGTTGCCGGCAACGCTGCCAGGGACGAGCGTGCCCAAGGTCGGCGGCGCACGCTCCGCGGCGTTGAGGGCATCGATCGCAAGGAGCTTGGGAGTTGCGAGATTGTAGACGTCGGGAGTGAAGCCCCACTGATAGTCGCCCGTCGAGCTGAAGTACATGAGTAGCGAGCCACCATTGCTGCTCCAGGCATTGTGCATGTTCACCATCGCGGTGGTCATACGGGGGTCCTCGACGGCCTGCGCGGA
>CAYHNK010000159.1:0-10703 GCA_964357695.1 uncultured Bdellovibrionales bacterium | reverse complement strand
CGTCCGTGCCGTCACCGTCTTTGTCCACGAGCTTGCTCGCCTCCACGGGACGAGCCCCCAAGAGGTGCCAACCTCTTCGCGGCGAAACGCGTGTCCCATTGTGCGACGCGCAAGCGACCCTGGAATCGGCGTCCGCGCGCAAGGCGCTCGTAGCCCGTGTCCCCGGCTGGCACCGACATTGCTTCGCGCCTTCCAGAGTCGACTCCTGCTTAGGCCCTCTCCCTACGTCAACAACCTCGTCGGTGGCGTCCTCGCCCGAGCCCATTCTCGACGAGCTAGCCCTCGAGCGCAGCCTTGCCGAGCAAGTGGCTGCTACCTTCGGGGCTGCGAGCCGCCCGTCCGCTACAACACCAACCCGTACCCCAGCTCGATGGACACGCCGGTGATGCTCGTCGTGCCCCCGAGACTGCTCACCGCACCCGCGCCGTAGCCACGCCCGCCGACAAACAACATGCCGCCCTCGAACGCCAGGCCAAGTCGCAGAGCGCCCCAACCACCGCGGCTCGCGCGATACAGCGTGCGCTCACGGCCCAAGACGTTGCGCGTCATCTCCAGCCAGTACTGACCACCGCCGCCCTCAGCAATGAGACGCAACCGTCGCGTCGGCCGGATGAGCAGATGCAGTCCCGCTTCGAGCGGCACCAGGCGGCGACGGCGCGAAATCTCGAACAGGCTCGCCGTGGGTCCGCCGACGATGCCGGTCGCCACCCCGGAGGCTTGCTGTAGCGCACCGCTCAGGGACACACCGAGCACTCCACGCAACCACGGGGCGGTCAGCTGCAGGCCGACGCGGGCACCGTAGCCGATCTCCCCCTCGACAAGTGGCGTGAACCCGCCAGCGGCAACCTCCAACGCCAGACGCCAGCTGGCGCCGACGTCCTGGGCCCCATGCTCAGCTGAAGCGGAAAGCTCCTGCAAGCGCTCCAGCTCCTCGCGCGACAGCAGCGAAGGGTCTTTCTCCGGCACGGCAACGTCGACGCTCGACGGCGTCAGCTCGAGGGCCACGTAGGCGAGCGCGCCCTCAGGCTCGAGCGTCACCGTACAAAACGCCGCCCCGGCAGCCATCTCGAGGGTGAACCATGCCTCGGCACTCGGTCGTTCGCCCGCGCGACCCCCCTCGACAAAGCGCGTCGCTGCCGATGGCGGCGTCGGCTCGAGCTGAACCGGAAAGGCACCGCGCTCGGTGCCATCGACGTCGACGTGCAGCACGAGCGCCGATGGCGCTCCCTTGCCGAGCGCGCCGCGCACGCCAACCATGAGCGTCCCGGGGCCCGTGACCTCGGCCCGCAGCGGCTTGTCGCTTGCGACCTCGCGATAGACCTTGCTGTCGCCCATCTCCTCGATGGTGACCTGTGGCGCGCTGCCCGCGTACGACACCCACGAAGCGGCGTCCGGCGCAGGAGTCGCGGCCGGTTCCTCCGCCGCGATTGGAGTACCAGCGCTGGGCACCACCGCGTCGTCCGACGGCAGCGGCAATGGCGCGACGCCGGAGTCATTCGGCACCTCGGGCAGGCCGGGCAATGCCGGCAGCGCGGCCAGCGAATCGTCCCCCGTCGGCTGCGGTGTTGACTCCACAGTCGTCTCCTCGACGCGCAACGAGACGAACAGCAGTGGCTCGGCGCCGTCGATCTGCAGCTCGAGAAAGTACGCCCCGGCCTCGATAGGCAACGAGGTCACATATGACGCCGACGGTACCTTGCCACGCGGCGTGCCGGGTCCACGAAACTGGGCCTTGCTGGCACGCGGCGCCTGACGCAGCTCGAGCGGAAAACGACCACTCTCGACAGTGTCGAGCAGCGCCCGCAGCGACACGCGCTTGGCCTTCTTTTGCGATCGCTTCAGCGGCGCGCGGACCTCGATGCGCAGCGTGCCAGGCCCGGTGACCTCGGCGCGCAGCGGTGCCTGCTTGGTCAGCGTGACATAGCGCTCGGCGGCGCCGCGCTCGACCACCTGCACGGCGTTCGGATTGCCGACGTATTGCACTTCGGTGGGCACGGCGACGGCCCAGGCGAGCGACAGGATGTGTGCAGGTCCGATCACGAGGGGCCATTGTGGCGCGAATCGACTCCGCCGTCCACAAGCACGCACAACGTGCGACGCGGGGGGGGGTGCGGTTCCCGGCCGTCGGGGTGGCTCCCACCCGCCTCGCCCTTCGAGACGCCGCCGCCCGAACCGCGTGCCTGAGGAGGCTTGCGCAGCAAGCCGTCTCGAAGGCCGCGCTTGACTACAGTTGTGCGGCGGCTCCTCAGGGACGCGGCTCTCCTCAGCCCGACTTTGCGGATCCGCGCCCACGCGGGGGCGGGGTTGTTGAAGCGGGCGACGGTGCGTGTTAACGATCAGGAACACACTCATGCCCATCCGCACGTCGCTCCTTTGCCTGCTCGTCGGCATGTCCTGCGCCCGACCCGAGCCGGCATCCACCCGGCTGCGACCCACGCTCTACCGCGTCGTCGCGACCGTCCTCACCACACCCACCTCGGCGCAGCCCGTGCCTGCGGCGGCGCGCCTGGCGCTGTTACAACATCTCCAGACGCAGCTCGGCACCTTGCCGAACGTCAGTGTCATTCCCGAGAGCGAGATCGCTTTTGCGCGCCAGCAAGCACCGGCCTGCACACAAGACGGGCAAGGCACAGCGTGCTGGAGCGCTGTCGGCAGCCAAATGGATGCCGATTGGACGCTCCTCGTACATCTCGCCAAGGTCACCGAGGCACGCTGTAGCCTCAAGGTCGAGCTGGTCACCCACGGGCGCGAGTCGACGACGGTCGAGGCGTCGGCCGAGAGCCCCTGCTCCATGCCAGCCGTGCAGGCGGCACTCAATGGCCTGCTGCAAACGCTCACACCGACGCAGGGGATGGTGGTCAGCACGTCGACACCCATGCCGTGCGACAATGCCTGCACCACCGGCGAGACGAGCTGTAAAGACCGTTCGGTGCTCGCCTGCACCGATGGCGACTGGAACGGCTGCGCGGAGTGGGTGGCCACTGCCTGCGAGGCACCCGAGGGCTGCTCTGCGGGCCACTGCGTCGCCGGGCTGGATGGCATGGTGTTCGTCGCGGAAGGCCCCTTCCGCATGGGCTCATCGCCGGGGGAGCTCGAGCGCGCCATGAGCCTGTGTCGCGCCCGCAAGCACAATTGCCTCGCGTCGTGGTGGCGTCCCGAGCAGCCGGCGCACTGGACGCAGGTCTCCGGATTCTGGATCGACAAGACGGAAGTGACCCGCGCCCAGTACGACGCCTGTGTGAAAGCGGGCAAGTGCGCCGCCGCGAGCGAGTCCTCGTGCCGTATTTGGGATCGCAAGGCCGACAAGTGGGCGATCGGCGTGCGCCTACCGGAGGAGTACCGCAAGCCGGAGATGCCGATCGTGTGCGTCAACTTCGAGGAGGCCAAACGCTACTGCGGCTTTGTGCGCAAGCGCCTACCAACCGAGGCCGAATGGGAGCTCGCCGCGCGCGGCGCCGATGGACGTCTCTTCCCCTGGGGCAACACGCCCTACGACGGCACGCAGGCCAACGGCTGCGACCAACGTTGCAGCGCCATCGCCGGTAAGGGCTGGCGCCTCGAGCGCGATCTCGACGACGGCTTCACCTATCTCGCTCCCGTGGGCAGCTTTCCGCGTGGTGCGAGCCCCGCGGGAGCCCTCGACATGAGCGGCAACGCTTGGGAGTGGGTCGAGGACTGGTTTGACGAAAACTACTACGCCAACGCCGAGCGCAACGATCCGCGCGGTCCCGCCGAAGGCGAGTACAAGACTGTGCGCGGTGGCTCGTGGTCCAACGAGTCAGACAGCTTGCGCGCCGCGTTTCGCTACTCCGCCCGCGCTGATGCGCGCTTGAGCACAATTGGCGTACGCTGCGCCTACCCGTGAGGTGCAAGAACGCGCTACAATGATCCCATGTGCACCCGACTCGTTGGCGTGGTGGTCCTCCTAGGCGCCGGCGGCTGTCTGTCGACGACCATGCAGGCGAGTGGCGTTCCCACCGGGAAACCTTTGGGCATGCGCTCGGTCGCCGTCGCGACGCTGGTGAACCGCACGGCGTCGCCGCAAGCCGCTGCGGTCGCGCGCGATCTGCTCATCGAGCGTTTGGGCTCGCGCACGACGCTGCGCACGATCGTCGTGCCACCCGAGCTCGGCGTCGATCCGGAGCGCTTCGACCGCACCCGAGCCCAAGAGATCGCCGTCAAGCTCGGGGTCGATGGGATCCTCGTCGGCACCGTGTTCGCATTCGAATACACCGAAGGACGCACGAATCCTGGCGGCCTGACCACGCCGGTGGTCCATCTCGACCTGCGGCTGATTGCCGCATCCACGGGCACCATCGTCTGGGCCGCTACGGCACGCGCCGAGAAGTCCCTCTTGTTCACTTACGACAGCGCCGCACTCAGTGAGGCGGCCGGGAGCGTCGTGGCGCAGCTCACCGACGACTTGGCGGGGCGCATTTAGGCGGCCATGGCGACACGCTTACAGATCCCCATCACCGCCGGCATGTTGCTCGGGGTGGCGCTCTGCACCGGGTGCGCCGTGGCGGTCACCGAGAGCGCCGTCAATCGGGCTGCGCTCGCGGGCTTGCAGTGCATCGCCGTCCTACCGTTCGCCAACGACACCCGCGACTACCGCGCCGGGGACGTCGCCGCAGAAATGCTGGCCGGCAGACTCCTCGTCTCGGGCCACTACAACATCGTCGAGCCCAGCGAGGTGCGCCTGATCCTCGACGCCCAAGGGATCACCTACCGCCCACCCGCCAACGTCGAGGCCGCGCGCGCCTACGGCGAGGCGATTGGTGCACAAGCAGTGTTTGGTGGCGACGTGCGCGCTTACGGCCGCAGCACGCAGGCGCCCATCTCACTCGAGTCGTCGCTCATCGAAGTGCGCAGCGGTGAGGTGCTCTGGCGCGGCGCGGTAGTGCACGAGGATGATTGGGCGTCATTACAGCATCAGCCTGTCGTCTCGATGGCCTTCGACTCGCTCGATAAGCTCGTCGGCAACCTCGTCTACGAGCGCAGCAACCTGGCGGTCAGCCGCAGCGTCTGCGCCAAGCGTCCAAGCTTGCTCAAGATCCAGACCCCCGCACCGCCGCCGAGCGCTCCCGCCGCCGAGGCGCCGCTGACGATGCCGACGGGCACAGACCCTGGCACGACCGCCCTGCCGTCGCTCCCTGATTTGCAGGGCAGCGACACGGCCACCGACTTGCCGTCGCTCCCCGATGAGGGTGCGGACTCCACGGCGGCCGCGCCGACGACCGAGGCGCGCGCATACCGTTTTGCGCCCGAGGATACAGCGCCGCGACCCGAGCTCAAGCTTTCCGGAGCGCAGCGACGCCTGCTTGCGCGCCTGTACACGGGCACCGCACAGAACCAACGCATCTTCAAGCCGCAGACCACGACCTTGACGCCGATGGCGTCAAAGCTCGTCACGGACATCGCGCGCCTGTTACGCGCGGTCCCGGAGCTGCGTTTGGCTTTCGAAGTCCATGTCGACTTGCCGGGATCCGGCGAGCGCTCGGCGGCACTCGCGACCAAGCAGCTGTCGGTGCTCCAAGCGCTCGTGAATAAGCGCGCCGGCTTCGCGAGCGATCGCGTCTTCTTCTATGCCGTCGGCAATCGCGAGCCGCTCGCCAAGGACAAGACGGCGCGCGCCCGCGTGCAGAACAGTCGCGTCGGCGTCCGGAGGGTGCAATGACGACGAGACGATACCTAGCGCTGCCCTTGCTGTCGCTGCTTGCGGGCAGCTGCAACGACTCGCCTTCATCGTGGCGCTCGATCCTCGAATGCGGCGCACCCGAGAGCGACCCGACGTTTTGTTGCGACCCGGCCACCTATCGGCCGATCGACGCCGCCTATCTGGCGAGCGTACCCACCTCGCAGCTTGGCGAGCGCGTCGCACTGCGCGGCGCGTCGACGCAGCAGCTCGGCCTACCCGGATCGTCGCCATGCATCTGCACGGACGAGCTGTGCAGTTGTCCGGGGCAGCTCACGCTCGACGCTCAGGGATGCGAAGGCATTCTGGTGCCGGTGCCGCTCGGCGGCAACTACGGCGGGCAGGCCGTCGGCTGCTATGACACCGGATGCTGGCCGCTCACCGCGGGGCTCGCCTACGCCGTCTGCGGCCGCTGGGAGCAAAACCCGACCGCCATTGGGACCACGGACGCAGGCGCCTCACTGTACTGGCTCGCGGTGGAATCCTTCTGCATCGCGGAGTAACGCGTTACGACACCGGCGTCACCCGCCGCACCGCGAGATCGAGATCGATGGTCGTCGGCTCGATCGGCAGCACCACGGGAATACGTCCGGTCGGCTCGTGGCCGGGCGGCAGCGACACAGGGTCGATCCAAACCTGCACCTCGCCGGCCGGCAGCTTGCGGATAAGGTACTTGCCGCCACCGTTGCTCTTGACCGACTTGCCGTCCCAGTGGACTTCGGCGCCTGAGAGGGGCTCTTCGCCGTCATCGAAGACGCCGTTGTCGTTGCGGTCGACAAAGACGCGACCCTCGATGCTGCGGTAGGCGACGATCGGCACCATGACCCGCGCGATTTGGCTCGAGCCCACGGTGAGCGTCGCATCGGCACCGAGCGCCTCGTGGTTGCCCGGGAGCTTGTCGCGCGCGATGCTCACCCTGTAGGGCCCAGGAGCAAGGGTGCCGAACTCAAAGGTGCCCGTCGAGCTCGTGAGGGCCTCGGTCACGACGCGCTCGCCCTGCCATAGCGACACGGCGATAGCCGGTAGACCGGGATCGCCCGCCTGCTGCTCGCCATCGAGGTTGCCGTCGTTGAAGACTGCGCCGGCGATGCGCGAGCGATCGGAGAGGCCCACGGCGATGGTGCGATGCTCGCCGGGAGTGAGCTTGACGAGCCGTGCCGAAGCGGTGGTAAAGCGCAGGTTGCGGCCGCCCTTGGCGGCGCCATTCACGTCGGCAGTGACGCGGTGCAGGCTCTCGCCGAGGCCACCGAACTCCACCGTACCGTCGCGGTCGGTGATCCGTCGCTCACCACCGTCGAGAAAGGCGCTCACGCCCTCGACCGGTGCCTCGTCGGCCTCGCGCGTGCCGTTCTCATTACCGTCGAGAAAGACCTCGAGCCGCACCGTCTCGGAGGAGAGCGCATCGAGCAGGCCCGAGGCGTGCACCGCATCGCCGAAGTAGAAAGCGTAGGTGAGAAACACCGTCGTCGCCGTCGTGTCTTCGAGCAACCCCGGGGGGATGAGCACGTCGCTGCGAGGCGCGCCGATGAGCAGGTTGTTGAGAAAGACGTCGGCCGTGAGCTCATGCGCGGCGGTCGGGCGATAGACAAGACGCAGGTAAGCGGCGACGCTGTCGCGGGTCAAATCGTCGGCGCCGACGACGGTACCCGTGGCGAAGGCACGCTCGGACACCGCGTCGCGCGTGAGCTGCAAGCGCAGCGCGGCGAGCACCGTCGTCAAATACACGCCGAGGGTTTGGTTAATGGCGTAGCGCGCGCGTCGATCAGTCGTGCCATCGAGAAGCTGCGCGCGACTTTGGCTGTAGCCGGCACCGAGAAGATAGGTGAAAAAGCTCGCCGTGCCCTGCCAGGTCAGATCCCCTTGGCGCAAGCGCGCCGCACCCCGCAGGCCTGCGACCGGCGCGTAGTCGGTGACGCTCGCGCGCAGGTCGACCCGCCCAAGCTGGAATGGCAACGCGCGGTCGGCGTAGAACGTCCACATTTGCCGCTCGATCTCGATTGCCGGCGTTGTCGCACCAGGTGCGCCGAGGTCAAAGCTGCGCGTATAGCCAAGCTGGAGCTGTGAGAAAACGGGATCGGCAAAGAGCGACAGCTGCACGCTCTCCGTGTCGCGCACTGCCTTCGCCTCGGCCCGCGGTGCCAGGGCAAACGTGCCGCGGGTGGTGCGCGTCGCGACACCCCAGACGTTCAGTCTGCGCGACGGGCGCACGACGAGATTCGCCGACACGGAGTCGAGCCGCGGCGCGCCCGGATACAAGTAGCCATGGCCCTGCATGAAGTAGCTCGCGCCGACTTGCGCCACGGGGATGCCGTACCGAAGCTGCGTCGTCCAGCCGTGGCCGAGCTCGCTCACGCCACCGGAGGCCTCGAGGGCAAGCGAAGGTCCGGGCTCCCAGCGCAAGGTGGGCACGATCTGGGTCACGGTCTTGGGACCGGTCAGCGTCAATACGCGCTCGCGCCGCAGGGCATGCACAGCCAACGCCGCGTTGGGGGCGAGCTCCAGCTCGGCGAAGGTGCCGATGCGCTGGGTGCGCGTCGCGTCAAAGACGAGGGCCGGATGCCTTCCTCCCGGCTCGAGGCCGCCATAGGCGCCGAGACGCACGTTGTCCGAATGGTACGTACCCGCCAGACCGCGAATCGCCGTCGGGCTCAGCAGCAGTGGCATCGCCTCGGTGGTGACGTCGCCCGCTTGCAGGCTGACGAGCGGATCGTGGTAGCGCAAGAGAAACGAGCCCAGCCGGTAGCGCTCGTCGAGGCCGACCACATCCGCGGTCGCAAACGAGAATAGCTGGCCGGCCCCGATGGGTTGATAGGCGCTCGCGGTGTGCTGATGGCCCGTCACAGTGACGCCCTCGGCGACACGCAAGTTGGCGGTGCCACGGTAGGCAAAGAGCGAGGCGCCGGTGCCGGCGCGTGGCTGCTCGATCGCCGTTGCCTCAACCCGCAATCGCTCCTGCGGCTCGAGCTCCACGTCAACCACGAGCACGAGACGACCACGCTCGGTCCAAACGAGCACCATGCTGCGGCCGACCCGTTCGCCGTAAAGCTCGACGACGTCTGGGGCCACCTGCGTGGCGAGGACGATGTCGGGCGAGGCGACAACGATCCGCCGAATCGGCTGACCGAGGTTGAGCGTACGGCTGTGGTAGCGCTGCACCGCCACCCGCTCGGCGCTCTCGGCCCGCAACTGGCTGACGGCGAGCAGAGCGAGGCACATGGCCCCGAAGGAGCCGGCTCGCTGCATGAACACAGCTCGCCCGCGCGCCATGGAGCCTATCTCCTCGGTGCGCCGACAACCAGTGGCTGCTCGACGACGAGCGACCCGTCGCCGGCATAGGTGATGGTCACAATCACGCTGTAGCTCCCCGGGGCGAGCTCGCCGCCCCACTCGAGCCGTGCCTGGCCGCGCTGGCCCGGCAATAGCGTGCCAATTGGGCCCCCGTCCGCGCGACCCGCCAGATTGCCCTGCCCATCGATGATCACCATTTGCGCGGTGGGCTCGACGTGCACATCGCCGGTGTTGGCAACGTCGACGACGACGCCCATGCGTTCGTGCGGCGTCGGCGGGTTGACCTTGGCCTGTTTGACCTCCAGCCGTGGGTGAATGCGCGCGGAGGTGGCCAGGTACAGCTTGACCCCGAGCCCGGCGCTCATCGCCATGCCCTTCCCCTCGGCGCCTGGCACATCGGTCTCGGTCTGCACGAGCACGAGCGCGTAGTGACCACCGGTCGCATCGGCCGGTACGGAGATGACCACCCGAATAGGTCGCTGACTCTTGGGTGGTACCGTGATCTCGCGCGGCAAAAAGGACAGCCAGCTCGCCATCGTCCCCGGCAGGGTCCCGGCGTTGGCAAAGTACTCCTCGCCGCGCGCATCGAGCCCATAGTCGCGGGCGCTGGCGCGAAAGGTCAGCGGCTTCTCGGTACCATTGGTGACGATCAGCTCCTGCTCGGTGCTCACGCCTGCCGGGATCTCGGCGAACAGCTTGGCGGGCGAGACGCCGATGCTGAACGCCCGCACTGGACCGGAGGTGAGCCCCAACGCCGCGAACAGAAGCGGCGCAACAGCCGCGCGTGGCACGCTAGGGGATCGCCACAGCGACATAGTGCAGCTCCGTCGTCTTGGCGCCCGCGAGATCGCTGTCGAGAACCAAGACAGCGATCTGGTGGGTGACCTGCCCACCGTTGTTCACGCCTGCTTGCAGGGTCGACTGGGACTCAGGCACCTGGGACCCCGCGCCCTCGGCGGTCCAGCTGGCCGCAGTACCGTTGGCATAGCGGATCCGTGCCGCAGTGAACGACACAGGGACCTGGTAGAAGTCGACGTTAGCTTGCTGACCCATCGGAACGCAGTCGGCTGGCGTCACTGGACAATCCAAGCCAGCTACGAAGGCCACGGTTGCGACGATGGTGGCGACAAAATGGCTTCCGGGCCCGCCCGTCTCCAGGCGCACCCGCTCGCCCTCGCCTACGCCTTGCGTACCATAGAGCGTGTTCACCACGCCAAACGCGGCCTCGGCGCTGATTGTCGGCACGACATTGCCGAGCGTGGTCGTCGCCCCATCGTCGCTACCACCTTCGAGCGTCAATGTCATAGTCCACTGTGCCTCTGCCATCCCCGGCGTCACCAGCACGACGAGGGTACAGAGGTGGCGCGCGAGCTTGCGCACGCTCCCCGGCCACGACTGCATCGCCCGCCCCTCGGCGACCTAGTTCGCGGTCGCGACGTACGAGACGACCACGGGGTTGACCGCGGTCACGGTGTCGAGGACTTGCACGCCGAGCTGGTGCTCGACAACAGCGCCTGAGGCGATGGTGGCGCCAAGCTCATTCGCGCCAACCGTTGGGGTCAGCGGGATGGTCGTGCCGCCTGCCGATACCTGCCAGAACGGATCGGGTGTCGTCGCCGGGCAGCTGCCGTTGGCGCCGCAGACGCGATAGCGCTGCGCCGCAGCACACGTCGCCGCCGGTGCCGCTCGGCATGTTTCGATCGCCGCCCGACGATCCGCT
>CAYHNK010000158.1:0-10730 GCA_964357695.1 uncultured Bdellovibrionales bacterium | reverse complement strand
CTGCCCTCGCGCAGTGCACACGGGTAGGCGCCAAGGCGCATGGTGCCGCCCTTGCGCGTCACCTCGCGCTGCTCGTCCATGAGATGAATGACGGGGTGGGGCGTCTTGGGGTCAAACTCCTGTGAATTGGCGCCGCCGAGGCCCGCGACGTGGCGCGCGTACTCGATGACCGCGATCTGCATGCCGAGGCAGATGCCAAAGTAGGGCATGCCACTTTCGCGCGCGAATTTCACAGCCTGCACCTTGCCTTCGATGCCGCGCTCACCAAAACCGCCGGGGACGAGCAGCCCATCGGCCGCGCGTACGCGCTCGATCAACGTGGCGTCTTTCTCGAGCGCTTCACTGTCAATGTAGTCAAGGGTCACCTTGCAGCCGTTGGCAAGCCCGCCGTGCACGAGCGCTTCGTGCAAGCTCTTGTACGAGTCGACGAGATCGACATACTTGCCGACAACCGCGATGCGCACCGTTCCCTGCGGACTGCGCAACGTATCGACAATGCGCTGCCAGCGCTCGAGGGCCGCTGGACGCGACCAGATGTTGAGCAGCTCGGCGAGCTTGTCGTCGAGGCCCTCGCGGTGCAGCTCGATGGGGAGCTGATAGATGATGGGCACATCGACGGCGGAGAAGACGCAATCGACGCCGACGCTGCCAAAGAGCGCGATCTTGTCTTTGACTTGCTTGGTCAAATTCGCTTCGCTGCGGCACAACAGGATGTCGGGCGAGATGCCGATCTCGCGCAGATCCTTGACGCTGTGCTGCGTGGGTTTCGTCTTCACCTCGCCCGCGGCCTTGATGAACGGCACGAGCGTGACGTGGATGTAGACAACGTTTTCTTTGCCGATCTCGTAGGGCACTTGGCGAATTGCTTCGAGAAAGGGCAACGACTCGATGTCGCCGACGGTGCCGCCCACTTCCACGATGCAGATATCCGCGTCGCCAGCGGCTTCGAGGATGACGTGCTTGATCTCGTCGGTGACGTGCGGGATCACCTGGACGGTGGCGCCAAGGTAGTCGCCGCGGCGCTCTTTCTCGATGACGCGTTGATAGATGCGCCCGCTCGTGTAGTTGCTCGCGCGTGTGAGCACGGCGGTGCTAAAGCGCTCGTAGTGACCCAGATCGAGGTCGGTCTCGGCGCCGTCATCGGTCACAAAGACCTCGCCGTGCTGAAACGGGCTCATCGTCCCGGGGTCGACGTTGAGGTACGGATCGAGCTTGAGCATCGAGACCTTGAGGCCTCGGTTTTCCATGAGCGCGGCGATGGAAGCGGCGGCGAGGCCCTTGCCGAGCGACGAGACGACGCCGCCGGTGACAAAGACATATTTTGCGGTGCGACTGCTCATGATGGCGATCCCGGGAAGGCGGCTTCGCCGAGTGTGTGTACACGCTGCTCGGCGGCGGCAAGATCGAGTGGTGTGTCGATGCCGCGGGTTTGGGTCTCGCCATCGAGCACGAGGATGCGCTGCCCGAGGGCAAGCGCGCGCAGCTGCTCGAGGCCTTCGCGCGTCTCGAGCGGGTGGACGGGGCTTTGCACCAGGCGCTCGAGCGCGGCGCGCCGATAACCGTAGACGCCGATGTGACGATAGGTGCCGGCGATGTCCCCGGTCTGCGCGCGTTCGTAGGGGATGGTGGCCCGCGAGAAGTAGAGCGCCATGCCGTCATCACGGCAGACGACTTTGACGGCGCTCGGATCGACGAGCTCCTCGCGCGTGACGATGGGCGCGCGCAACGTCACGATGTCGCAGCGGCCTTCGGCAAGTGGCTTTAGCATGCGCTCGAGATCGCTCGGGACGACGAAGGGCTCGTCGCCTTGCAGATTGATGACGAGATCAACGGCGAGCCTTGTGGCGGCTTCGGCGACGCGGTCGCTGCCGCTCGGATGGCTTGGCGACGTCATCACCGCACGACCGCCGTGGCGCTCGACGGCCGCGGCGATTTCCTCGCTGTCGGTGGCCACGACCACGTCGTCGACGGCGCGACATTTGCGGGCCTGCTGCATGACACGGACGATGAGGGGTAGGCCGCCCAAGGTGGCGAGCGGCTTGCGCGGCAAGCGGGTCGCGCCCAACCGTGCGGGGATGATGATGGCACTGCGCATGGGCGACTCGACGGCCTTATAGGGGGGCGATGGCGAGTCGGTCAAGGCGCGCGAAAAGCGCGCCAATCGACGCCGAGCTTGCGCATGCGTGCGCGCAGCGTGTGGGCGTTGATGCCGAGGAGACGCGCGGCCCCGAGCGGCCCGTGGACCCTGCCGTGCGTACGTCGCAACGTCTCTTCGATGTGGCGTCGCGCCGCCGCGTCGAGCGTAGAGATCGCTTCACTGACGTTCGTTGCGACCGGAGCCACAGAGCGCAAGGGCACAGCTGCCGGGGGCACGTGCCAGACGCCCAGGGCGGTGGCGACCTCGAGTGAGCGCCCATTGCCGAGGATGACGGCCCGCTCCATGACCGCCGCAAGCTCGCGCACGTTCCCTGGCCACGCGTACGTGGCGAGCAGCGCGTGATCCGCGAGCGTCGGGATGAGCGGCGGATTGCCGAGGCGCTGCGCCGCTCGTAACGCAAAGTGCGACGCGAGCTGCGCAATGTCCCCGTGTCGTTCGCGCAAGGGTGGTAAGTAAATCGGAAAGACAGCAATGCGATACCACAGGTCGGCGCGAAAGCGGCCGTCACGCACGTGCTCTTGCAGATCGCGGTGGGTCGCAGCGACGATGCGTACGTCGACGTGCAACGATTGCTCACCGCCGACCCGTTGAAAGACGCCATCTTGGAGGATGCGCAAGAGGCGCACCTGGGCGGCCAGAGGTAGCTCGGCCACTTCGTCGAGAAACAACGTGCCCCCATCAGCGCGTTCGAACCAACCACGACGCAGCTTTTCGGCGCCGGTAAAGCTGCCACGCTCGTGGCCGAAGAGCTCCGAGTCGATGAGCTCGGGCGGAATGGCGCCGCAGTTGACGCGCAAGAAAGGACCGCCGTGCCGGGGCGAGCCCTTGTGCACGGCTCGCGCAACCACTTCCTTGCCGGACCCCGTCTCACCGAGGATGAGGACCGGTGTTTCGGCGCGGGCGACGAGCTCGACGCGCTCCATGACGCCGCGCAAACCGGTCTCGGCGCCGACGACGGTGTCGGCGATGTCCTGACGCCCGAGTCGGGACAGAAGTGACCGATTCTCGGCCTCGAGTGCCTCGCGCAGCGTCGCTAGCTCGCGCTGTTTGCGGTCGTTGTGGACCGCCACGGCCAGCGGTTCGAGCAGGGCCTTGAGCACGCGCAGTGTCGTGTCCTCGACCTTGCGGCGCCCGTGTACAGAAAAGACGACGAGCCCGAGCGGCGTCGCATCGATCGCGAGTGGACCGATGGCCAGCGTGCCCGTGAGCTCGGCGCCAAGTGGCCAGCCGAGCGTGCGTCGGAGCGTTGCCGCGCCGTCGACCCGGAGCTCGCCCTCGTGACAAAAGCGCAGCAGCCGATCGAGCTCCACCTCGCCGAGCGTGCGCCGTCCGGGTGTGGTGAGCGTCCCCGCATCGGTGACGGGCTCAAGAAAGCGACGCTCAAGGTCGAGTCGTTGCAGCAGCACGCCCCGGATGGGCAGCTCCGCCTCCAGGCGCGCTTGGACGTTGCGCACGAGCAGCTCGGCGGTGACGTGCTGCGACGTGAGACGCCACACCTCGAGAAGCAGAGGATGATAGCGATGCATAGGCGCAAATATACAATAATAGCGTGTAGGTATGCTAATTCCAAATAGCAAATATACAACTTCATGGATGTTCTTGGACCCGTGGTGGTCGCCGAGGCTGTTCTGGGCGCTCCACGCGCGCGTCGCATCTTGGCGCGACGCTTGCTTCTGCTGTGGCGAGGAGACACTGATGGCCATGCCGATTCTTGATCTTGCCGTCCCGCCGCTTGCCGCAAGCGCACTTGTGCGCCGTGTTCTGCTACTGGCCGTGGCAGCGATGCTGCTCGCGGCGCTGTTATCATTGGCGCCGCGATGGTTGATGCCTTGGGGTGTGCCCGCGGCGTTGGCGTTGGCACTTGGGGCGTTTTTTGCCGAGTACGTCGATTCCAGCTTGGGGATGGGCTACGGCACCACGTTGACGCCGGTGCTGCTCATCGTCGGCTTCTCGCCGTTGGAAATCGTGCCTGCGGTGCTGCTGAGCGAGCTGGTCACCGGCCTTACGGCGGGTCTGATGCATCATCGTGACGGCAACGTCGACTGGCGGCGTGACCGCGCGGCGCGGCAAAGCCTTGCCTGGCTGGTAAGCCTCACGGTGCTCGGCGCCTTGGGGGCGGTGTGGCTCGCGGTGAGCATCTCGAAGGTGTGGTCGACGCGCATCATCGCTGGCATCGTTATCAGCATGGCGCTCGTCATTCTCGCCACGCGCAATCGACGTTTGCCCTATCGCCCCCGCGCGCTCATCGGCATCGGCACGTTGGCGGCATTCAACAAGGGACTCAGCGGCGGCGGCTACGGTCCGCTCGTGACCGCTGGGCAAGTAGTCTCGGGTATCGACGCCAAGACCGCGGTGGCAGTGACGTCGGTGGCCGAGGCGTTCACCTGTCTCGTGGGTCTGGTGGGCTATCTCGTCGCCGGCAAGACGTTGCTCTTGGCTCTGGCTCTGCCGTTGTCGCTCGGCGCTTTGCTGTCGGTGCCGCTTGCGACCGCAAGCGTCCGTCGGGTCTCGGAGCCGCGCATGCGCGCCATCGTCGGGGTCGCGACGCTGCTCCTCGGGCTCGTCGCGCTCTTGCGTCTGGCGCCGGCGTGACTGCTATAACGACCGTCGTGAGCAAAGCCTCTCGAGCGGGTCGTCGCCGCAGCGACGAACATACTGGCGACGCCTTGCGTCGCGTCGAGGCCTTCTTTGCCGACGTCGACCAAGCACGGGCGTACCTCGACCGTCACCTGCAAGATCCGACGCGGCGCCGCGCGCGCTTGGTGAGGGCCTGTGCGCAGCTTCCCGCGCTGCGAAGCGCGCACGCGCTCGGGGATTGGCTGATCAGCGGCATGTCCCGCGCGCTTGGAGCCAGTGCGGCGATCTTGTGGCTTTCACACGACGCGTTGGCGCAGGCGTTCGAGCTGCGCGCCCAATCGCTGTCGCCCGCGCACGTTGCGCAGATTCTCGACCATCTGCGCGTGCTCGACACGCAGCAGCGCTCGCCAATGCGACGCCGGGCGGGCGAGAGCGAACTTCGAGAGGACGCCCATGCGGGGCTGCGCGCGCTGCCTGGGTTCTGGCCGTGGATGACTCTCGCAGACGCGAGCCTCGTTCCCATGCCGACGCAGCTGGCAGACCTTCGTGAGAGTGTCATGACCGACGCGCACGGGTTGCTGGTGCCGCTTCGGGGCACGAGCGGCATGGTGGCGGCGCTGTGGCTCGTGGGTGCCCCAACGCTCGATGCGGCCACGGCAGCAATTGTCGAGGCGGTGGCGGCGACTGCGGGCGTGGCGCTCGAGCACGGTCTGCAGATGGCTCACCTTGCCCACGAACAGGCGACTGTGCAACCGGGGCGCCACCGAACTGGCGATGCAAAGAGCAAGCGCGCGTAACTAGGTGCTCGCGGCGAGTGTCGCTTCGAGGCTCGCGCGCTCGACCTCCTCGCGCCACTGACGGCGCGCCTGCGGATCTTCGCTGCGCGGGATGAGAAAGAGCAGCTCGGGCTCGCCGTTGGGCGCGAAGGCGGTGACGTCGAAGCCGCGGTGACGACGCGTACCGTTGCCACCAAGACCTGCGTGCTCGATGTCGTACGCGAGATCGTGCAGCTCTGACGCGGCTAGCGCGCGGAGCCGCTCATGCGTGACGCGCGGATCGTCATCGATGACGATGACCGACGCAAAGCGCATGCTCGCCTGCCGCCGCAGCGCCGCGTGCCCAACGTCGCGTTCCGACGTGAACGAGCTATCATCGCTCGCCACGCGCAGCAGCCCCTCACGCCGAGCGAGGTCGAGGGCGGCACGGCCGGTGGCAGCGATAGGCAAGATCTGCACCGCTTCGAGTAGGCCGCCTGCCGCACCGACAAGTGTGCTGTGGTCGGCGAGCGTGCCTACGTCGCCGACTTCTGCGAGGAGTAGGCGCCGCCCACCGATCGGGGCGATGAGGCTGCCAGGCAGAGCGGACGCCAACGACGCAGCGATGAGCTGCACCGAGCGGCGTACCGGCCGGGCGAACGTTGTTAGCACACTGACGCGGACGGGTGCTGAAGCCCGTGCGACGCTGCGTAGCCACAGCGGCATAGGTAGCGACGCCCCCGCAAGGGTCCGCGGCGAAACGTGGTGCGCCGGTGCAAGGCGCAGCGCGACAAGGGACGTGGCGAGCAAGATGACGAGCGCTGCAAGCATCGCCATGCCCGTCAAATGCAGCCATGCGAGTGCAACGAGCCCACCGCCGAGCAAGACCGAAGTGGCAATCAGCGCGCTATAACGACGATAAGAGAACAGCTGAATTTCAAGCAGACTCAGGCGCGAGCGCAGCAGGAACATGGGACCAAAGAGCACGGCCAGCCACAGCAATTGACCGCGAAAGACAATGAGGCTCCAGCCGGAAGCAAGCAGCCACATGGCCAAACCTAGCAGCCAGGCGCCACGCGCGAGCAGCCGCTCAAATCGGCGCCGTAGCACCCCCGCATAGCCACGCGCGAGTAGCGCGAAGTCGAAGTAGAACAGACGTGCCCAGTTGTAGCCGGCACCAATCATCGGGCGCACGCCGTGCACGAACGCCGCGACGGCGACGCTTGTGGCATCGTCGCCCGCGCCCAGTACGAGCAGCGTGATGACGAGCGCATCCAGCTCCGAAACACTGTTGGCGAGCGCAGGCAGGGCGATGTCGCGCACGGCGTGGCGTGTGGCGTCGTGGGAGCGACGCGCGTGCCGCCGCAGCCGCGGTCCGATTCTTAGACTTCGATAGGTCTCGCGCGTGAACCACCACGTCAGGGCAGTCGATAGCGCGGTCGTTGCGAGCAGACTGGCGGCAAAGCTCCACGGACCCAACGATGGCCACAGGGCGACGAGGGCCAAGACGTCGAGCACGTCCACAGCGAGCACAGCGACGAGCGGGCGAAAGACGCGTCGCAACGCGTAGGCGCCAGCGTGATACGTGCGCGTGACGACGTCGGCGCTGATGCGCACGGCGCAGACGAGCATATACGCATCGAAGATACTCAGGACGTCGCGCACCCAGACGCGCAGGGCGATGGCGCATGCCGTGACGAGCAGGAGGATCGCCCCCGCGCCAATCGCGCCGCGCAGCCAGGAGCCGACGAGCCGCTCGACGGCTGGCCGATTGTGGGTGGCGTACAGCTCGCGCACGTCGGTGCGCAGCGTATCGAGCGCACCCCACCACAGTGTGGCGACGGCCCCGCACACGCTGCGCGCGACGAGGATGAAACCGAAATAGTAAGGGGAGGCAACGAGGAAGAAGAAGGCCAGCTCGCCGAAGCTCACGCCCGTGCGTAGCAGCACACGGATCCCGAGGTAGCGCATGCGGTAGAAGGCATAGCGCAGAAAGCGGCCGGCGAGCAGCGCCTCGGCGAGGCTCGGCCTGCGTTCCTGTTCGGTCTGTCTCTGCTGCAAGTAGCGCGAGCTTGCGTTCATGCCTGATTGCGCCGGTGCTCGAGCGAGATGAGACCCCAGTCGCGCCGCAGTGTGCGATAGGGAACGTGGCGAAAGCACCGTGGTCCTCGCCGTCCGGAGAGCGCCTCGGCAATTTGGCGCGCGAATTGGTAGTCGAGCTGACGCAGCTGCGAGCGGTCGTCCACGGCGCCGAGCAGGTCGCTTGCCACGGGGTGTGCAAGCGCACAGCGGGGATCGAGCGCGGCATTGACGATGGCGCAAAGCACGCGCCCATCTCCATTCGCGTTGCTGCACGCGGTGCGAATCAGACGTGCCGAGTGCTGGATGCGAGCACCGATGTCGACGAGCAGCTGTCGTGCCTTGGTCTGCTTGAGCCCCACGCGCCCGCGAAAGTCGATGCGCAAGCCGAGGTATTCGACCGTTGTCGTGCCCCGAGCCGTAGACCAGGTCGTCGACGGACGACCCGCGCCATTGAAGAAGAGGTCTTGCTGCTTGTCGTGATTGATCTCGAGCCCCAGGTTGGAACAACCCGCCGCGAGTGTGTGCGCCGCGTGCTGCGCGATTGCCGCATCGGGATGAGCGAACAGCATGTCGTCGCCGAAGCGCGCATAGAAGCCACCATCGACTTGCCCAAGCAACTCGTCGAGCTCCATGAGGTACAGATTGCAGATGAGCGGTTGGATGGGAGAACCTGTCGGCACGCCCCGGGCGAGCTGGCGCGGGGTCTCGTCGCCCGCCTGCACGAGCGGACGGATCATGCGGCGCAGTAGGTCCATCGCCGCCGAGCTCGGCTCAGTGCTGCCCGCGCGTCGCAGCGCTCGATGCAGCATGTCCCATAGCGGCGATTCGTCCGCGACTGGGATCGAGTCTCCATAGCCGCGCACATCGCGCCGTAGCACATACAGACCCCGCGTCGTCGTCGGCCCCCCACGACGGTGTGCGCGGACGTACGCCGCGAAGGCCGCGATCGCTCGCTGCTGCGACCAGCCGGTGCGATAGGAGTACAGAGTCTTCGGCCAAAGCGGCTCTAAGACCTGCGACAGTGCCCTGGCGACGGCGCCGTGGACGACGCGATCGGTCGGCGAGAAACGGTAGAGCACGCGCCGCTTGCCGTCGAGCGTTGCTTCATAGGGGGTGCAGGCTTCAAATTGATAGCTGCCTTGCGCGATTTCGCGCCGCAGTAAGCGTGAGAGGCGCCGTATGCCCTCGGAATCGAGAGGCAACGGTTGCTTCGCGCCGGCGCGAGGTCGGCTCACGCTCCTGGCGGCCAGCACCGCCTCGTAGAGGCGCGTCTGGCGCAGTCGTTCGTCGAAGGTTAATGGCGCGCTCATGCTCATCGTTCGGCGCTGTAGCGTAGGGTGGCTGCCAGGCGGGAAGGTTGGACGGCACCGGACCCCCGGCCGTCTATGGTGATCGGTCAGAACCGCAGTTCCTGGGCCGATCTCGCAGCACTGCAGTCACCTGCTGCAGGGGCCACCCCGGCAGCCACCGCTCCTTCCATGCGCACGTCGACGCTACGGAGGCAAGAGCAACGAGCCCGCGGGTGCAGGTGCCGTAGTCGTCTTGGGGGAGAAGGTCTTCTCGTCCAGTTGAAAGCTCTCCGGACGTTTCACCCACGTTGGTGTAATCACGGGTCCGGCGGTGACGAGCAGGCAAACGGCGATGCTCTCCTGATTGAACACTACAGCATCGCACGGCATCTCGGTCGAGTCTTCATGCCAGTCGATATCAGAGATCGCGATGCCCCGATGGACGTCCATCATCGTTGCGCGGCACCCGACGACCGACGGATTGCGCAGCGACGTGAAGCGCCGGGTCATGAGCAACATGGTGTTCGTAACGTTGAGCACAAAGCGATGCCGCAGCGACAGTGGCTGGAGTGTCTGTGGTCCTAGACTCCAGCTCGAGAACTTGATCGTCAGGAACGGGTTTTCGAGCGTCATGTTGGCTGCGTCGAAAGCCGGCGTGGTGACGAAGCGGGAGGCAGCGGCCGTGAACAGCGCCGCGTCGGTGACCGGTAGGGAGCATGTCTGCGCGCCGTCGAGGCTGCGGTGTGCGTAGAAGTCGTAGTGGGCATACGGCGCGGGGGTGACCGCACTAGCGTCAAAGCGCAAGCGCACTTCGGTGCGCTGCGTGCCGTCTTCGCTGCCGCCCGTCGGCGTCGGGTGATGCACCGCGGTGGCACCAGTACCGCCATCGCATGGCTGCCACGCCTTGCTGGACACAGTCGCTACACGCCCGGCGCGGCACTCATAGGTCGTGCTCGATGGGGCGGAGGGGTCCAGATCGCTGAACGTCATCTCAATCTCTGCGCCACCAGCTTCGATCCACCCTGTGGGTGAGTCCGGCACGCTCACGAACGACACCGTGCAGAATCCCGTGCAGGTACCTTCTCCGCAATCCATCTGGCTGTTGCAGTTGTTGTCGACGAGATCGTAGCAGACCTCGGGGTGGGCCGGATACGCCGTGGGCTCCACGTCATTGCAGTCGATGCCAGGGGACACGGGGGACGTGGCGCTCGCGTCCCCGTAGCCGTCATCATCGGCGTCGCGCCGACACACCCCGGCGCTCTCGAGCTGGGCCGCGCCAGGAAAGGCGTCTACGTCGCTGTCGAGGCAATCGGTGCCGATGGCATGGCTGGTAGAGAAATCGTCGTCGCCATAGTCATCGTCGTCTGCATCGCGATAGCAGAGAGCGGGCGCGGCTTCGTGCGGCGCGGAGCCCGGAAAGGCGAGCTCGTCGCCATCGTCACAATCCGTGCCACCGGTGATGCTGCCGCCGGGGGTGATTTCGCCGTAGCCGTCACCGTCGGTGTCGCGTTTGCATGCGCTCGTGCTTTCGTGCTCGGCGGCGCCGGGAAACACATTGACGTCGTTATCATCGCAGTCGCTACCGTCGATGGCCGGGGAGCTGACGTTACTATCGCCATAGTCGTCGCCGTCCGCATCCTTCATGCACGCCGTGGCGTTGTCGTTGGGCGCGGCGCCCGTGAACACGGCCGCGTCGCTGTCGTCACAATCTGTGCCGGCGATGAGGTTGGTGCCCACCGGGACGTCGCTATCGCCGTAGTCGTCGCCATCGGCGTCCTTTATGCACGCCGTGGCGCTATCGTTGAGCGCGGCGCCGGTAAAAACCGTGGCGTCGGCGGCGGTGCAAAAGTCGCCGCCCCCGCCACCAAC
>CAYHNK010000157.1:0-10736 GCA_964357695.1 uncultured Bdellovibrionales bacterium | reverse complement strand
GTCGCACACGCCCGAGCACACACCACTTGCGCATTGGTTGGCGCTCGAGCAAGACGCGCCACTTGCACGCAAGCACGACGCGGTCCACGGCTCGCATTCGCACGGGCATGGACTCGCACCGCAAGTTCCGCACGATCCCGCTCCCGTGAAAGAGCACAGGTTGGTCGGCGACGAATCTTGCGTCTGGTAGGCAATCACCGAGCAAGTGCCATCAAGCCACCAGGTCAGCGAGCTCACGCACGCCTGGCAGGCGCTATCGCACGCCGTGTTGCAGCACACGCCATCGACGCAGTTGCCGCTCTGGCATTGACCGCCACTCCCACATCCCGCGCCGTCGGGCAGCAGCGCGACGTAGCAGCCGCCAAATCCGCCGCAGTAGTTGCCACCACAGGTGTTGTCCACGTCGTCGTAGCCGAGCTCGATGTTCCCCCAGCACGTCCAGCCGTCAGAGAACGTACAGTCGCAGTCGTTGGCGCTGCAGAGGGTGTAGCTGCACTGCGCGTCGCCGCATTCGCACTGGCCGCTCGCGCAATCGCCATCGCCGTTGCACGCATAGCCATTGCTCGTCCGACAGTCGTTGTAGCCGTAGCATTCACCGCCCACGCCGCAGTCGGCGTTTTGCGACCCATCATAGCCGCAGGTGTACCCGCCGCCGTTGCAGCTCGCGCACACGGCGGTGCAGGCGGCGTCATTAGCGTAGCAATTGCCTCCTGAGCAGGCACCACACTGTCCGCCACACGCGCTGTCGACGTCGGTGCACACCCCGGGATCCCAGTCGCAGCGATTGCAGCCCCCTGCGCAGCTGCTGTTGCAGCAGTATCCGTCCACACAGTTGCCGGACGTGCACTCCGTACCCGCACCACAGCTCGTGCCGTTGCTCTTGCAGCAGAGCCCCGCACCGGCGGCGGTTTGGCAACAGGCACCGGCGCATTCGTCGAAAGGGTCTTGGCCGATCGCCACGGCGACGAACGTGGGTGGCGTCGTATCACTGCATCCGGTGCTCACGGTGGTGCAGGTGGCACCCGCGACAGGCGTCGACGCCTGCGGTTGGCTCGGACACAGCTCGGCCGCGGTTTGGCACGTACCACCGCTCTTGCACAGGTGCGTTACCGCGGGGACATCGGCGTGCGCGTAGCAGCGACCGGCGGTGATACCCAGGTAGTAGCCGCTGCACAACAGGCCCGGGCAGTCATCGTAGGGGTCGGCGCTCGCCGCGACAGCGACCCAGCTCGCTTCGGTTAGGCCGGTGCAGGTCCCTGACGCCGGCCCCTGACAGGCTGCACGCGCGATCGCGACGGCACCAGCGCTCGCGCAGCTCACGCACGCCTCAGCCTTGCCCTCGCAACTTTGTCCCGCGGCTGCGCAGGCAACGCCGTAGCTGTCACCACAGTAGAGACAGTCGCCCGTCGCCGCATCGTAGCCGGAGAAATACGGATCGGGCCCGTCGCTGCACGCACCGACATCGACGCCGTCGCTGCGCGGATCGCGCGCGCAGCTCAGATACGTGTCCGCACCAGAGCACACGGCAACACCGTCGACATCCGTGCGCGGCCGGCCGATGACGCTCGCCGGGTCGCCGCGCGGCAGATCACCGGGATTGTGATCGCAGGTGCAGTCCTCGTCGATGCTGTTGCCGCACGTCTCCCAGGCCCCGGGGTGGATCGCCGCATTCGCGTCGTTGCAGTCGCGGTACTCGGCGGCGCGCCCACGCTCGGTGTTCGCAGCGAACGTCGTGCCGCACTTGGTGTAGCCGTCGCCATCGACATCGAACGACGGCTCCTCGTCAAAGAGGCCATCACAGTCGTTGTCGAGGCCGTCGCATTGGCTGGTGGCCACGCCTTGACCGGCGTCCATCTCGGCCCAGCCAAAGCCGCTCCAGGAACCTGTGCCGTCTTGCCGAATCCACTGCCGCTGCGGTCGCCGCTCACCCGTGCAGGTGCTCGCCCAGGAGTTGCCCCCACTGCCGTCGCTCGCACACGTTTGGTAGCCGGGCACACACTCAGACTGGGGTGCATGCGCCGCGGCGTTAAGAGCTTGCGCGTCGCCTGGAAGACCGAGGTAGCAGGGACGCGAGGGCGTCGTGACTGGATCGCAAGGCATGCCCTCGTCGATGACGCCGTCACAATCATCATCGACGCCGTTGTCCGACTCGAGCGTCGGCTGCGTCGTGCCGGTGGTGCACGCCGCTTCCCGCACACCGTCGATACAGCGCAGCTGACCGAGCGCACAAACGCCGAGGCCCGCACTCACCCACTGAGATTCAGCGAGACTCGTACAGTAAACAGGCGGATCACCCGCGTCACAGCCGCACCCTTCGTCGGCCGGCCAGCCCGAGCAGTTGTCATCGAGCTGGTTGTCACAGGTCTCGGCCACAAACGGATTGCGTGCCGGGCTGTTATCGTCGCAGTCGAGGTCGGCACCCGCGCCACCGCAGCTCGAAAAGCCGTCGTTGTCACGATCGCAGACGGGGAAACTGTCGGTGAGCGCGAGCGTCGCTTCGAGATGCTGGCCGCGTGCAAACACCAGCCGCACCGCGCCGCCCGTGACATAAACATTGTGCGCAAGACCCTTGCCGTACAGCACGAAGGCGTCGCTGATCTCGCGCGAGGGCTCAACGAGCACCGTCCACGGGTCGCGTGTCAGATCATGCGCAGAGACGTCCTCGACGAGCACGAGCCAGTCGGTGTCCTGCCCGCGGGCCCGCAGCTCCAAGGAGTCGACAGCGACCGTGCTCGACACCGAGACCAAGATCTCGGTCGGCTTGCTCTCGCTCGTACATTGCGCCAAAGTCGCGACCAGCAACAGGGACGCGGCACGACGCGTCTGGGACGCACGAAGGCCTGTTGGGGTCATGTGCTCTGGATTATACTGTGGCGCCGCACAACGGCAAGCCGAGGAGCCCTACACCACCATGACGTCTCCCTACCGCGGCATCGAGCATCTCGGCATCGTCGTCGGTGACCTCGATGACGCCGCACACACATATGGCGAGGTCCTCGGCCTGACGCTCACGGGGCGCGAGGAGCTACCCGAGCGAGGCCTCGCGGTGCAGTTTGTCGACACCGGCGGCACGCGACTCGAGCTGATTGCCCCCACCCGCGCGGACTCCGAGGTGTCGGGTTTTCTCGGCAAGCGCGGCGAAGGCCTGCATCACGTGTGTCTGCGCGTCGACGATCTCGATGCCACGCTCGCCGCACTCGAGCGTCGCGGCACGAGGCTCATCGATCGCATCCCGCGGCCCGGCGCCCAGGGATCGCGCGTTGCCTTTATCCACCCCAAGGGCGCTCACGGCGTGCTCATCGAGCTCGTCGAGAAGCGCTGACAGGAGACCGTCCCCATGGCCCAGGAAAACGCCGCCGGCACCAAACAAGTACAGATCCAGATCCAGCTCGACGAAGAGACCGCCCAAGGTCTCTACGTCAACCTGGCGCTCGTCAATCATACCGAGACCGAGTTCACGATTGACGTCATGTACCTGCAACCGCAGCAGCCCAAAGCCAAGGTGCGCGCGCGCATTATCTCCAGCCCGAAGCACACCAAGCGCCTGCTCGCCGCGCTGCAAGAGAACGTGCGCCGCTACGAAGAGCGCTACGGCGCCATCGACTTGAGTGGGCCGAATCCGGCGGAGCAGCTGCTCCAGTAGCTGCGGCGTGTCGCTACGGCCCCTCGACGGCGCCGAGGTCGATGGCGCTGCTCTGTGGCCGGGTCGTGACGAAGTAAGATTTCATTGCAACAAATAGACATCAATGGCAATTTATGGCTGTGGATTTCGAGGATCTTCTCCGGGTTGTCGGCGACGCACCCGTCTTCACCACCGGGCTGCTGCTCGTCGGCGATGTGCGGCCCGCGTCGGTCAGGCGCCAGCTCTGCCGTTGGGTCGGCGACCGACGCGTCGTGCAGCTACGGCGGGGCCTCTACGCGCTCGCGCCGCCTTACCAGAAGATCGTGCCGCATCCCTTCGTCATCGCCAATGCGATGACCAAGGGCTCGTACGTGAGCACGCAGTCGGCGCTGGCCCACCACGGGCTCATTCCGGAGGCGGTCGTCTCGACGACGAGCGTCGCGAGCGCCCGGCCGGGCGAATGGCACACGGCACTCGGGAGCTTCCTCGTGCGCCATATCAAGCCGACGCTGCGCTACGGCTACGTCCTCGTCGAGGTGGCGTCCGGTCAGACGGCCTTCGTCGCTACGCCCGAGAAGGCGCTGCTCGATCTCGTGCACCTCGAGCCCCGCGCCGACGAGCCCGCGTACGTCGATGCGCTACGGCTCCAGTACCTCGAGCGTCTGGACCTGTCGTTCATGCGCGCGCTGGCCGTGCGAGCCGAGAGCCCCAAGCTGCTGCGTTCGGCCGAGATCATCGCTCGCCTCGCGCGTGAGCAAGGCGAGGAGTACCAGGTGCTATGAAGGACCAGCTCGGAAGAATCGTGGGGGGAGCAGCGTCGCTCGTAGACGGACAGAACCTCGTACGCGAGTACCTCCAGGCAAAAATACTCGGCTCGCTGCAACGGGCGGGCGGCATGATCCCGCTCGCCTTTCACGGCGGCACGGCGCTGCGTTTTCTGTTCGCCCTACCGCGCTTCTCGGAAGATCTGGACTTCGCGCTGGAGCGCACGGACCTGTCCTTCGCGCTACGAGACGCGCTCGCCATCGTCGTCACCGACTTGCGTGCCGAGGGGTACACCGTGACCGCCAAGGTCAGCGACCTGCGCGTGGTCCACAGTGCGCTCGTCGGCTTTCCTGGCCTATTGCATGAGCTGCGCTTGTCGCCGCACGCATCCCAGGTGCTGTCGATCAAGCTCGAGGTCGATACTCGCCCACCCGCTGGCGCGACACTTGCCACAACGGTAGTGCGCCGCCCGTTGCTCCTGCACTTGCAGCATCACGACCGCGCCTCACTGCTCGCCGGCAAGCTGCACGCGCTCCTGCAACGCCCGTTCATCAAGGGGCGGGATGTCTTCGATCTCATGTGGTATCTCGCCGATCCCGCTTGGCCGCCGCCGAACCTGATGCTGCTCAACCATGCGCTGCGGCAAACCGCGTGGACGGGCGAGGAGCTCGGCGCCGACACGTGGAAGCCTGCCGTCCGTGCGCGCCTGGCAAGCGAGAGCTGGAGCGGCATCGTCGCCGACGTGCGCCCATTCATCGAACGCGGCGGCGGCTTGGAGATACTGACGCGCGAGAATGTGCTGCAGCTGCTCGCGTAGCGCGCCACGCCCAGTCGCTCTTTCGCGTACTCGTGCGCCGCTACGCGGCACCTTTCGCCTCCAGGGCCCTCGTCACGGCTCGTAAGCGCCAATCGCTGGCGGGCTCGGTCGCGTCGTCCCGGTGATATCGAGGGCTGACCCATACGCAGCGGTCCCCGCGCCAATGAGCGGCGAGCCTGGACCCAGGGTGAAATCGGTGCCCGCCGCCGTGAACAACGGGTCGCCGGTGATGGACTCGGTATCGAACCCGGGTGCTGCTGTCCGCCAACTCGCAAGGGATTGGCCGGGCACCCACTCATAGTTTGCGGATGCGGAGTAGCAATGATTGTTGTTGATAAAGGCGTATGCGGTAGATGCAAGCGGGTAGTTGTAGCAACTAAGAATACCACCTGACGTGGAACTGTAATAGACCGTATTGTTTGCAATGATGTGTCCTGTACCTTCTGTTTGCACCCTGATTCCGGTGCCTCCATGTTGGACATTCGGACCATACCAGATCGTGTTATTTCTGATGATGTTTCGTGTGTTCACATCATCCACACCTGCACGAGCCGCCACGGACGGAACCGCAATACCAACCATCTCATACTGGTAGGGCCAATCCTGCAATATGAGATTGTTTTCAATCACACAATCGGGGCAGTTGGCCACTGTAAGAGACACATTGCCGCCATTCCTGATGATATTGCCGGAGAATTTCCCGTTACGAATATACATTGCTTCCGGATTTCCTCCCTTGTCGAAGTCAATCCCCCAACAGCCACCTGTGCTAGCAGCGGCATCGATCTCGACAACGTTGTCGGCCACAAGCAAGCCATCAACCTCCATGTGACTCACGAGTGGAGCCCCCAGACAAGTGGGCCCGTATTGTCCATGGATGTAGTTTCCGACGATCCGCACGTTTGACAATGGTTTGTGCCCTGACATGTAGATAGTATGATCGAATACGCTGGAGCTACCGTTTCCATCCCAGAAATTATAGGAGACGTCTGTATTCATACCCCCACCGAGATAGCCCATGACACTGCTGTTGGTGATCTTGCTGCCGGTGAGCTTGATATTGGTGGTGGGCGCTTCTGGTGCACCACCGCTCTCGTTGTAAACCGCCATGCTGAACCCATCCATATCGAGGTTGCCAATGGTCACATCGTGTGCACCGTCGTAGAAAAAGAAGCCTTTATTGTTATCACTGCCCTTCAAGCTAAGATTGAGGAGGCGAACTCCACCAGTGTTACCGCTGAAATTGAATAGTTGAGCCGCACCCGCTGGTTTGTTGATAGTTGGTTTCGCGATACCAACAAAAGTTGTCGGCGCATATTCCCTGAGGTCGTTGCACGCAACACCCGCACCACATCTGTTGCTGCCTATAAAGAGCTGGCCAGTTGCATTGAATGCTCCGCCCTTGCACAGCGCCACCGTGGCATTGAGCGCGAGAGTGCTGAAGCGACTCTCTGCGTCGCCGATGGTCCTCCGCGGCAGCAGCGGGTCGGTACCGACGTTGCCGTCATCACCCGGGACACAGTCGCCTTCGGCGCCGGTGCCGCAGTCACAGTAGTAGTAGACGGTGCCCGACAGGAACGCCTCTGCGGCCCACGCAGCAGCCACCTCGGCGATCGACGTGGGGGTCTCGGTACCACACACGAGGTCGCTGCCCGAGCAATCTTGATCGATGGTGTCGCCGCAGACCTCGGCCATTCCCGGATGGACGGCCGCGTTGGCGTCGTCGCAGTCGACTTGGGTGGTGTAGCCGTCATGGTCGGTGTCCGCCGGCGGGGTCGGGCCTCCGGTATCGACGGTGCCACCGTTGCAGCCGGCCACGAGTAGCAGGGTGAACGACAACCAAGGTCGTTTCGCGTCACAATCTCGTAGGGAGATGGACATGACGGTTAGACTCCGTTTACGTTAGTGGCGGACAGCACCAAGATCGCGGGCACTCGTTTGTGGGACCAGAAAGAAATCCGACCAGACAGGCACTGCGATACCCGCACTGATGGCGTAGCTTCCACCGCCAATCGAGAAGTCCGCCGGATTGACGAACGCGGTCGAGCTGAAATTTGGCGAGGTGCCTTGCACTTGCGCATCAGAAGAATTGTTTGAGGCTGTCAGACAGGCGCCGCAACTGTTGACAAACATCACCGGACCCTCGGCATTCGGTGCGTAGGCGAGATTGTTTCTGGCCGTGATGTTCGTGACCGGCGCGGCAAGCTCTACCCCGGCAAATTGACCGCTCGGCACTGCATAACTTGTGTAGATGGTGTTGTTGTAAATGCGTACCTGGTCTGAAGTTATTACGACACCGTCTTTTACAACCTGTATCGCCGTTTGACTGTTGCTGCCATTGCTGAAGTTGAAGATGTTGTTGCGAGCCGTGATTTCAGACGCCGAAACCCGCAATGCCACTTGCGACGCGGTATTTGCCACCCACCAATTTCTTTCAACAATGACATGTCTTATTCGCTCATCGCTGCCCGAATCTTGCGGGCCGAGCTCCACCGACCAGGGGTTCGCCGCATCCGTCAGCTTGTTGTCCGAGATCACCACGTACTTCGAATATCCATCGCCGTTGGCATAGGCCGAGTAATTTGAATAGTTCAAGGCAATCACGGGCTGAGTCGCTGCCACATCAAACACGCCAAATGTTTCATTCCAGTACGGGGCATGCAGCTTGATGGCGAGTCGGGTGAACCCCGGACGCGAGAACGTGTTGTTGCTGATGACCGCCTTGTTCAGAAATGGCCATCGGGTGATGTGCGAGCCCGAGCTGTTGCCGCCATTGTCAAAGTTGTTCCCCATGAACGCGATGCGATTGCCGGAGTCATAGGCGGAGTAGACTGTCGCCGCGCCAGGAAGGACCGTGGAGTCGACCACCGCAACTTGATCGACCGCGTGGATCGCTTCCGCGGGTCTGCTGTTCTCGATGAAGTAGTTGTTCAGATAGTTGATCAAGTCCAGCGCGAAACCGATGGCGTTGTTCATGTTGCGGTAGGTCAGCCGCAGCACCGTCACCTGCGACAGCCCTCCCCCGGTCGAGCTGATGCCCGTTCCCGACGTCGCATCGCCGTTCATGCCGTCCATGTCCAGGTCCATGATCCGCCAATCCTTGAAGTCCGGTGTGGAGGATGAAGAGAATCCCAGGACGTTGGTGTTGCCCGTCATTTGGATGAGCGGCAGTGCGCCGGTGCCATACGCCCCGATGATACCGGGCCCGGTGGTCGTGAGCCTTGCTTCACTCGCAGCCGTGAACGTGTCACCGCGCTTGAACAGCACCCGCGCCCCCGTGGTCGCGTAGCTGCTGATCGCTGCCGGGAATGAGACTTGCTGCGCCGCGGTGGCACCCACGGGGCAGCCCGCGACGCCAGCGACAGGCAGCGTTGCTGCGGCGACACACACGGTGCTCATGCCGGCGAAGACCACCTCGGGGTCGGAGACAGTGATGGTCGTCTCCGCGATGGCGGTGTTGGTGCCGTCGAAGACGCTGAGTGAAACCGTGTACGTGCCTAGCACCTCGAAGACGTGCGCCGCTACGGGGCCTGTCGCCGTGTTGCGACTGTTGACGCCAGCACCGCTTCCGGTCGCCCATGTCGTGCCGCTCACCGGTGAGCCCAACGGGTCGCCGAAGTCCCAGCGGTATTCGAGATCGTGAAAGGGCCGACTCGTCACCAAGGTGTCCGTCGTCTCCGAGGCGTCGAAGAACACCGACAAGGGCGCTACACCCGACGTACGACTCGGCACGAGAGAGATGGTGAGCGGCCCTGTGCCCGACCCGACGCTGAAGGTCACCACGTAGTCCGCGCTGGTAGCGTTGCCGGCGCCGTCTTGGCAACGCACGTAGTAGGTGTAGCTCGTACTGTCGGCAAGACCCGTGACTGGCGTGCTGTGCGAGGTCGTGCCCGTGGTCGTGAACGTGCTCGTCATCGCCGCGTAGGTTGTCCCGGCGCTGTCGCTCCACTTGCAGGTCGCCGCCTCGTTCGTGGTCACGCGCAGCGTCGTCTGCGTCGTGCCGCCCGCAAGGGTGCCCATCGGCAGGCCGCTACTCAGCACCGGCGCCGTCGTGTCCGCGGCGCAGGCGAGGTCAAGACCAGAGCAGTCTTGGTCGATGCCATCGCCACAGGTCTCCGTGGCTCCGGGATGCACCGTGCTTGCCGCGTCGTTGCAGTCGTCGCCGCCACACAGGGCGTCGTCGTAGCCGTCGCTATCGCCGTCGTTGCACGTGGCACAGGCGCCCGCTTGCCAAGTACCGGTGCAGCAGTAGCCATCCGCGTGCCAGGCGTCGGTGCAGCAGATGCCGTCCGTGTGGCGCACGCCGCCGCAGGTACAGCCTGAGGCCAGGACCACCGCGTCGCCACAGGCCGCGCACACCTCGTCGACGCCGCTACAATCCTGGTCGACGCTGTCGCCGCACACCTCGGCCATGCCCGGATGGACGGCCGCATCGCTGTCGTCACAGTCGACTTGGGTCGTGTAGCCGTCGTGATCGGTGTCCGCCGGCGGGGTCGGGCCTCCGGTATCGACGGTGCCACTGGTGCAGCTCGCGAGCAGCAGCAGGCCCAGCCAGATTGATGTCGAAGCGAATATGGAGCGACAGGTACAGGTAAGCATCGATGCCTCCTCGGGTTCTGCTACTAAGTGCCACGAGGAGGCAAAAGCTTCATGCGACAGCGACGAATCTGGGTCGCCAAGCGCAACGCATCGACATTGCTTATGATTTCACTGGCTTTGAGCTGCCGGTCGGAGCGCGAGCGGCACGTGAGAGGCGATCTGTGCGAAGACGCGGTCCTCGGAGAGCAGCACTCCCCGCAAGTCGAGCGTGGCTTGCGCCACGTGGGCATCGGGTGTCGACACCGTTAGCCCGCGGCGACGCAGCTCGCCGCGCAGGCGGCCAACCCGAAACCAGTGCTCGCGATCGCACACGCACAGCGGTAGATCGGTCAGCAGCTCCTCGAGATCGCGCCGCTCGCGCCGCGTCAGCGTGCCCGACAGGAGCTCTGCCGCGACCACGGGCGTGAGGTACGCGCGCGCTTCGGCCAGGGCCTCGTCGATGCTCTCCCCGCCCCGGCCAGCGAAGTACGAGATCCAGCTCGACGTATCAATGACGAGAGCGCTCACGCGACGCATCCACATCGATGTCGAGTCGCAGCCGACCCTTGAGTCGCGCCGCCTTGGTGGCCGCCCCAGAACGACGCACGAGCTCGAGACCGCGGACCAACGTCTCCGTCGTACCGGCTCCCGTCACACGCTGCGCGACGTCCAACAATTCGGCTGGCAAGTTGGCGGTGATACGCTTGATGGCGGCCATATCGTCATATTGATGGCAATATGTACGGCCGTCAAGCGCCGCCTACTAAAGACGTGCCACACACTTGATTCGTGCCCGCAACTACGCCTGCGACTCTGGCTCCGTCAGGGCTGCAACGAGCGGCATGCGCAGCGACGCCGTGGGGGATAGCTCCACCACCGCCTTCTGCCAGGCCTTCGCGTGCTCGGCACGGATCGCGGCGAGCTCTCGTTGCGCCCGCTCTACCGCTTCATGAC
>CAYHNK010000156.1:6039-10741 GCA_964357695.1 uncultured Bdellovibrionales bacterium | reverse complement strand
TCGTCGAAGTCGATGCGCGTTGGCCCGCGATAGCCTTGGGCCATCGCCACCGAGGCTGCGAACAGCAGCGCACACCCTACGGCGACTGAAACAAGTCGCATGCGTTCCTCCCTCTGCATGGCACCCAACTTAATAGTACTCGCCCAACACCATGGTACCGCTCGCCCCCACCAGCCATAGCTGCTCGATGCCCTCGTTGTCACGCGTCCGCGCCATTGCCTGGAAGCCTTCGCTCACCTCGGTGTCGATGCGCGCAACGCTCGGCGTACCCCCGAGCGTGAGCAACACGCCACCATCGCCGACCGCGTAGGCGCGATCACTCGCGATGGCGAGGACGCCGGACAGAAAGCCGTAGACGACCTGCGCGCTGGGAGCGCGCAACGGCGTCAGCGCACAAGCACCGGCGCTCGGGTAGTGAAAGATGACGCCCTCCTGGCCGACGGCATGAAAGCCCCCACCCGTGGCGCTCACGGCGGCAAACACCGGGCGCGTATCGAGTGGCTGCGGCATCGGGATACACACGGGCGTGAGCCACACCGCCGTGGGATCGTTGGCGTCACCGATGAGCACCGTGCCCTGCGCACCCACGGCGAGCAAACGGTCGCCGCTGCCTGCCACACCGCGCAGCGTCTGATCGAGACGTCGAAAGCAGCCGGGGCAATAGGCCTGACAGGACCCGGTGGCCGTGTCGCAGGTATTGGGCGCCGGTGCGCACGAGGCATCCGCACAACCCGCACCCGTTGTGGCACTGGCGTCGCAGCACTGACCTAGGTCTGACGGGCAGGAGCAAGTGGTCGCGAGCGGGCTGCATTGCGCCGGACACGACGGCGGCAGGCGGCCGCTGCCCGGGCAGAGCGACCCTGCGGGTGTCATCACATCGCAGTCATCACTATAGCGAAAGCCGAGACCGCTCTGCGCGACCCATGCGCCCGCATCGGTCACCGGCAGCGCTGGCGGCACGACCGGCAGCGCGACGGACGGACCTTGAAAGGTCACGAGTGAGCCCGCTTCTCCCGCGGCGACGACCAGCAGTTGATCCCCGGCGGCGCGCGCCCACACGGAGAACAGCGTCACGTCGAGCCGAGCCGCCGCGCGAGCCACTCCATCGTCGTCGTCGCATGCTCGCCCGACGCCATCGCCATCGTCGTCCTGCTGCGCCGGATGCGCGGTGAGATTCGGCCCGTCGAAACCACTTTGGAGGCAGGCATCACCATTCAGATCCTGCACCGGGCGGGCAGTGCCATTGGCCGAAGCGCGGCAATTGTCGTCGCACGCCGTGCTCACGCCCGCCGTGCAGCGGGCATTGCCGGCCCAACCGTCGCCGTCCCCATCGTCGGCGAGCTCGTCGCCATCGTAGTCGGGGCAGGCCGGATCGGGACGCACCAGCGGCGCCAGGCCGGCTCCCTCAGGAGCGGCGACGATCGACCACGCGCCATCGTCGGTCTCCGGATCATTGTCTGGGTTGGGATGAAAATGTAGCAGCGTGCCGTGCCAGCCGACGGCGAACATCTCCCCCTGAGCCTGTGGCAAGCCAAGCTGGTCGCCGTTTTCGACGCCGGCGATGGCGGTCAGGTGCGCCGTCGTACCCGAGGGCATGCGACGCCACGCGACAGCAGGCTCGCGCGTCGGATCGTAGTGGAGAATCGTCCCGTCCCAGCCGACAACGAACACCGCCCCGTCGCTGCGGCCCCAGGCGCCGGTCAGCGTCGCATCGGTGAGCCCCATACCGACGCGGGAGAAATGCCACGTCGGCGGCGGCGGCTCGGGCGGTGGCTCGTTGGTCGTCGGGGACCGCTTGCGGCAAGCGAGCGGCCCCAGCAGCAGTACAAGAACGAGCAGCGCGCGGCGAAATGCCATCGGGGCGCATGATAGCCAACTGTGCAGGGAGTTGCCAGCCGGCCTACGATCGGCCATCCTCTGTCGAGCATGCATCGACGAGCTCTCATCTGTACGATTCTCGTGACGGCCTCGTGCACCCAGGCCGACCTCTACGGTGTCGAGGGACTCGAGCCCTATCGGCCCGACCGCGTCGCCGTCGGCGGCATGCTGTGCACCGAAGACACGAGTAGCGCGGCCTTCCCCATCAAGGTCCTCGTGCTCATGGACAGCTCGGTGCGCATGGCGCTCGCCGATCCGGACGTCGCGCGCATCAACGGCAACGCGGGGCTCGTCGACGGCCTGCTCGCGCCGAACATGGAGCTTTCCCACGTGCGTATCGGGCTCGGGCGCATCGGCGACGTCGCCGCCGCTCTACCGCGCGCCGAGTACTTTCCCCCGAGCGCGCCCGAAGTGAGCATGGCCCTGGCACAGTTGCCGCAAGTGGCCGGCGAGGGGCGCGACGTCGCCGCCGCCATTGGCCTGGCTGAGAGCTTTGTCACCGCCGACATCGCCAAGGTGGGCGCTGGCGAGGTGGTCCGCAGTCGCTACATCGTCTTCATGCTCCTCGGTGGCCCGCCCTCGCCCGCCCAGACAGCCACCGACCTGGCGACCCGCGTCGAGCGCCTGAAGTCCCTCGCCTACGAGGCCGGCGCGCTCGAGTTTCGTCTGCACGTGGGTTACCTCTACTACGGCCCACGCTCGCTCGATCTGGGCACCGATCCGTTCGGCTGTTACGCGCCCCCCGCGGCCGCGTGCAGCTGCGGTGCCGCGGTCACCGACCCGTATTGTGTCGTCCTGTGTGACCTTTCGGCGCGCGCTGACTACCTCACCTACTACGACGCGCAGGCGGCCTCGGCGCGCGAGACCTACAGTGGCATGGCGTTTGTCGGCAACGGCACGCTGCGTGAGTTCCCCTGCGCGCGCGACATCAATTTGACGCTCGAAATTGCCAACAGTGAAGTCCAGCTGGTCAAAAAGGAGATCGTCGCCTTCAATCGCAACGTGCGCCTGACGACGGGTGGGCCCGCGGTCGATTCGGACGGCGATGGGCTGACCGATGAAGAGGAAATTGCCGGGCCGATCGTCAGCGATCCGACGTCGCGCGACACGGATGGCGACGGCATCGGCGACCGGCTCGAGCTCATGCTGTCGCCGCGATTTGACCCCCGCGACGCGAGCGATCAACCGGCGTCGTGTGTCGATCTGGTCATCGCTGGCGTCCCCATCGACCGCGATCTTGATTTTCTCAACGACTGCGAGGAAGGGATCTTGCAGACGAGTCGCACGCTCGCCGACACCGACGGCGACGGCTTTACCGACTACGTCGAGGCGATGAGCGGCACCGTGCCGAGCTCCGCTGACGATCGCCTGCTCGATTTCGACGCGGATGGCGTAAGCAACGCCGACGAAGTCTCCGGCCACAGCAATCCACGTAACAACGATGTGCTCTTGCGCGACGCCGAGGCCTATCGCTCGAGCATCTTACCCCTCGGCCTGCGCACGGTCGCGACCATGGAAGACCCGGTGGAGCTGCCGGCGGTGAGCTTTGTCTCCGCTTCTCCCGGCGTGCTCGGTGGCCAGGCCTATCTGCGTTGGGACCCCACCGACCATACGCTCGCCTGGAGCGACACACGCATCTATGGGCCGCTCATCTACGCCCCCGTGCCAACGCCTATCGAGAACGGCAGTGGCACGTACGAGCTTGCCGCCGAAGCGCGCGTCGAGGGCGAGCTGGTCGATCGCATTTCCATCGAGGTCGACGTCACGGGCGACCTGTTGCCGCCCGACGAGGTCGTCACCTACCCGCTCATCTCGGTGGCACAGCGCAACTGCTACGACGTACGCGTGAGCAATATCAAAGTCATGCAGACACAGCCGTCAAACGGCGAGACGCGTGACGGCATCAACTCGGTGCTGGTGTTTTTCACTCAGGCACCGAGCACGCGACTTGGCTCGCCGGGTATCACGCGCGTCGCCGAGCTACGGGTGCAGTATCTTTGCGCGAACCCCGAAAGGGCGAGCACCTGCGAGCGCGCGCCGCGCGACATCACCCTGCCCCTTCGCGACGAGGAGTTTGTACGTGCGTCGCAATAGCGCCCACGGTCACGCCGCCGCCGTTGTACTCGGGGTCGCGCTCGTCGCGTCGCAAGGCGCCTGTGATCCCTCCTCCGAAGAGGCCTTCGTCCACGGGCGCGCCCGCGACCCGTGTGAGCAGACCATTCCTGCCTGCGAAGGCGGCCTGTTCGCGAGCTGCGAGCTCGACGACAGCCGCTACACCGAGTCACACTTTCCCGGCGCCGTGCGCTTTCTGGTGCGCGCCGAGCCGCTCGATCGCATCGAAATCGGTCTCTATTTTGCCGACGTGCGCGACAGCGGCCTGGAGACGACGTTCTACTGGTATGAGCCGGGCTGCTCTGAGGTCTACACCGAGCGCGTCGAGGGCTCGGTGCTGCTCGATGAGGCCAAAGACACGGGCAGCGTCTTTCGCGACCGCCAGGTCCTCGAAGATGGCGAGCATCTCGTCGAGGTGTTGAGCGACGCGCAGTCGCGCGTGCTCGTCATTGTCAACGTGCTCGAGCCGAATACCTAGCGGCTCGTTCCTACCGATGTCGGAGGCTCTATGACCGCTCGACCTGCTGCCACACGTGACTCTCCTTGGCGATCGGTCGCTCTGCTGCTGCTGCTCGCGACGCTCGCACCGCGCGCCCAGGCTGCCACCGAGCGCACGAGCAAGGGCATCAAGAGCGCCCGGAGCCGCACGCGGGCCTCCGCGCGCGCCGCGCCCTCCGCGGGCGGGGCGTGTTGGGTGGTGGCCCACCCCAGC
>CAYHNK010000156.1:0-6029 GCA_964357695.1 uncultured Bdellovibrionales bacterium | reverse complement strand
AGCGCCCGAAGCCGCACGCGTGACAACGCACCTGCGGCCACTGCGAGCGCGTCCCCTGCCAAACCGTCGACGTCACTTACTCCGCTTCCCGAGAGCGAGCGTCTGTGGCTTGGCAGCGCACTTTTCGGCGCGCTCAAGCCAATGCAGGGGAGCCGATCGGTCACCGCGCTCAAGCTGCGCGCCGACGTCCTGCGTCCATGGTGGCGTGTGCGCTCGCGTGTGACCCTGGCGATCGGCGCCGCGGTGGGCGGTTCTTACGGCAGCCGCGAGGACCACCCGGCGAGCTTTTTTGGCGTGTTCACCGACACCGGCACGACCGTGTCGCAAAGCGCTCTCACCGTCGACGTCGTGCCGACCGGACGCCTCGTGCTGGCTGCCACCGAGCGCATCGACCTCTGGGCTCAAGGCGGCTTGGGCCTACAGTGGGGCCACTACACACTGCACAGCGCCACGGTAACGACCGACTATCGCGTCGACTCGCGCGTCGAGGCCAATCGCGCCGCGGCCGTCGTGCGCGTAGGCGGCGGCGGCTTGTTCAAAGTCAGCGACAACATGCGCCTCGCCGTCGAGCTGGTCGGTCTCGACCTCCTCGTCGGCGCGAGCGGCACCGGCTCGCTCTACACCCTGCTCGTAGGAGCCCAATATGCACTCTAGCGCCGACACAGCGACCGGTTCTCTCGCGGTGGCAGCCGCCGCGATCATTTTCGGCCTCGTCAGTTGCGGCACGAGCCCCTACGGCGTCGCCCTCGACGCCAACGAGCCACCCATCGCCGACGCCGGCTGGGATGCGAGCTCTGCGCGTAACACTCTCGTCGAGGTGAGCGGCATGGGTCTCGACCCGGAAGGCCGGCCCCTGACCTACCGTTGGCGCCAGGTGAGCGGTCCCGCGGTGACGCTTGCTGCGCCGCGTGCGACGACGACGACCTTCATCTCCCCCGACGTGCCCGGTATCGTCCGACTCGCCTTCGAGGTCGCCGACGGACAGAGCACCGCGACCGCCTACGTCGAGGTCGAGATCTACAACCGCGCCCCGAGCATCACGGGTGTCGTCGTCACGCCCGATCCCGCAATCACGACCGACACGCTCACCGCCGCGCCGACCGGCACCGACCCGGATGGCGACGCGCTCACCGCGACCTATCAGTGGACCAAGAACGGCGTTGCCATCGGCAGTGTCACCGGCAGCACGCTCCCGGGCTCGCACTTCGTCAAGGCCGACGTCATTGGCGTCACGGCAACGTTGAGCGACGGCTATGACCAGGCGTCGCTCGCGACGAGCCTGACCATCGCCGACGCGCCGCCGATCGTGACCAGTACCGCACCATCGAGCACCACGTATGGTGTGCCGATGAGCTTTCAGGTGAGCGCCTCAGACCCCGACGGCGACGCCTTCAGTTACGCCCTCGGCGCCGCACCGAGCGGCATGAGCATGAACGCAGGCGGCCTCGTCACCTGGACGCCGGCCGGACCGATGCTCGACACCACACTCGACGTCCGTTGGATGATCGAAGCGAATGGCTCCGGTGGTGCGGGCGAGCTTCGCGGCACCATCCTCGTCACCGACGCAGCACGGGAGCGACCGCTCGTGCGCTCTGGCATCGAGGCGCCGCCCGCCGCGGCGACCCTCGCCGTCGCTGACCTGGATGCCGACGGCAAGACTGAGATGCTCATCCTCGGCCGTGAGCACCTGCTGATGAGCCTCGAATACGACGGCGCCGACTACGTCCAGGACTGGGTCTACCCGTTTCGGCTTGGCAGCGGCACGCTCACCGGCGTGGCGGTCGGCGAGACGAGCGGTGACAATCGGCCGGAGATCTTCGTGGCAACGAGTGGTGACAGCTACGGGGTCGCCGGGAAGATCGTCCGCATCGACGGGGCGAGCCGGCGCGTCGATGCCGAGGTCGACGAAACGCCCGCCTATCTCAGCTCGCTGCGCGTCGTCGAATTCGCTGGCAACGCCACTCCCGACATCGTCTACCTCGCCGCCGCGTCGACCTACGGCGACACCACCATCGTCGTGCGCAACGCTGCCACGCTCGCCGAGCGCTGGCGCTCGGGCGTCATCAATCACGGCTCGACGCTCGTCGTCGGCAATGTGGACGCCGACGCCGCGCCCGAGATCGTGACGAGTGCGGGCTACGTGTACGACGGCGCCAGTCACGTCAACGAGTGGCTCTATGGCAGTGGCTTCGGCGAGCACCTCGACGTTGGCGATGTCGACGGCGACGGCATTGCGGAGGTCGTCGGCAGCACGGCGAGCGGTCCCCTACGCGGCTTTGACGCCATCACCAAAGTCGTTGACTGGTCGTTCACCCCGTCGAGCGTCGGCGCCCTGCGTGTCGGAGAGATCGACGGCACGCTCGGCGCCGAGGTGCTCGTCGTCGACAGCTACACGGGCTCGCTACGCAGCTACTCTTACAGCGCGGCGACGCTGGTGGAAGACTGGAGTATCGCCAGCCCCGACAGCGGCCCGGGCTTGCTCGAGCTCGCCGATGTCGACGACGATGGCGACCTCGAGGCGGTTTGGAGCCTCGGCATCGACTCCTCGGGTGAAGACTCGCTCGCGGTGGCGAACATCATCGTGCCGCGCGGCCTCTCGTGGCACAACGTCGCCCCCAGCCAGCTCGACGGACCGTTCGTCGGCGGCCTGTGGGTTGCCTTGGGCGCGAGCGACACCCGTGCTCTCTTTGCGACGACGAGCACCGACAGTGGCTACGCCGGCACGCGACTCGCCAGCGTCGACGCGACGGGCACCGTCAGGGTCGGCGGCGAGGTGTCGAGCAACTGGGAGAATCGCGTCTGCCTTGCCGGCGGCGACATGGACGCGGACGGCTACGCTGAGGCCTACCTCGGCACGTTCGCTACCTACGACGGCCTGCTCGAGGTCTACGACGTCGTCGCGGACACACCGCTGTGGAGCTACGGCGGTACGTTCGATTTCAACGTCGACGTGCGCGCAGTGGCAGCCGTCGACCTCAACAGTGACGGCGCCGACGATCTCGTCAGCCTCGCTGCGACCGGATCGGTGCGCATCGACAGCCCATCGGACTCGACGCTGCTGTGGTCCAGTCCAGCACCCGTCGCAGGCACGGGTGTCGACCTCGAGGTCGCCGACCTCGGTACGGATGCCGAGCCCGAGCTCGTGGTCCTGACCACCACGACCCTCGCCGTCTTTCACCGCGACCTCGGGCAGCCTGCCCTCGTCAGCTATCTCACGCCCGCCACCGTGGCGCTCGATCTGGCATGGGCGAGCGCCGCGGATCTCGCGATCGGCAATCTCGATGACGATGGCAGTCCCGAGCTCGTCGTGCTGGCGTCCGACGACTCCATCACGATCTACGATGCCGGGCTCAGTCTCATACGAACCGTATCGACCGGGCTCGACGCCAGCGCCGTGTTCGTCGACGCGGCCAGCGCCGCACCGCGCAACCTCCTGCTTGCCGCACACGACCCCGACGACGGCTTCGACTACCTCGTCGCTGTCGATGCTGTCAGTGGCGGCGAGATCTGGCGCTCGCCGCCGCTGGTCGGTGCCGTACAGCAAAATAGTCTGCACGCCGCCGACACACACGGAGATGCGGCGCTCGAGCTGGTCTTCGGCACGACGCGCGCCATGTATCTGACGCGCTGAGAGTGGGTCGCGGCGCGCACCGTCACGCAGTTGACGTCTTCCTCGTCATCTCCGGCTCGTACTGGCACGTGCGGTTGCGCCCGCTTTGCTTGGCGGCGTACAGCGCCACGTCCGCCGCTTCGACGAGCCCGTCCGGCGAGTCGACGTCCTGCGGGAACGTCGCCACCCCGATACTCACGGTGATGCTGGACGTCTCGCCGCCGCCACGGTCAAAGGGCGTACGCTCCACGGCCGCACGCAGGCGCTCAGCGATCTTGGTGGCCGCGACCGCACCTGTCTCCGCCAAGATCACCACAAATTCCTCGCCACCGTAGCGGCAGACGCGATCGACGGCGCGCGACTGCTTGACCATCAAAGCGCTCAAGCTCTTCAGAATCGCGTCGCCCGCCTGGTGCCCATAGGCGTCGTTGACTTGCTTGAAGTAGTCGATATCGATCATGAGCAACGACACCGGGTGGACAAAACGCTGTGCACGCACCATTTCCTCGTGCAGCAGCGTGTAGAACATGCGGTGGTTGTACAGCCCGGTCAGGCCGTCGCGGCTCGCTAGCTCCTCTGCTCGCTCCGCTCGCGTGCGGTCCGTCATGTCGCGCGCCTCGGCACAGACACCCGCCACCTCCCCTTTCTCGTTGTGGTAAACACTGGCGTTGTAGAGCACCTGTGTCAGCGTCCCGGAGACGTGTCGTACGGTCAGCGGGTAGTCCTTGACATAGCCCCGCGCGAACGCCTGTCGATAGGCCGCCTGCGCCTTCTCCGGCTCGGTAAAATGCGCGGAGAAATCACTGCCGACGAGCGCTGCGCGCGGCACGCCGGAGAGACGTGCGGCGGCCTCGTTGACGTCCATGATCGTGCCTTCAGCGTCGATCGTGACGAGCGCGTCCAAGCTGACCTCGATGAGGCTGCGCGCGTACAGCGAGGCCGAGCGCAAGGCCTCTTCCGCGCGCGTGCGCTCGACGACAAAGGCTTCCAGCTCTTCGGCGAGCATGTTGATGCCGGCCATGACGCCATCGACGGCACTGTCGTCATCCGAGAGGGTTCCTCGCGCTTTCAAGTCGCCCGCAGCGAGCTTGAAGATCACGTCGAGCATTTCCGCGAGCTTCGGATCCTGCCGACCGTTGGGGCTCTGGCTCATGCGAGATACCCCTTTAGCCAGTTCAGCGCTTCCTCGTCAGAGGAGAATAGACGACTCGGGAGTCGCGGGTTGCTCAGGCCAAGGTAGAAATTGCCCAACACCCGACTGACAGGCGTGCCGACGATGATGGCGACCGCGGTGGCGACGCGGGCAGCCTCGTCACCCGCGTAGTACAGGCGGGCTTCCCGGGCGAGCGCCTTCATGGTCTTCGTATCGACGAGAAGAGGGCGGCGCTTCCCCTCACAGAGTCCGATGTACGCCGCCATCGTCTCCTTGGCATCCTCGAGTGTCACCTCCGCGTGCGGGACATGGATGACACGAGCGATGCCATCCTCTCCCAACCACACCCGGGCAACCCTCACCATCGCTTCGGCTGCCATCTTGCCGCCCCTTTCAGCTGCATACAGAAGAGCGACACGACGCTCGACAGCGTTCAGGAGAACAGCGCACCGAGAAGGCCACCCACTGACGTTGCCGCTCGATTGCCCGGAGCAGCTGCGCTAGAGTCGGGCGTGTGATGAACCGCGCCCCGAAACTCAACCGCGACGCCGCACGCCTCATCGTGCCCCGCGGGGGTCCAATCAACGAAGCGCTCGCGCGCACGACGCACTTGGGCATCGGCGCTCATCCGGACGATCTCGAAATCATGACGTGGCACGGCATCGCGCACTGCTACGCCAATGAGGCGAATTGGTTTTCTGGCGTGGTGGTGACCACCGGCGCCGCGGGCCCCCGCCGCGATGAAGAGACCGCTACGACTGATGATCGCGCCCTCGTCGCGCAGCGTCTCGCAGAGCAGACCCGCGCCGCCGAGCTTGGCGACTACGCGGCCCTTGCCTACCTCGGCTACGAAAGTGACGACATCAAGCAGCCAGGCGTGGCGAGTGTCGGCGAGGACTTGGACACGCTGCTTGCCGCGATGCGACCGGACGTCGTCTACACCCACAGTCCGTTCGATACCCACGCGTCGCACGTCGCGGTACTTGCGCACGTGGTCGAGGCCGTGCGGCGTCTGCCGGCTCCCGACCAGCCACAGGCGCTCTACGGCTGCGAAGTGTGGGGCGGCCTCGATTGGCTGCCTGAGCGCTACAAGATGCGCTTTGACGTCAGTGCGCGTGCCGCGCTGAACACTGAGCTCGTGGCGCTGCACGCGTCACAAGTGGCGGGGGGCAAGCGCTACGATCTCGCTACCCTCGGGCGCAAGCAGGCCCACGCGACTTTCGACGATGCGCGTGGTCGAGTGATCGGCGCGGGCGCGAACGCTGT
>CAYHNK010000155.1:0-10768 GCA_964357695.1 uncultured Bdellovibrionales bacterium | reverse complement strand
GTCGTCTCGATGACGGGCCGCAGCGCCGACTTGCGCCGCCTCGCCGAGCTGCGTCGCCGCTACCACTTTCGCCTCTACGTCGACGACGCCCACGGTCTCGGCGTGCTGGGACCGCAAGGACGAGGGACCGCGTACGAGCAGGGAGTCGAGGACTCCGTCGACATCAGCTTTGCCACCTTCAGCAAGTCGCTCGCGAGCCTCGGCGGCTTTGTGGCCAGCGATGCCAAGGTGATCGATTTCTTGCGTCACAAGACGCGCACCCACATTTTCTCGGCAGCACTGCCCCCCGCGTCGGTGGCCGCCGTGCGCGCCGCGCTGCGTGTGATGCAAACCGACACGACGCTCCTTGATCGCCTCTGGGACAACGCGCGATTCTGGCGCGATGGTCTCGAAGCGGCCGGCTACTGCACGATGGGCAGCCGCACCCCCATTGTGCCGGTGTTTGTCGGCTCAGAGTCGTTGGCTTTTCGCATGTGTCACGACTTGCTCGAGCTCGGCGCCTTCGCCACGCCCGTCGTGCACCCGGCGATGCCGTACGGTCAGGCTTTGATTCGCACGAGCACCATGCCGACACACACGCGCGAGCAGCTCACGCGCGCGCTCGAGATGTTCGCGACACTCAGGCACCGCTACGCCATCCCCGCAGTCGACCTCGAGCATCTACCCTCGACCGAGCAAATCGACTTCAGCTACGCGTTTGTGCGTTAGGCGCGGCGACGTGAAGGCGTCGACTGGAGCTTGACGCCACCACGATCGGCGATGAGGTCCTTGTCCCCCAGCGCGAGGTCATTGGCGTCAGCGACACGTTGCTCGACCGAAGACTCACGTGTCGTCTCCCGGACGACTTCTTCGGTACGACGCAAGCTCGCGTGCACCTTGACCTGCTCCTGTTTGCGATCGTTCGCGTCCTTGATCCCGCGTGCATCGGCCGTACGCGCCTCTTTTTGTCCCTGCGCCGCATGCTCGCGCGCTTGCGCGACGCTGGCACGCTGCTCATCAGCAAGCGTCGTGTCGCTCTGCGCGCTCGAAGCGCTGTCGTTGGAGCTCGAGCTCAAGAACGACGCCAGCCAGGCAGAGAAACCACTCTCGGCTGCCGTGGCCCCCATTTGTGAACCGGCAGCCAGTGCATCGGCGAGGCCCTTGATGTGCTGCGACAGGACGATGCTACTGGGATCGAAAGCCGGCCGCTGCGGCTCGCCGAGCACCGGCAAAAAGCTGATACGCAGCTGGCCGTCGGTGCGCTTGTTGGCGAGGAACTCCATGCCGCCTGACGCACCCTGGAGATCCGTATCGACGACCGCGATCTTGAGCTGCGGCGCTATCGGAGCCTTCTGTGCGGGCGCAACCGGCGCCGACTTGACCGACGCCGGACTGGTTGACTGAACGGTCTTCGGGCTCGACTGGACGCGCGCCGCCTTGACCGCCACGGCGGCGGCCTGGGGCTGCGGCGTCGCTGGCGAGCGCTCTGTGGCCTGTATCGCCGCGATGCCGAGCACCGATCTGGCAAAGTCAGGATTGTGTCGCTTGGCCTCGTCCCATCGTCTGGCAGCGTGGTTGCGAAATTCACGGAAGGAATCCACACCGCCAAAGAGCTTGACCAACTGCGGGAGCTCGCCGTTCTTGAGTCGCTGCTCAACGCGCGCCGAGTCATCTTCCCAGAAGCTCTTGGAGATTTCCTCCATCATCACTTCGTTGACCACGAAGACGTCTTGAATGCTCAACGGATCGCGACGCCACTGGTCCAGGTACTTGCGCGTCAGCTCTGCCTCTTTGGCTTTGACCTGCTCGGCGCTGCCGCCGAGCTCGACTGCTTCGCCGCGCGCCTGCATGCGAATGCGCTTGAGGACCAGGGTTTCCCAAACGAGCGCACGCGCCGTGTTGTGCGCCAGCTCGCGCGCGCCGGCGGGATCCTTCGCCGCCTTGGCGGCGAAATAGGGATCCTCGCGCAGCATGCGCTCTTCGTAGCGAGCAACCGCCCCCGAGTAGAAGGTGTCGACGATTTCGGCCGGCTTGTGCCCGTCCAGCTTGATCCAAGCACCGTAGCGTGCGGCCTCCGCGGCGTTCGTCCGGCGCAGCGCTTCCACTTCAGACTTCGCGGAGGCAAAGCCGACGGCCCGGTCCATGTTGCCGATACCGGTCAGCGCGCGAATGCCAGCACGCACGCTGCTACCATCCGACGGCGCCGCCGCACCCTCGGGCGCGGGGGTGCCGATGTAGCTGCTGACGGCCGACTTGCCCCAATTCCACACCGCGGCGCCGCGATCGAGTGTGGCCGCGGCCAGGCGCTTGCCGGTGCCCAAATCCGCTTCCACCGTATGCACCAAAGTACCGGGTGCCAACGTCATGACATTGCGCGACGATGCAGCAGCAACCGGCGCGCCACCCACGACAACGCCTGTCTTGCCGCTAGGGACGTTCGCACCGTGCGCAGCGGCGAACTGGTTCCCTGCGACCTTCTTCGTATTGTCCGGCGCCGGCGTCAGATTCGTCGGCACGCTGGCGAGCGGGTCCTGCTGCTTGTGCGCGACCTGCTTCTTCGACGTGGGCTTGGATGCTGGCGTGGCAACGACAGCCTCGGTGCTCCCCTGAATCGGCTGCTTGGTGGTGACGTCGTATGCCATAATTCGCCCTGTTATCGACATTATCGCGCGTTCTCGGCAGAGGTTGCTTCTTTTTTTTCGTGCATCTGTAACGCATTGAAATACCTACGACATTTCTACGATCTCTGGTCAGGCGAACGCCGATGGGATAGAGAGGCGCGGTGCTCGCCCTACAGAGTCATACGCCCGCCACGCTGGCCAACGCGGTGCCCGAGCTGACCCTCGCCGAAGCGCGCAAGGTGCTGGGGGCGTTCTATCGCGGCCTGCCGCTCGACCGGCCGGTGGCCCAAGTGCGCCGCGAGTCGCTCGTCGCTTTGCGTGCTGCGGTGACGACGCCCGAGCTGGCGCTGCTGCGCGAAGAGACGAGCGCACTCGATCCTTTCGTCAAGCTGGCGCTCACGACGCTCGATGCGCGCGTCATCGAGACGGTACGCATCTCGCTCGAGCGACCCGGCCGCTACGCCGTGTGCCTGAGCTCCCAGGTGGGCTGCGCTCTGGGCTGCGCCTTCTGCGCCACGGGTCGTTTGGGGCTCGGACGCAATCTCGAAGCCTGGGAAATAGTCGAGCAGGTGCGCCACGTGCGCCGGGGGTTGCCGCAGCACGGGCCGGTCACAGCGCGCATCCACGGCGTGCTCTTTCAGGGCATGGGGGAGCCGCTCGCGAACATCGACGCCGTGCTGACCGCTATCGAGGTCATCAGCGAGCCGAGCGCCCTCGCCATCGATCGGCGCAACATCACCGTGTGCACCGCAGGGCTCCCCAAAGGCATCCTCGCTCTTGCTGCCCACGCCCCCAAGGCACGCCTCGCTCTGTCGGTGCACAGCGCCCGCCCCGAGGTGCGTCGCCGACTCATGCCCATCGATCGCCATCATCCCCTCGACGAGGTGCTCCTGGCCACCGTCGAGCACGCACGTACGACGCGACGCGCACCGCTGTGGGCCATCACCCTCCTCGATGGCGTCAATGACAGTGACGAGGACGCACGCGCAGTCGCCTCGTTGGCGCACGCCTTCACCGAGGCCGCTGGGGTCGCACCGCAGCTGAGCATCGTCGCTTACAATCCGTCGCAACCGACCGCTGACCCTTTCGCTCCCAGCTCCGCCGCCCGCACAGCGTCGTTTCGGGAAGTGCTCAAGGGCTCGGGGATCGCCGCCCGCCGACGCTATAGCGGCGGCAGCGACATCGGCGCGGCGTGCGGGCAGCTCGCCGGCGAGCGGCCACCACACAACGGCACCAACGTGTACGGCGGCCACTAGACATTCGACCGCCGCTTGCCGATACTCGTTGTTGCAGACACGGCGCCTGCGATGATGATGCGAGCACGTCATGGCCATCGAGATTTCAAAGCAACGACACCCCGGGCACATCACCGAACGTGGTGCGACCCACGCGGTGGTCGATGCGAACAACGCCGAGCGCTCCCGCGCACTCCCGAGTAGCGACGTTCCTGCCGGGCACCGCACGGTGCGGCATCTCCCGGCGCGTCGTGCGGGCGAATCGCTCGATGTGTATACGCGCCGCTACTATCGCGAGCTGCTCTTGGAGGCGGCGAAGGCGGACCCCGCGGTCGCGTTGTGCAAGGGCGAGAAAATGAGCGCGGATGCGCATGCCTGCTTTCGTGGCAGTCTCGGTGTCTTGCGGGAGCTCATTCTCGATCGCTACCCGCGCATCGCGCCGCCCGTCGCCAAGAACGCAGCGCTCGCCGCACGGGACATCGAGCGCTCGCAGCGCATGACGGTGCTCGGCAACAACGACCTGCACGTCTACAACTACGGCGTCACGTTGGGTCTCGTCGACGGCAAGCGCCGCCCGGTCTTTGGTGCCACGGACGTTGACGAGACGGCACCCGTACCCTTCGCCTGCGATCTCGTGCACGATGGCGTCAGTCGCGTCCTCGAAGCGCGTGTGTTGGGCCTCAACGAGAAGAAAGCGGTCGAGGCGCTCGTCGAGGGCTACGAGCACACGCTCGTGCGCATCGCCAAAGACCCCGCACGCGCAGCCGTGCCACTGACGAAGAACAACGCGCCCGAGGGTCCCGTACGCGAGCTGCTCGCGAAGGCCGAGAAGGCAGACCAACCGCGGTGGCTCGCGCGACAAATCCACGCCGACACGGGACTGTTTCGCACGAGCCTGTTTGACGACGCGCACGTGCACTGTCCTGAACAACGAAAGGCCGTGCAGCAGAGCCTGGAGCTTTGGCTACAGGGCCTACCGCAAGGCGCGGCGCGACCGCTCGCCGTCGAGGTCGCGGACACGATCTATCGTCGCTTCGCCGGCACCGCGTCGGTGGACCGGCTGCGGCTACAGGCCTCGGTGCGGCTCACCTTGGCCGATGGGATACAGAGCCGCCACATCCTCGAAATCAAGGAAGAACGGCCAGCGACCTATCGTCCGACGGAGACGTTGCAGGAATGCGCCCGGCGCGCCGCAGTCAACGCACGACTGCTGCAACCCGGCGGCGACCCACTCCTTGGCGACACCCTCCTTGGGCGCGTGCCGACGTTGGTCCGCGAGCGCAACGCGTACGAGGTGGACATCGATCGAGACGACCTCGACAAACGCTCGCGCTTTCGCGACTACGCGCAAGTCTGTGGTACAAGTCTTGCGCTCCAACACGCGGCGCAACACCCGGGGCCCACCGCGCGGCGCCTGCTCGACAGCATCGAGCGTGAGGACCTCGGCGGCCGTCTCGAGGATTTCGTGAGTGAGAGCACACGCGAGCTCGGCGACTATTTCGAGCAGCGTGCGTATCCGCTGTTTTGCGAGGTCTTCGCCGAGCTGCGGGGCGAGCTGGAGCGCAAGTCGAAGACCGCCGCGACGATCGTGTAGTCGGCGAGCCTCGGGAGCAATCATGGTGGACAGGCGTAGATGGCGGTTTGGGTTGGGTCTCCTCGTCATGTGCTCATACGCGACCACGGCGGCGGCGCAGTCGGACGAGCCGTCCGGCAAGCCGAGCAGTGGCAGCTTTCAGCCACCCATCAATCTCGTCGACAATGACGTGCGCTACGCATCGGGCGCCGGAGTCGCGGTCTTTGCCGGGCCCTTACAGGTGTTAGGCGTCGTCGCCGGTGCAGGCCGGCCGTTCGGCCACGCCGAGCATCCACCCTGGGGTTTCGAAGCGCAACTGGCGTTGCTACGGGGGGGTGGTGATTTCAGCGCGGTGGGCGCCACCAGCATGACCCTCGTGACCAGCGCCGGCTCGTTCATCGTCAAGCGGCGGATGATGTCGCCCGGCGAGGACCGCATGCTGGGCCTAACGCTTTACGGCGGCCCAACGCTTGGCTTTTTTCAGCTCGGTATCGAGAATGATTTCGGCACCGCCTATCGCCACTATCTCACGGTTGGCGCCAGCCTCGGAGCGCTGGTGCAGCTCATCCCCGACCGTCGGGTCGAGCTCATGGCGTTTGTCGGCGGCCGCAGTATGGCCATGGCCGGCATACCGGAGCAAGGCGACCCCGATGCACAACCGGCAGGTGCGTTTCTCGCCACCCCCGAATTCGGCGGCAACATCACCGTGCACCTGCCGCACGACCTCGATGTCAACCTTGGCTCGATGCTGAATTTCATGAAGGGTGAAGACGACGGGAAGCAATCGGCGAAGGTCTTCTATCTTGGCCTCACGTGGCGCTCGGACGCGGGCTTCGCACCTATCGTGGAGGGGCCAACGTCATGAACAAGCGCCTCGCAACGGTCATCATTCTGCTCGCCTCCAGCCTCGTCGTGCCCGCCTGTGGCGACGACTGCGAGTCGGGCTACGTCGACACGTTCGGGATGTGCGTCGCGGACGGCTACGCCTGGCAGCGCGCCGACGCCGTCGTCTCGGCGCTCGTGTCGCTCTCGGTGGACATACCGGCGAACTCCACCGGCAATTGTCCAAACGGCGGCACGGTGACGATTTCGGGCACGAGCGCCTGCTACCCCGTCTGTATCGGCACCTACAGCTACGTGTTCGACCGCTGCGTCGTCGAGTACAACGATTTCCGCGAGACGACGGTGCGCTTCGAGTCGGGCACCTTGACCGACACCGAGATGACCGGCGTCGTCGATGGCTCGATGCGCTTTAACCACGACATCTCCGCTGACGTGCTCTTTGGCGGACAGGTGCTCGTCAAAGAGACGCCGCGAGAGTTTCCATCGGCTCAGTGCGTCATGGACTTCGTCCACGACGACACGCTCTTCGGTACGCCGAGCATCAGCGGCACGATGTGCGGCGACGCCATCGAGTTTCCGCTGTACGAGATCAAGGGCGAGTAATCACAGTTTCACCGGCTCGCGTCTTCGCAGGGTCTGACCTCGCCAACGTCCGCAGCATCAAGGATCGCAGCAACAACAGCCACCGGCAGTAGCACCGCACCAACGACAGCGAGGCCCGCGGCACCCGTCACCGCTCCCCCGAGCAGCAACGCCGGCGGCGTGATCCACAGAGCGTTGACGAAGCCCGAGTCCCGATTCTGGTGCTCGACCCATGCACTCGGCGACAACGGATCCCTCGTTCTCTGACGATAAATGCTGTACCGACGCCAGTCGCTCGGCGACATGCACGGGGCATCCGCAGGTCGCGCCGGCAGCGTGGGGCGACCGTCTGTCGACTCGCGCATCGGCACCGCCAACGACTCGTTCGTTTCGCGTGGCAACAGGAGCTGCTCGAGCAGCGCCACAGACTCGAGCGCCGTAGCACCCAGCTCGCGCGGCGCACTGTTGCTCGTCGCCGTGCGCGGCGCCCCGTCTTCGACGGGTAGGAGATCGAGCTCGAGCACCATGTCGGCGCCGTGAGCCGAGAGACGCGCCGTCACCAGGTACTTTGCCCCCGCGTTGCGCGCTTGCACCCGTAGGCAGTCTGCACCCTCGCACGCGGGCAACGGTGTCGCTGCCACGCGATGGATCTCCAACTGACGGTAGCCATCCAACAGCGCCGCGCTCACCTCGCCGGCCATCGGGGCAAGCTCGGCGTCCTGGACCACGAGCTCCGCCATGGCGACCGGACCGTCAACCTTCGCAGCGACAATCGCGCACACCAGCACCGCGGGTAGCATGACCATGCCACTAGCAGCGCAAGAAATGGCTTCCCGGTCAACCAGATTCTGTTAGATAGCCGGAGACTACGAATAGTGGAGGCTACTACGATGAGACGCTACGCAGCTCGTTGCTGCGCGCTGCTGATGCTGCTCGGTGCGCACGGCTCCGCGTTCGCCGCCGACTCCTGGCGCGAGACCTGTCCGCAGTGTGGCGATGGGGCGTTGCCCACGCTGTTGCTGCGACTCAGCGAAGATGATTTGGCAGCACGTCTGGATGCGATCGCTGCCATCGGCGCGCATCCCTCGCCGCTTGCGACCGAGCCGCTCGTTCTCTTGCTCAAACATGATCAGCCGGCGATGCGTCGGGCCGCCGCCCTGGCGCTCACCGGGCGCAGCGATGCCGGCACCGTCGCGGCCTTGATCGAAGCAACGCATGACCGCTTTCAGTCCGTGCGCCTTGTGGCCATGGGTGCGCTCGGCCGCTTGCCGTTGCCAACGAGTCGGGCACGCTTGGCCGAAGTCCTTGCGGACTCTTCCCATGACGCCACTGAGCGACGCGCAGCCCTCGACGCGCTCGCCAAGCATGGCACCCGCGAAGCCAAGGCCGCGCTACAGACCATATCGGACGCCCGCGCAACTACGAGCACCGATCACCTCTGGGCCGCCATCGCCGCCGCTGCTACCACTCTCATGCCTTGTGCCACGTGCGTCGAGCCGCAGCGCACCAAGGTCCTGACCGAGCTGTTGCACCCCGACGCCCAACATCGACTCTGGGCAGTGCACAACCTCGCCACGCTCGACGTACCAACACCGGACAAGGTGCGACTCCTGCGCGCAAGCGTCGCCGACCCAGCAGCCGAGGTACGTGAGCGCACGCTCCAAGAGGTCGATACGCTCGCCGTCGAGCACGAAGCGGCGGCGGACTTGCTCGTCTCAGTGGCGCTCGGGGAGGACGGCGTCGAGGCCCGGCTTCAGCGACAGGCGCGTGATCTGCTGACGAGCGCCGACGGGAAGCGCGCTGATGCGCTCGTCGCCGCAGGCCGTCGCGCGGCACAGACGCCCGCCGCTCAAGCGCGGCTGGTCGCGTTACTCGGCAGCATTCGAGACGACCGGGCTGCCGCCGCGCTCGCCACGCTAGCCGAGCACGCCTCGACCGAGCAGACGCGTGACGCCGCGCTCGCTCTGCTCGGCGCACGTAACAGCGACGCGGGGCGCGCTGCGTTAGCCACACTCGCGACACGCAACGAGGAGTCCCTCGCTACGGCTGCGGCGCAGGTGGCGCTTCGATATGACATCGACGTGCCGCCGGCTCGCCTCGCCGCGCTGCTTCGCGCCCGTCCGACCATGAGCCCAATGCCTGTGCTCGCCACGCTACGCACGCGCAAGGCACGCGATGGCTACGCGCCGTGGACTCCGGTGTTCGAAGTGCTCTTGCGTCACCCGCAGGGCGACGTGCGCGATGAGGCCTTGCGACTGCTCGTCGCGGCACCCGCGCCTTCGGGCGCCGAGACGTTTGCGCTCGTCAGTGGCGCATTGCGCGATGCACCCAACGCCGACGCTGCACAGCGCTACTACAGCTACCTCGTCGATTGGCAGCCTCGGGGTCTCGACGAGCTGCAACGCCAGATGCTCGCGAACAGCAACACACCGCCAGACGTGCGCGCGCACGCTCTCGGACAGATCGTCATGCGGCACCCCGAGGAGACGGCAGCGTTGCTCGCTCGGTTTCGCGATGATCCGCAGAGCGAGGTCAGCCGCCTCGCCCGTGGTCTTGCGGCGACGGGTGGCGGCGCCGCGCTTGCTTCCACCTCGGCACCCCTGCTGTTGCCATCGCCGCGGCTCGAGCCGGGGGCCCTGGGCGATGTGACGCTCGCCCTGCCGGAGACGCCGGTCGACGGGAGATGGCCGCTGGTGTTTGCGATGAGCGCTCTCGGTGCCACCGCCTTTGGCAATGTGGCGTCGCTCGCCGAATCAAGCGACGGCACCCGCACGCTCGCGTTCACTCTCGGCGGCCTCATTGGTGGCGCCACGCCCTACTTGCTCACCCGCAACGTCGACCTCACGCTCGGTCAAGCCACTTACGTCACGACGCACACGAGCTGGGCAGCCCTCGCCGCGTGGCGCGGCGCACATCTGTTGCGTTTTAGCGAGCAGCTCGGACTGCCGGGCAGCAATCGTGGTCTCGGTATTCTGGGCGGCATGGCGGGGGTCGCCATCGCTGGCGCACGCGCCCGCACGAACGACTGGAGCGGGCGGGATGGTTTCTTGGTCAACGCCGCCGGCCTGCAAGCGGCGCTGGCGCTGCGCTCACTCGTCCCTGTGTGGCAGGACGACGCCACGGCGACCAGCGACAAGACACGGCGTCTCAACAGTGCCGCGGCCCTCGCCGGGTACACCTTGGGCGTGCTGCCTGCCTCGCTGGCGGTCTCGCGCCTTGAGCTCGGCGCGGGGGATGCGGGCGTCATTGCCCTCGGCATGGGTACCGGCGCGTGGCTCGGCGCGTGGGCCAGCCTCGGCGCCGCCGGCACGGGGACACGCTCGCAGCTCGTGGCCGCTAGTGTTCTTGGCGGACAGGCCCTCGGCTACCTTGCGGGCACCGTGGCTGCCGCCAACGTCGAGCTAACACCGACACGCTCCGCCCGCTTGGCAACGGGTGGACTGTTGGGTGCAGCGGTCACCTCGGGGATCGCGCTAGCCGCACGCCCCCCGCGCGAGCCCAACCCCGGGGGGTTTGGCCTCACGGTGGACGCCGGCACACTGGCGGGCTTTGCGCTCGCTGCGGCTTTGCCGCAAGCGTTGGCGTTCGGCAAAGACCGCGCTGGCGTCATGGCAGGCGCGTCGCTGTACGGCGCCGCCGCCGGCGGCCTCTTCGCGCTCGCAGATCCAGACTATGATCGCGTCGGCCACGCCGGCCAGCGGCACTTCGGCGGCGCACTCGCCGGTGCGAGCCTCGGCCTACTCGGCGGTGCCGTGCTTGCACCCAGCCTTTCGCCCACGCCCGCAACGCTGCGCGTTGGCCTCGGCACCACAGCCGCAGCGCCCATCGGCTCGGTGGGTCTCGGCCTGTGGGGCTGTCGCCTGCGCGATTCTCCCGCGACCTGTGACGTGCGCGGGCGCACGGTGCGCGTTGGCGAAGTGGGAGCGGCATTGGGC
>CAYHNK010000154.1:0-10779 GCA_964357695.1 uncultured Bdellovibrionales bacterium | reverse complement strand
GGGGATGTTGCTCAAGGCGTCCCATGCTGCCGACCAGTCCCCGTGCCCGATAGCGCCAACCGCCGACTCATAGCTGGCCTGCGAGCTGGCCTCGGCCTCGGCCGTCTCGGCTAGTGCAGGGGCGGCGGTGCTCGTTGGCGCCAGAGCCTGCGCCGCGCGCGCCAGGGCGGCTGCCTGCTTCCAGCGCTTTTGGCCGATCGCCGCCTGCGCTTCGTGCACGAGCTTGTCCACCTCGGGACTGCCGCTCGATGGTTGTCCCGGCTGGCCGGACAAGGGTACCACCTGCTGCGCATTGAGCTGCGCCGCGGGCGTGGCGACAGGACTCGTCGAGGTCGTCGAAGAACGACCGGTAATGAGTACCACCAGCACGAGGAGGAGCAGGCCCGCGACGCCGATGCCGAGCCACAAGGTGGCCTTCGGCGAATTGGCAATGCGCGCAAAGGGCGACGTTGCCGTGCCCGCATTCTCGGCCGTGGTGCTAGGCGCGGCCTCAGCTTGCACCCCGGTGCCTCGCGGTGCCGCGGGTGCGCGCGTGACCGTGGCGCTCGCGCCGGACATGGCCGCTCGTTCCTCGGCCGTCGCCTCATACGTGCCGCCGGGCGGTACGAAACGAAACTTTACGTGGCCGAGCTCGATGAGGTCGCCCGGTTTGAGATCCGTTTGCGCGTACTCTTCGCCGTTGACCAGCGTCCCGTTGGCGCTCTTGAGGTCGACGACTTTGTAAGAGCCCGCGGTGGCGAGCAGCTTCGCGTGGTGACGAGAGACCGAACGATGGTCGATGGCGATGTCGTTGTCTTCCGTACGACCGATCACCATTTCCGTCTTCGTGATCTCGAACTCTTGTCCGGCATACTGTGTGCTGACACACAGGATCTTGGCCTTCTGCCCAGCAATGTTCGCACCTTGGCGTCGTGCGGCCTCGACGTCAGCCAGGTGATCGAGGCGAATGATCGCCGTCGGCTCGTGCCGCGGCACTTCGGGCTCCTCGACAGGCGCTTTGTTGGGGGTGGCGCCGTTGTTCGCCGGCTCGGACGTCTGCATACGGTACTGGGGCTGCGTCACTTCGGTTTCGGGTCGCATGGTGCGCTGGGTGGTTTCTTCCGTGCGCCGCTGTAAGCCCTCGCCGCGCAGCTCGAGCTGAAAGTCACCGATGCGGATGATGTCACCCTCGCGCACCTGCGCCTTCTGGCCTACGCGCGTTCCGTTAACCCACACGCCGTTGTACGATTCGAGGTCCTCGACCGTCACGGCATCGCCATCCCGGCGCATGCGTGCGTGCTGGCGCGAGATGTTGCGCTCGTTGAGGCGGATCGTGCTGCCGTCGTGGCGGCCGATGCTCACTTCGCCGAGCTCGACGGGGACGACGCTTCGCCGACCTTCGTCGTCTTCGATGACCAACTTGTAGTTTTGAGTCTCAGACACGCTGTCTTTCCAATAGCACCCATGGTGCCAGCGTTCCAGCCCCCGAAGGCTAGCACACACGTTCGGCAAAGCTCAACCGCTCCAGACCTCTTGGCGTGACGCGATGTTTGCGGTTAAGGTCCGCGCCATGTCAGCCCGCAAACCCACCGCCAAGCACCCAGCCCCACGTGCTGCGTCCAAGCGCGAGCATGCGACCGGCGCGTCAATCGAAGAGCGTCTCGCGTTCTATCGCACGATGGTCACGAGCCGTCGGCTCGACGACGTCGAGATGCACCTCAAGCGTCAAAACCACATTTACTTCCAGATTTCGGGAGCCGGCCACGAGGCGACGCTCGTTGCCGCCGCACGTCACCTGCGCCCCGGCTACGACTGGTTCTTTCCTTATTATCGCGATCGCGCACTGTGCCTCGCGCTCGGCGTGACGCCGCTCGAAATGTTGCTGCAAGCCGTGGGGGCGGCAACCGATCCGGCGTCCGGAGGGCGGCAAATGCCGTCGCACTGGGGACACCGCGACCACAACATCGTCTCGCAATCGAGCCCCACGGGCACGCAGTTCTTGCAGGCCGTCGGCTGCGCCGAGGCAGCGGTCAAGTGGACGAAGGTGCCGGCGCTTGCGCGCAAGCAGCCTCGTTTCGAAGCCGACGAGGTCGTCTATGTTTCGGCGGGCGACGGCACGACGAGCCAGGGGGAGTTTTTCGAAGCCCTCAATACCGCGTGCAATCTCGCTCTGCCGGTCATCTTTCACATCGAAGACAATGGTTATGCCATCTCGGTGCCTGTCGAGGTGCAGACGGCCGGTCGATCGATCAGCGACTTGCTCGTGGGATATCCCGGCCTGTTGCGCCTGGAGGTCGACGGTTGCGATCCGGATGCCAGCGACGCGGCTTGGCACGAGGCGGTGGCCTACGCCCGCGCGCGCAAGGGACCGGTGTTGCTGCATGCCCACGTCGTGCGCCCGTACTCGCATTCCATGAGTGACGACGAGCGGCTGTATCGCTCGACGAAGGAGCTGCAAGAGCAGACGGCGCGTGATCCCATCACGACCTACCGCAAGAAGCTCATCACCTGGGGAGTCACTGACGAGCGGCTGCGCGAGCTCGAGGCACAGGTCGACGAGGAGCTGCGGCGTGCCAAGGACGAAGCACTGACGGCCACGGCACCGTCTCCCGAGAGCGTGCGCCTCTACGTGTTCTCTGAGCTCACCGATCCGCGAGACCGGGAATTTGCGACGACGCCCCTCAGTGATGGCCCTGAGCAGACGATGGTGGACGCGATCAACACGTGTCTGCGCGACGAGATGGCCCGTGACGCGCGCGTCATCGTCTTTGGCCAAGACGTCGCCGATGTGTCCCGCGAGGAGGCACTCGAAGAGGTCAAGGGCAAGGGCGGCGTCTTCAAGGCCACGCACGGATTGCAGCGCGCCTTCGGCTCGGAGCGGGTCTACAACTCGCCGCTTGCCGAGGCGAACATCGTGGGCCGCGCCATTGGCATGGCCTTGCGTGGCTTTAAGCCGGTCGTCGAGATCCAGTTCTTCGACTACATCTGGACGGCGATGATGCAGATCCGCAACGAGCTGGCGACCATGCGGTGGCGGTCGAACAACGCCTTCGCCTCGCCCGTGGTGTTGCGCTCGACCTACGGTGGCTATCTCAAGGGCGGCGCCGTCTACCATTCGCAGACCGGCGAATCGATTTTCGCTCACACGCCGGGCCTGCATGTGGTTTTGCCGTCAAATGCCCTCGATGCCGCGGGGCTCTTGCGCACGGCCATTCGCTGCGACGACCCGGTGCTCTTTCTCGAGCACAAGCATCTGTACCGCCAGACGTACAACCGCGCGCCATACCCGGGCCCGGACTTTACTATCCCGTTCGGTAAGGCGCGCACGGTGCGTGCCGGGTCGCACGTCACGCTCGTTACCTACGGTGCGCTCGTCAAGCGGGCGCTCGATGCAGCGGCGCAGGCGAGCAGCCAAGGCATCGAGGTGGAGCTGCTCGACTTGCGCACCGTGAGCCCTTACGACTGGGAGGCGATCGCCCAGAGCGTCAAGAAGACCGGCAAGGCCATGGTCGTCTACGAAGACTCGCTCAGTTGGGGCTCGGGCGCCGAGATCGCGGCGCGCATCGCCGACGAGCTCTTCGACTATCTCGACGGGCCCGTGCGTCGCGTGGCGTCGCTTGACACCTTTGTCGGCTATCATCCGGATCTCGAAGACGCCATTCTGCCGCAAACGGCCGATGTGCTGCGGGCGATCGAGGAGCTTGCGCGTTACTGAGTCGTCACGGTCGCTGCGCGCTACGCTCTGCGCACGTAGTGGCCGTCGCGCGTGTCGACGACGATTTTGGTGCCCGCTTCGACAAAGAGCGGCACTTGGATGCTCGCGCCGGTCTCGAGCTTGGCTTCTTTGGTGGGATTGCTGACCGTGTCGCCCTTGACGCCTGGCTCGGTCTCGGCGACCTCGAGCACCACGGTGGCCGCCAGCTCGATGCCGATGCACGCACCATTGAAAAACAGCGCGCGCACCTCATCGTTGGGGCGCAGGTAGGCGAGCTCGGCCTCGATCTCGCGGTGCGTCAGCGGAAACTGCTCGTAGCTCGCTTGATCCATAAAGTAGTAGGTCTCGCCGCCCTCGTCGTAGAGGTATTGCGCGGCCTTCATTTCGAAGTCCGGCTCCTTCATGCGGTCGCCGGTGCGAAAGCTCTTGTCGAGCAATTGCCCCGTGCGCAGGTTGCGTAGCTTCGCGCGCACAATCGAGTTGGAGCTGCGCGCTGTCGCGCCCTGCATGGTGTAGTCGAGCAACACGTACGGCTCGCCTTCGAGCTCGATGCGCAGGCCGCGTTTGAAATCACTCGTCGAAATCATGGGTCCCTCGTTTGGGTGTGCATGCAACCACGGAGGCGGCGCACGAGGCAAGAGCACGCTTGACCGGGGCGTCGACCTTCCCTACGGTCGCCGGCACAAGGAGGGGCTGATGAACTATCCCGTCTGGCAGCTCGAATTCGGTGGCGGTCTGCTCATCGCCCTCGTGGCCATCATCCACGTCTTTGTGTCGCATTTCGCCGTTGGCGGCGGTCTCTTTCTCGTCGTCACCGAACAGCGTGCCTACCGCGCCGAAGACGCGGCGATGCTGGGATGGCTGCGGCGCCACGCGAAGTTCTTCGCGCTCCTGACCGTGGTGTTTGGCGCCGTCACGGGCGTCGCCATCTGGTTTACGATTGGGCTCGTGCATCCGGCGGCCACCTCGTCGCTCATTCACATCTTCGTATGGGCATGGGCCATCGAGTGGGTGTTCTTCTTCGTGGAGATCGCCGCGGTGCTCATCTACGTCGCCACCTGGGACCGCCTCGATCGCCGAGTGCATCTCGCGATCGGTTGGATCTATTTTGTCGCCGCGCTCATGAGCCTGGTCGTCATCAACGGCATCTTGACCTTCATGTTTACCCCGGGCGCCTGGCTCGAGACGCGCAGCTTCTGGGACGGCTTTTTCAATCCCACGTACCTGCCCGCCCTCGTCGTGCGCGCGCTCGCGTGCGCTGCCTTCGCGGGTCTGTATGTGCTTGCCACGGCTTGGCGTGAAGCCGCGGAGCTGCGTGCGCGCCTCGTACGCTACGCCGCGCTGTGGACCCTGCCCGCGACCGTCGTCGGCCCGCTCGCTGCCTACTACTTCTTCCGGGTGGGCTCGCCGAGTACCTGGGAGGCCGTGCGCGGAGCGGCGCCCATGGCCGAGCGCGGCCTTGTCGTGACGATCGCGTCCGCTGCCGCCTATGCCGTGCTCCTTACGGCGTTGACGCTCGCGGTCCGCAAGGCGCCGCAGGTCGTGTCGCTGCCTGTCGGGCTCGTGCTGCTCTTCTTGGGGCTAGGCAGCATCGGCGGCGCCGAGTACGTGCGCGAGAATGTGCGCAAGCCTTTCGTCATCGGCAACGCGGCGACCGGGGGCTTTATGTACGTCAACAGTCTGCGGCCCGATGAGCTTGCCACGACGCAGCGCGACGGCGTGCTCGCCACCGCCAAGTGGGCGCAGCTCGGTCCAGAGGCTACGGATGATGCGAAGGGTGCCAAGCTATTCGAGCTCGCGTGCCGCGCCTGCCACACCGTGGACGGTTACCACGGTATCCGTAAGCTCGTGGCGGGAAAACCTCTGGCCGCGGTAGCCGCGACCTTGCGTACGCTCGACAAGCGTCGTGGGCGCATGCCACCGTTTCCCGGCAGTGAAGCAGAAGTTGAGCTGCTCGCGCGCTATCTCGCGGCCCTCGATGGCGAGGTCGAGGCACCCGAGGCAACGCCGCCACCAGCCGGCGACGCGGTTGCGCGCGGCAAGGCGCTGATGGAGGAGCACTGCCTGTCCTGCCACGCGCTGCGTCTCGATGAGGACATGCCGGCATTGCCGCCGCGTGTGCGTGGCTGGACGAGCGCGCAGGCGTACGACAACCTCGGTCGGCTCTCCAAGCTCAATCCCGAGATGTTCGATTTCGACGGCACCGACGAGGAGCGACACATTCTCGCCGACTATCTCGCTACGATCGCCAAGGAGTCGTCGCCATGACGCCCGAGACTGCCATCATTCCCCACGCCGATCCGGTGGCGTTACCGGCACCCGTGTGGCTCTTGCAGGCCTTGCTCCTGTTCACCTTCATTCTGCACGTCGTACCGATGAGCATGGTGCTTGGCGGCGGCTTTTGGGCCATCGTCGCGTCGCGGCGAGGTCGGGAGAGCGCGCCCCTTGCCGGTCTTGCCATTCATCTGGGTCACTGGCTGCCGGTATGGACGGCCGCGGCGATTACCACCGGCGTAGCGACGCTGCTCTTTCTCCAGGTGCTCTACGGCCAGCTTTTCTATCCTGCGGGCGTGGCGATGGCGTGGCCGTGGCTGAGCGTCATCGTTATCCTGCTCGTCGGTTACTACGCGTACTACATACGTTCACTGCGACGCGACAAGCAGCCCGAGCTCGCGCGCGCCGCCGGGATCATTGGCTGGCTATCATTTCTCGTCATCGGCTTTCTTTATGTCAACGTCATGACGCTCATGCTGCGACCCGATCGCATCACGGCGTCGCTGCTCGTCGAGAGCCGTGGGCTCGCGCTGAACTTCGGCGAGGCGATGCTCTGGCCGCGCTATGTGCACATGGTGCTCGGGGCGGTGGCCGTCTCCTCCTTGTGGATTGCGGTGCGTGGCGCGTGGCAGATGGGTCAAAAGGATGTCGGCGGCGCGACGCTCGTGCGTTTTGCGGCGCGCGGTTTTCTGGGGACGACGCTCGCGCAGGTGGCGGTGGGTATCTGGTTTCTCTTCGCACTGCCGGAGACCGCGTGGCGTCTGCTCGTTGGCGGCGATGCGCTCGGCACGACGTATCTCGTGCTCGCCGTCCTGCTCGCGTTCGATGCGGCGTGGATCTTGTGGCGCGCCGCAGACAGCGTGGTTCCCATGCGACAGGTGATCGTCGCGGCGGTGCATCTCGGCGTCGTCGTGCTGCTCATGGTGCTCATCCGCGACCTCGTAAGGCGGACGATGATCGCGGGGGTTATCTCGTGGCAGACGATGACCGTGGCACCGCAATGGGACGTCATCGCCATCTTTTTCGTCTTGCTGTTCTTGGGGCTCGCGACGCTCGGGTGGATGCTGCTGGCGGTGAGGCGTGCCGACGCACGCCGCCGTGGCTAGCGCGGGCTACAGGTATTGCGGGCGGGACATTGCGGGGCCGCGCAGTGTCGGATCCCGGACGCTGCGCCCGCGTGGCGCCAAGACGTATCCGGCGGTGGCCGCGAGCGCCCGCAGCACGTCGATGGGCGTGAGCAGCCCCACGAGACGATGCTCATCGTCGATGAGACAGGTCGTGCTGGCCTCTTCGTAGGCCATGGCCGCGGCTGCCTGTGGTAAAGGCGTGCGTGCTGGCAAAACGAGTGCCACCGGATCCATGGCGTCGCTCGCGAGCATTCGAGGGCGTGTCTGGACGACGCACAAGCGAGCGCTCTCGCGCAGTAGCGTGGTGGGGCTGACGATGCCCAAGGGGTGCTGCTCATCGTCGATGACGGCAGCGACGGTGACACCGAGTGCGTCAACGCAATGCGTGACATCGTCGACGCGGCTGTTGCGCAGGACCCGCAGCTCGGTGCGCGGCAGGGCGGCACTGGCGCTTGGGACCGCGTCGTCGATACTGGATGGCACCGTGGTCGGGTCGGGCGCGCACGTGACGTAGCTCGTATGACCCGATGCGCCCAGATGGATCAAGCGCGCGAACGGACACTCGGCACACTGCTCAAGGGGCGTGAGGCAGCTTTGAGAGGGGCAGATCGCTGAAAGCTCAAGCCTTACCGAATCCGCGCCGAGGCACAGATAGACCGAGCGAATCGGAGCCTTGCGATCTAGGGCAAGCACGCGTCCACCTCCGCCTGCCGGCTAGTAATCTAAGCAGTCAAACCGGCGTGGCAGCCCACAAGTTGCGTGCGGCGTGCGGGACGGGATCGCGCAGCGGCCCTAGCGCGCGAGATAGGGGTCGCAGGGAGTGGCCAGGCGCTCGCCGCGGTAGGCTCCGAGAGTCGTATAGATCATCGGCGCCTGTTGATAGAGATTCATCATGGTCAGCGTCTTCTGCGCATCGCCCACTGCCCACATCGCGCCGCTACCGCCGCCACTGACCACCAAGCGACCGCGATCGCTCACAAAGAGTGAGGAGCCGTCGTCCTTGATGACGTCCGAGAGCGGCAGGTATTCGACTTTGCCTTTGGTGCCAACGAACAGGCGATAGTCGGTGTTGCCATCCGGCGCGAGCGCCTGATCGACGAAATAGTAAGTACCCGTGTCGTCGCGTGCGATGAAGACGGCCGTGCGCTGCCAGCGAACGTCGTAGAACGGAGTCTTGGCGAATACGCGCGCCGCCTCGGCGGCGGTAACGGGCGTGTACGCGATCGCTTGGTCGTTGCAGCGCAGCGACGCCGCCCCGTCTTTGACTTCGAAGCTCGCGCGCCAGCGCTCGGTGACCCTTGGCTCCCAGAACACGGTGTCCCAGCGGACATCGCCCTCGGCACCGCCGCCGATGAGTCGTTGCAAGTACAGACCGCGACCGTCGCCCGCAAAGAGCGGCCCGCTGAAGCGACCTTCGCTATCAAAGGCGATGTACTGGCCTTTGCCGTCGGTGACAAAGTGCAGCTTGCTCGCCACGGCAGGACCCGCAAACGGTATGTCTTTGCCGGCCGGGGGTAGCGGCGCGGCGGTTGCTGAGGCGCTCACTGCGGCGACTGCCGCCGGTGCTGATGCTGCGTGCATGCCCTTGACCGCTGCTTCGACGAGCTCGGCAACCATGCCGGGCAGCTGGTCGAGGACGTCGTCGATCTTGCCGCTTTTGACGCGCCGATCGACGCTGGCGACGACTTTCACTTCCTTGACGTCGATGATCTTGAGCCCCACGAGCCAGCTCGCGCCGACCTTGCCGAGGTTGCCGGTCAAGAGCGCGTGCGCGCCGGCAATGCTGCCGACATCGGCGTAGCAGCTCGTATCGGCGCAACCGACGAGGTCGCTCAGCTGCTCGTGGGTGAGCACGGTTTTGAGCTCGCCGTACGTGAGCGCATCAAAGCTCTTGTGCCGCCGCAGCTCGGACACCACCGACTCGCCGATGGTTGCCAGCATGCCTTCGGTGACCCCGTCACCGCCGCGAAGTGGCGCTATGGCGAGCTTCGAGGGAGTTGAGCTTACGAGCGCGAGCGCTGCAAAAATGGCAGATGCGAGCATGGCGCGCATGTAAGCACATGCGCCGTCTTAGGTCACGACATCTGCAAGCCACCGCTGCCAGTCACCGCGCGCCTTGAGGATGGCCTCGCAGATCTCGCGCACGGCGCCACGGCCACCGCGCGCCCGCGTCACCCAATCGGCGGCCGCATGCAGCTCGGGGGCTGCATCGGCAACGGCGATCTTGAGACCGACGCGGGCAAAGGCGCGCAGATCGGGCAGATCGGCGCCGACAAAGGCACATGCGCTCGGGGCAATATTGAGCGCGGCACAGAGCTCGATGACACCCTCAGCTTTGTCGCGACAGCGACCGCGCAGGTGCGCGACGCCGAGCTCGCGAAAACGCTGCGTGGCGATGTCCACCGAGCGGCCCGAGAGGATTGCCAGCTTGACCTCGGTCTTGGTGAGCATCGCCATGCCCAGGCCGTCCTTGCTGTCAAAGCGCAACAGACGGCGACCCGATTCGTCGTAGAAGAGGCCGCCCGTGGTGAGCACGCCGTCGCAGTCGAGGACGAGTGCGCGCAGCGAACGCAGACGCGAGGCCTCGGGAGCGGCCTTGGTGCTGCTAGCTGAACGATCGGCGGGTGGCATCGATGCTTGAAACCTCGCGCAACACCTGCTCGAGAAGCTCGAGCGTGAGAGAGTTGGGACCGTCCGAGAGCGCACGGTCGGGGTCTGGGTGCACTTCGCAGAAGAGCCCATCGATGCCCACGGCTGCGGCGGCGCGGGCAAGAATGGGGGCGAGGCGACGGTCGCCGCCTGTCACGCCATCGCCCGAGCTCGGTCGCTGCACCGAGTGCGTGGCGTCAAACACCACGGCGCAGTCGGTGACCTCAGAGAGGAGCGGCAACGAGCGCATGTCGACGACGAGATTGTGATAGCCAAAGCTCGCGCCCCGCTCGGTGACCGAGACATCCTTGCCGCCGCCGTCGCGAAACTTCTGCACGGCAAAGCGCATGTCCTCGGGCGCAAGAAACTGGCCCTTCTTGATGTTAGTCGGCCGTCCGGTCTCGGCAGCGGCGAGCAAGAGGTCTGTCTGGCGGCACAAGAACGCCGGGATCTGTAACACATCGACGACGGCGGCTGCGGGGGCGGCCTGCGAGGCGTCGTGGATGTCGGTGAGTACCGCCACGCCAGTCTTCTGTTTGACGCGCGCGAGGATCTCGAGGCCGCGTTCGAGTCCGGGGCCACGATACGATTTGTGCGACGTGCGATTGGCTTTGTCGAACGACGCTTTGAAGATGTAGCTGACGCCATAGCGTGCCGCACGCTCACCGACTTCGCTCGCCAGGCGCAGACACAAATCTTCTGATTCGATGACGCACGGGCCCGAAATGAGCGTCAAGCGTCGACGTTCGAACAGATCACGCACGGCGCTGGCCATGTCACTCATGCAACCTTCTCCCGACTGCGTGTCAGCGCCGCGGCGATAAAGCCGGCAAACAGGGGGTGCGGCGCAAACGGCTTGCTCTTGAACTCGGGATGAAACTGGCAGCCGAGAAAGAACGGCCGATCCGCAAGCTCCACCATCTCGACAAGGTCGCCATTCGGTGAGGTTCCCGCAATGCGCAGGCCTGTTTTCTCGAGCGGCTCGCGGTAGGCGTTGTTGACTTCGAAGCGGTGGCGATGTCGCTCGCTGATCTC
>CAYHNK010000153.1:5895-10813 GCA_964357695.1 uncultured Bdellovibrionales bacterium | reverse complement strand
CCGAGGCGTTGAGTGAGCCCAGCTCGCCGTTCATGGGGATGCGCACGAGCCGGTCGCAGCTCTGCGCCACCGTGCGCCGCAGGCCATAGCCCTCCGACCCCACGACGATCACGGTCGGCAACGTGAGCTCGAGATCCCAAAGCGTCACGTCGCCCTCGGCCGCTGCACCCACCGCCCACAGGCCTTGCTCCTTGAGCTCCTCGATGGCGCGGCGAAGATTGACGACGCGCGCAACGCCGAGATGCGATAGCGCGCCGGCTGCCGTCTTGAGCGCCGTCGGCGTCACCTCGCACGCGCGATCTTGCGGCATCACCAGCCCGTGACCGCCGAGCGCATACGTCGAGCGCGCGATGGCGCCGAGATTGTGGGGGTCTTGGACTTGGTCGAGCGCCACGACGAGCGCCGGCTCGTGGCGCTTGGTCGCGAGTGCCACGAGATCTTCGAGCTCGCTGTATTCGAAGCGGGCCACCGCCGCGACGATACCCTGATGGTGCCCATGTCCTACGAGCTCGTCGAGCTTGTGACGCGCGAGATCGACGATCGCCACGCGGTGCTTTTCGGCCAGCTCGACGACGTCGCGCAGGCGTCCGTGGCGCGAGGTGCTCGCCACATAGAGACGCTCGACCGACTGCGGCTCGGCACGCAACGCTTCGGTCACCGGGTGGGTGCCGTAGATGTAGCGTCCCTTAGCGCGCATGGCGCACCTCCTCGGCAGAGGCGATCTCGACCGCGAGCGCCGCCGCAGCGTCTGCCGGGCGTGGCGCCTCGATGATCGGCCGCCCCACGACCACATAGTCCGCGCCGCGCTGCACGGCATCGTACGCGGTCGCCACCCGTCGTTGATCGCCGACGGGCTCGCGGCCCGAGCGCACGCCGGGGACAATACGCAAGCCGCCGAGATCTCCGAGCAGCATCAGCTCGTGAGCGCTCGTGACGACCCCATCGGCCCCGGCCGCGAGCGCCTCGCCCGCCAGCACATGCACCCAGGCGCCGAGCGACATGGCCACACCAAGTCGCGAGACGATCGCATCATCGAGACTCGTGAGCGCGGTGACCGCGATGACCTTCGTCGTCGTGGGAAGAGCGTCGCGCGCCGCAGTGATCATCGGTCCGCCGCCTTGCGCGTGGACGGTCACGAGGCGCGCATCGAGCGCTGCCACCGCACGGCATGCGGCCGCGACGGTGCGCGGAATATCGTGCAGCTTGAGATCGAGAAAGACTTCGAGGCCCGCGCCGCGCAGCTCACGCACGAGGTCGGCGCCATGCGCGACAAACGCCTCCAACCCAACTTTCACCATGGCGACATGATCGCGCAGCTCGTTGGCGAGGGCCACGGCCGCCGCGCGCGTCGGCACGTCGAGTGCGACGATGAGTCGTTTGGGAGGCCGCATGGACAGCGTTCCAACCACAAGGTGCGTCGCACGTCCAGCGTAGAAACGACTGGGGGTGTGGTGGGCCACTCCCACCACACCCCGTCACCGAGAAGGAGGACCTCGGCGGCCCAGCGGCTGCGACGTCACGGACGCTTCGACATTGACCTCATGGTCTTTGGGGCCTTGTGTCTCTAATGCCGCCGGGCCGTTCACTCCGTAAGCTAAGAAGTCTCACGCACACAGGCAAGGTCGCCGACGCGATCTCGTCAGTGCTTGCCGTAGGCGAGCGGCACGCCCGCGCGCTGGCTGTAGATGTACGCCTCGAGCGCCCGCATACGCGGATCGTCGGCGTCCATCTTCGGCGCTCGCAAGGGTTGCTCGAGACACCAGTTGATCATGTCGCGCAAGAGCACCACGCGTCCGAGCTGCATCTGATACTTGGGATAGGTTTCCGGATGCGTGTTGGCCGCGTTCGGGTGGCACATGTCGCACGAGACGGCGACGGTGCTCGCGAGCTCGTCGGCACTGTGAAAGACCTTGGAGCCAGCCACCACCAAGCGCTCGGTCTCACGCTTCCACGCGGTGAGATCTTGCTCGGTAAAGCTGCGATACGGATGCCCTGGCGCCTGCGTCCCCTTGGCGAGCAGGCCGCTATTGTCCGCGGCGGCGACGAACGTGCGGCTCTGCCGCTCTTCACCCTCCCAGTCGACGCCCGGGTTGTCTTTTTGCCAACCCTGCATCAGCGAGTCGGCGAGCTGCTGGCCGACGAGCCCCCGTGCCTCACTCGTCGCCGAAGGGGCCGACGTCGCGGGTACCTTGGTGTCACATCCGCCGAAGAGAAGCACGCCTCCCACCAAGAGGCCGCCCACATGGATCGCATCGATTCGCATCATGTTCAGTCCTCCTTGTGCTCAATAGCTCGACGCGCTCGGACGGGCCGGCGCATCCTCGCGGCCGCGGCTCTTGAGATACGCGCGACTCACGGTCATGGGGTTGCGGTTCCACAGGTTGTAGACCTTGTCGACGAGCCCATCGGGGTGCACCAGGATCTGCCCGTCGCCGCAGCCGTCGCTGGGGTTGAACGGGTCCGGCCGATCCATCTGGATCGTGAGCTCGGGCAAGCCCTGCGGCGCGTACGGCCACGGCCAGGCGGTCGACAGCAGGCCGTGAAAGTACATGTTGTCGATGCGATTGGTGAGCACCTGATGCGTGTGGCCGTGGATGACGACGACGCGATCAAAGCGACGCAAGATCGCCTGCACCTCGTCGGCATCGTCCGTCCAGAAGTTCCAGGGCTTATAGAGCTTGTAGAGCGGCGAGTGCGAGAAGACGATGACCGGCGTCTTCGGCGGATACTTCGCCAAGTCCTGCTGCAGCCAGAGGCGCTGCACCTCACCGACCGTGAAGGGCCGCTGCTTGCCGTTGTCCAGACCCGCGACCGTCTGCATGCGCTCAAGGGGCGTGAGACCCTTCGCGGTCCAGAAGTCCTCCTCGACGACACTGTTGAGCACGACGAAATGCACGCCCTTGTGATCGAACGAGTAGGTGGGCTCGCCGAACATGGCGCGCCACTTCTCGCCCATGTCGAAGTACCAGTCGTGCTCACCCACCATCATGCGCACGGGCGCCTTGAGGCTCTTTAAGATCTGCGCCCCGAGCTCGAGCTCCTTGGACTGCCCGAGCTGCGCCAGATCGCCGCCGTACAAGACGAAGTCCGGCTGCGGGTCGAGCGCATTGACATCGTCGACGGCGCGCAAGAGTCCACGCACGAAGCGGTCGTTCACGTCGCGCTCGTACAGATGCGAGTCGGAGATGTAGGCGATGCGAAAGCTCTCGCCCCCCGCAAGCGCGGCCGCGTGCGCCGAGCCCGCACCGATGGTGATGGGCACAAACGAGTGCGGGTTGAAACGTACGCCACTTGCGATGGCCGCACCCATGGCCCCCATCGCCACCTTCATGAAATCGCGCCGCCCAAGTCCCGCGAGCCCGCGCACGACGCTCTCGCGCTCGTCCATGTACTTGGTCTCGACGCTCTTGACGCCGCTGCGTCCCAGCGACGCACGCCCTGCTCCTTGTCGCCCAGTCATTGTGCGCCTCCTTGGCTCTGCACTACGCGTTGCTCGAATGCCAGCACTTTGCGCTGGGCCATGGCGTCGTCACGAAACGGTCTCGCCTTGGTCGCGAGCGCCTGCTGACGCGTCTGTTCTTCGCGATTGAGCGCGGCGAAGCGCTCGTCGGTGAGGGTAAAGAGAAAGGCGACAAGATCGTCGATGTCCGCTTCGGTGAGCGCCAGCGCTTCGATGCCACCGTCGAGGAAACGATTCGGCTCGCCACCCTTATTGTAGTGGTCGATCGTGTCCCATAGCGTCTCCATCGACCCGTCATGCATGTACGGGGCCGTGATGCCGATGTTGCGCAGCTGCAGCGTGCGAAAGGCGCCGATGTCGGCGTAGTTCTTGGTCACCATGAAGCGTCCGAGCTCGGACAAATCGGTGCCCACCGCAAGCTCGTCGAGCTTGCGCTCCGAGGCGTCTTTGCCGAGTAAGGTGAGGGCCTCCTTGGCGAGCTTCTCGAAGTTCTGATGGCGCGCCGCCACGCCGATGTTGTGGAAGCGATTGTCCACGCCGAGAGGGTGCGTCTCGTTGATGGGGTGGCAGCTCACACAGCGCGCCGTGCCATTAAATAGATCCCAACCGCGCGCTGCCGCCGCAGAAATGGCCTTCTCGTCGCCCCCCAGAAAGCGGTCAAAGGGAGCATCGAGAAACATGAGCGTGCGCTCGAACGCGGCGATGGCGCGCTGCAGGTCGTCGTAGTTGATGCCGCGGCCGTAGGCCTCACGAAACATGGGCTCGTATTGGGGCAACTGCCGCAGCTTCGCGAGCGCTGCTTCGCGGTCAGGCATTGCCATCTCGACCGGGTTGAGAATGGGCTGACCGGCTTGCGCTTCGAGTGTCGCCGAGCGGCCGTCGAGAAATTGATGCCCGAGCATGGCGGCGTTCATGGTGGTCGGCGCGTTGCGCTTGCCGTTTTGCCCGCCGACGCCCTCAGAGACCGCGCGCCGGTCGGTGAAGCTGCGGCTGACATCGTGGCAGGTGGCGCACGACACGGTGCCGTCCTTCGACAGCGCCGTCTCAAAGTAGAGCGCCCGTCCAAGCGCCACGCGTTGAGCCGTAGGCGCGTTGTCCTGTGGCACGAGGGTCAGCCACAGGCCCGCGTCTACACCACGCGGTGGCTTGGCAAAGTCGGCGGACAACCCCAGGGTGTCGAGCTGCGCCTGCTGTGCCGTCATTGGCATGGCGCCGTGCAGCTCCGTGACGGTGTCTCCGCCGGCCGCAGCGAGCGCAACCCCCGCGACGGCGCTCACCACGACGGTAATCGTCGCCCATCTTGCTCTGGACTTGGTGCTCTTCATCCGCTGCCTCCTTTCCGCTGGCCCAACTGACGTTGGGTGGGTGTGCGTGTGGCGCGACGCGCCCACGCTATTCCGAAAGTGATATGACCGCGGGCTGGACCGCGCGCAAGGCGCGGACCACGGCCTGCGGGGC
>CAYHNK010000153.1:0-5885 GCA_964357695.1 uncultured Bdellovibrionales bacterium | reverse complement strand
GGCAACCGTGATAATGCCGTGGACCCCGAGGTCACGCAGCGCCGCCGCCTGCTCGACATGATAAGCCGTCCACGTCCAGATGGCCACGCCAGCAGGAGCAAGAACGAGGGCGTCAGCGGCGAGATCGGTGCTCACCGCGAGAACCGTCAACGGTCGGTCGAGCATGCGCATGGCCATCTCGCGATCCTCGACGATGCCGATGAGCGGCAGACTCGGATCACGGCGGTGCACTTCGTCGAGCAGCTCCAGCTCGAAGCTCGCGAGCCCCACCCGATCCGCCGCACCCGTCGCCGCGATCACCGCGAGCGTCTTTTCCACCAGCCGCTGCGGGCGACTTGATTTCTTGAGCTCGATCATGACGCGCGCCTGCGGCAAGCGTAGCACCTCGTCAAGCGTCGGCACGCGCTCGTGCGCAAAGCGGTTGGCAAAGTCCGGAACGACGACCCCGAGCGTATCCATGCGCGCGCGCGCTTCGTCCGACCAGCGGGGCCTACCCGCATCGAGCTTTTGCAGTGCACTCAACGTGAGGCTCGAAACGTCGCCCTTGCCATCGGTCGTGCGATCCACCGCATCATCATGGATGACGATCACCGCGTCGTCGGCGCTGAGGGTGACGTCCAGCTCGAGCCAATCGGCGCCAGAGCTGAGGCCATGTCGCATCGACGCCAGCGTGTTCTCGGGTGCCTCGAGCGAGCCGCCCCGATGGGCGATGATGACCGGCCCCACCACCGCGGCAAACGGCGGCGCGGGCCGCACGTCTCGCGTTTTCGCCGCGCAGGCGCTCATCGCCAAACCCACCAACACCACCGCGTTGCGCCCACGCATCAGTACCCCCCTCGTGAGGATTTCTTCGCCCCGGCAGCCTTGTCGCTGGTCTTGTCGCCCATGACAATGGCCACCGAGCTGCTCGCGCCCAGGCGGGTCGCGCCCGCAGCGATCATCTTGCGCGCGTCCGCTTCGGTCCGCACGCCGCCCGAGGCTTTGACGCCCATCTCCGGTCCGACGATCGCGCGCATCAGGGCAATGTCCTCGACGGTAGCGCCCCCCGGACCAAAGCCCGTGGAGGTCTTGACGAACGCCGCCCCGGCGACCTTGGCGAGCACGCACACGGAAACCTTTTGATCGTGATCAAGGAGGCCCGTCTCGAGGATGACCTTAACCGGCACGGGTGCAACGGCCCGCACCACCGCCTCGATATCGTCGAGCACCACGCGGTAGTCCTTGTTGCGCAGCGCGCCGACGTTGACCACCATGTCGATTTCGCCCGCGCCGCTCTGCACCGCCTCGCGCGCCTCGAAGGCCTTGGCGCTGGGGGTCGCGGCGCCCAACGGAAAACCGACGACCGCGATGGGCTTGACGCTCGAGCCCCGTAGCTCGGCGGCACAGAACTCCACGTTGGAGGAATTGACGCACACGGTGGCAAAACCGTAGCGCCTCGCTTCGTCGCAGAGCTTGGCGAGCTCCGCGCGGCTCGCCTCGGGCTTGAGCAAGGTGTGATCAATCAGGGGCGCGAGATCCATCGCCGTCGCGGCCGGTGCCGCAGGAGTCGCCGATGGTTCCGACTTGTGCCGCGCCCGCGGCAACGGGTCATCGTCGAAGCGCCGTCGCTTGCTCGGCGCACTTTCCTTCGCCGCTGGCGCCGGTTGTGCTGCACCCATGCGCGCCTGCACACGGCGCGCGATCTCGTCGACGAGCTGCTCCATCTCACCCTTGTGGGCCATGGTCGATGCCTATAGCGCACTTCGAAGTACGGGGGCAATTGGCGGCACGCCCTCTTGTTCGCCGCAGCGCGATTGGTTAGAGGGGTACCATGGCCAACGAAACACGTGAGTCGGAGATGCAGGCGGAGCTCGAACGGCTGCGGCGCGAAAACGAAGCGCTCAAGCAGGGCGGAGAGCGGGCGCTCAGCTTCAAGGTGAGCGACAAGGGCGGCGTGTCGGTCTACGGGCTCGGGCGTTTTCCGGTGACGCTCTACAAAGAGCAGTGGCGCAAGCTGCTCGAACAGAGCACCGAGATCTTAAAATTCATCGACGCCAACGAGTCGCGGCTCAAGACCAAGGGTCAGAGCTAGCGCGAGCGCGGCTGTGCGGCGCTGATCGGGCGCACGTTGCTGGCAGCACGCGCCGTCGCGCCGAGACCGGCTTGGGTGCGCGCTTCGAGCAGCTTGCTGACGTCCTCGTGCGGGATCTGGCGCACGCCTCCCGCTTGCAGGGCAACGAGCTGAATGCGCGCCAAGTGCTCGACGAGCTCCATGCGCAGGAACGCGGTCTCGAGATCGGGCCCCATGGTGAGCACACCGTGGTGGGCGAGCACGAGCGCGTCGGCGTCACCCAGGTACGCAGCCAGCGCCACCGTGGACTCGGCGCTGCGCGGCCGCGCGTAGGGCACCAGCGGGATCGCCGCCCCCAGCGAGACGACCGGCTCCGCCATCATCGTCGGATCAATCGCCACCCCGGCCACCGCGAGACCGGTCGCCGTCGGCGGATGGGCATGCAGCACCGCACCCACGTCGGGCCGGTGGCGATAAACGTACAAATGTAGCTCAAGCTCGCTAAAGGGCTTGGTGATGCCGCTGACGCGACGCCCGTCCGCATCGACCACGAGCAGCGCGTCGCGCGTTACCGCGGCCTTCGAGTAGGCGGTCGGCGTAATGAGATAGCGACCGTCGGCCAAGAGCACACTGACGTTGCCGTCGTGGTTGGCGACCCAGCCGTTCGCATGCACGCGGCGGGCGTAATCGACGACCTGCTCTTCGAGCACGCGACGCGGCAACGTCACAGCGAGCCCCCCGCCCCGCCAGGCACGTCGACACGATCGACCACACCGACGATGAGCGAGCGGATCGGGCCGGCGCCTGCACCGAGGATCTGGCGCACTCCGGTGCCTTCCGTCAGCACGAGCACGGTGTCGCCAACGCCCGCCTGCGCGTTGTCGACGGCGATAAAGCCTGCTCCCTGGGGCGCTCCGGCTGCTCCCACGGCGCGCACCATGAGCACCTTGCGACCCTCGTAGGCGGGATGATGCGCGGAGGCGACGACCGATCCCAAGACGCGACAAAGACGCACGGTTTAGGCCTCCAGATGCACGTCGTCGACGACACCGACGATGGCTGCGTCAATGGGAACAAAGCTCGGATCGAGGGCCAGCGCCGCCTCGCGCGAGCCGACGAGGTACACGAGATCGCCAGGACCCGCCTGCACTGTATCCACCGCGACCTCCTTTGGGCCGCGAGGCTGGCGCGCTTCATCGAGCGGCTGCACGAGCAGCAGCTTGACGCCAACCAGCCCCTCTGCCTTGCGCTCGGCGACGACGGTGCCGATGACTTCCCCTAGGTACACGCGTCCTCCTGACGGCACACGAGCAGCACCGTGACGTTGTCATGCCCACCGGCTGCGAGCGCCGCCTCGACGAGACTTCTGGCGCCGAGATCGAGATCGCCTTCAGCGGCCAGCAGCAGATCTGCCATGAGCTCCGGTTCCACAAGATCGCTCAGACCATCGGAGCACAACAGATAGACGTCGTCGCCGGTGAGCTCGAGCGCCATCGTATCGGGATGCAGATCCTGCTCGAGCCCAACCGCCTGCGTGAGAATATGCCCGAGCTGGCGTGCTTCCTCAGAGTCCGCCTGGATGACGCCGCGATTGATGAGCTCGCAGGCCACCGTGTGATCCCGGGTGAGCTGCTCGATCACCGTGCCTCGCAGGCGATAGATGCGCGAGTCGCCCACGTGCGCCACCTCGGCGACCTGTCCGTCGAGCCACAAGCAAGAGAGCGTCGTGCCCATCCCTGTCGGCGCTGGCGTTGTCGTCGATGGCGAGGCCGCCATGATGGCACGATTGGCGGCGAGAATCGCGCCCGCCATGCGCGCAGCCCGCGACTCGGGGTCGGTCAGGGCATCCCGCCCAGTCAGCGTCGACACCGCGGTTTCGATCGCTATCCGCGAAGCGACGTTGCCGTCGGGATGACCGCCCATGCCATCCGCTAGCAGGAATAGACCGAGCTCATCGCTGCCCCACGCGAGATCTTCATTGCGCTCGCGCACCTGCCCCACATCAGTGAGGATCACGTGGCGAAAGCGCGCACGGCTCGGATCGTAGGCTGGGCGCTCGGTCACGGCCGTCCACCCTACGGCCAATGCCCCCGCCGTGGCAAGCACGGCGTGAGCTAGCTCACCACATAGCCCCCGTCCTCGACCATGCGGGCGGCAACGCGATCCTGAATGCCCATGAAATCGATGCGATAGCGTTTGTCGAGCTCAGCCAGGTGGGCGTAGAGCGCGTCGAGCTCGCTGCCCTCGGCCATCATCATGGCGACGCGTCGCAGGCGCTGGAAGATGCCCGCACGCGCTTCGAACACGTACAGCGAGGCAAGATCGCGATGGATCTCCGACTTCGCTTCGCCCTGAGCAAGGGTGGCCTGGCGCGCGCGAGCCACCACCGAATCCATGCCGTACACATCGGTGAGGCAGTCGGCGAGCGCGCCGAGCAGGCGCTGCTTCTCTTTGAGGTCTGCGAGATACTTCTGCGCCGCGTAGCTCGACGCATACACGACTGCGCGCTTGGCTAGATCCGTTGCCCATAGCTCGTTGCCGAGAGGCGCTTTGGCCGGCTGGGGAAGCTTGGCCGGCTCGGTCAGCTCGCCGATGATCACCCCAACGTATTCCATCAATGGCAGCTGACCTTTGAGGGCGCGCCCGAGCAGCGTCGCGGGGATGATGAGGCGGTTGATCTCGTTGGTGCCCTCAAAGATGAGGTTGATGCGCGCATCGCGTAGCATGCGCTCCATCGGATACTCGCTGACATAGCCGTTGCCGCCGTGTACTTGCAGCATGTCGTCGACGATCTTGTAGAGCGCCTCAGAGCCGAAGACCTTCAGCGACGAGGCCTCGATGGTGAACTCCTCAATCGCATCACGCGCCTGCTTGTCGTAGTCCAGCGCGCCCTTGGCGATGCTCGCGGTACGCTCGTCGATGAGCCCGGCCAACCGGTAGGCCATCGACTCACCGGCGTAGATGAGCGTCGCGGCGTCGCCGATCTTCTGGCGAATGAGGCCGAAGCTGGCGATGGGCTTGCCAAACTGCTTGCGCTCCTTGGCGTACTGCACGCCATAGCCGAGCGCCACCTTAGCAGCCCCCACGCACCCGATGCCGAGCTTGGCACGTCCGACATTGAGAATGTTGAACGCGATCTTGTGACCGCGACTGATTTCGCCGAGCAGGTTCGTCGCCGGAACTTTCACGTCGTCGAGAATGAGCTGACACGTGGAGCTGCCCCGAATGCCGAGCTTGTGTTCCTCGGGGCCGATGCTCAGGCCGGCACTCGTGCGCTCGACGAGAAAAGCGGTGAACTTGTCGCCGTCGACTTGGGCAAAAACGATAAACAAGTCGGCGAAGCCGGCGTTGGTGATCCACGCCTTGGTGCCGGACAAGACGTAGTGCGCCCCATCGGCCGTCAAACGCGCGGTGGTCTTGGCCGCTAGCGCATCCGATCCAGAATCGGGCTCGCTCAGTGCGTACGCGGCGAGCAGCTCACCACTTGCGAGCCGTGGCAGATAGCGCCGCTTCTGCTCCTCGGTGCCATAGTAGACGATGGGCAGCGTGCCGATGCCGGTGTGCGCTCCATGCGTGACGATGAACGAGCCGACGCGCGCGAGCACTTCGGCAAGCAGCATGTCGGTCGCCTTGTCGAGACCGAGGCCGCCGTACTCCTCGGGCACGATCACCATGAGCAGGCCCAGCTCTGCCGCCTTGTGCATGAGATCGACCATTAGGCCCGGCGCCTTGGCATCGAGCTCGTCGGCGCGAGGCTCGACCTCGTTGCGCACAAAATCCAGCGCGGTCTTGCGAAAGGCCAGCTGCTCGCTCGTAAAGTCCTCGGGCGTCGCCA
>CAYHNK010000152.1:0-10852 GCA_964357695.1 uncultured Bdellovibrionales bacterium | reverse complement strand
GATCGACCTCTGGTCGTCTGTGCTTGAGTAACGCACGAGCCGCCTCGGGCCCTGGATTCCCGCCTTCGCGGGAATGACGGCGAACGCCGGGACACGCAATCAGGGACAGGCCCTAGTGCGCGAGCCGGTCCTCTCGCTCCAGAATCAGCCGAGACCGACGACGCTGAGCACGCCGTGAAACACCAGGCGAACCGGTACGCCAATGATATCGCGGCCCATAAAGATGATGGCCATCAGCGCCATCCAGCCAAACTGCACGTTGAATCGGTCGTACTTGATGGCGCTTCGGGGCGGGAGCAGGCCCGAGAGCACCTTCTGTCCGTCGAGTGGATAGATGGGGATCATGTTGAAGACAAACAGCGCGATGTTGATCTGGATCATGTAGACGAGAAACATCTCCAGGGGCTCCGGCACGAGATCCGCAAAGCCCGCATGCACGGCCACCGAGTAGAGACCCGCAGCCAACAGGGACATCACGAGATTCGACACCGGGCCGGCAACGGCCACCAACATCAGTCCCGTACGCAGGGTGACCTTCCGCGTGTAATTCGCGGGATTGGTGGGCACAGGTTTAGCCCAGCCAAAAAAGGGAATGCCGCCGCCCCCCATGCCAGCATTGGCGATGAGGATGAGCAGCGGCAGGCCCACGGTGCCCACAGGGTCCGCGTGTGCGAGCGGGTTGAGCGTCAGGCGACCACGTGCCTCGGCGGTGAGATCACCGAGGCGGCGTGCCGCCCAGGCATGCGCGAACTCGTGCACGGTGAGCGAGAGGATCATGGGTACGAGCACCATGATGGCTTGTCCAAACACTTGCGTCAGATTGCCGGCTTGCACGTCGTGGCTCCTCGGGTATGCCCGACAACGTAGGACCTCCGGGGGCCTGCGTCTAGTCCTCGGGGTCGGACTTGCGCCGAGGCGCGCCGAGTGGATGCGCGCGATCGACGGTGCGCCGCAGCTGATCGCCATCGACGTGCGTATAGATCTCGGTCGTCGAGATATCCGCGTGCCCGAGCATTTCCTGCACCGCGCGCAGATCGGCGCCGCCCTGCAAGAGGTGCGTCGCAAACGCATGTCGCAACACGTGTGGTGATGTCTGTCGACGCACTCCTGCCACCAGACCGTACCGCCGCACGATCTTGAACAGACCCATGCGACTGAGTGCCCGCGCGCGATTACCGATAAAGACAAAGGGGCTTGCCGCTCCACGCAAGAGCTGCCGCCGCCCGTCACCTAGATAGCGCTCGAGCGCCGCGATCGCGGGTCGTCCGAGGGGCACGACGCGCTCTTTGGCGCCTTTGCCGCGCGGTCGTACGACACCCAAAGCGAGATGCACATCGTCGAGATGCAGCAGACACAGCTCGCTCGCTCTCAAGCCCGAGCCGTACAGCAGCTCCAGCGCGGCGCGGTCGCGCTGTCCACGGGCCGTGCGCACATCCGGCGCCTCAACCATGCGCTCGGCCTCACGCTGCGAGACGATTTTCGGCAAGGGTCGACGCAGACGCGGGCCGTGCAGCTCGCGCGTCGGATCCTCGGGTACACGCCCGCTGCGCACGAGAAAATCGAACAGGCGCCGAACGGCCGAGAGGGCCCGCGCTTGGCTCGATGCGGCCGCCCCGCCCGCGGCGAGCGCCTGGTACGCCCTGGCGAGATGGACGGTGCGCACCTCGTCCGCCGCGTGGATGCCTTCTGCGGCGAGCTGGGCGATGAGACGTGACAGATCGGCGCCATACGCCTCCAGCGTCCGTGGCGACAAATTGCGCTCGACCCGCAGGTGGTCGAGAAACAGGTCCACGGCCTGCTCCAGAGTCGCCATGGCTCGACGGTAGCTGAGCCGTGCACATCCTGGCAAACTTGCGGCCGGCGCTGCGTTCGAGACATGATGCCCTGTGCCGTCCCCCGCCGCACCGGCCTCGCCCGGCGACCAGCTCGCCGACTTGGTCACGGATCTATTGCAAGCACCAGTGCCGGTGACCTTTCTCGATGCCATTGCCGTGGTGCGTCGCGTGGAGCGCTTGGGAGATCTCGAGACCCGTCACGTCGCGGGCCTCGTGCGCCTGCATGACGCCGGTCACCTCACCGACGGCGGCCGCGACATTTTGCGCGAGCTGCTCGAGAAGACCCTGCACAAGCTCGAGGCCGAGTACGCGCTCGCGCGCGGCCCCATCGGCCCCCAACACAGCGGCCAGCGTGCGCGACTGGCGGTGGGCGAGCATCTCGAGGTGCGCTGCGAGCGCCACCCGACGAGCGACTACCGCTGGGTCGTCGGCGAAGTCGAGGGGCCGCTGCGCTGCGATGAGCGCCTCGCGATTTCCAGCGAAGAGCGCGCACAGTGCTTTGATGTTGCGGCGCTGCGGGCCGGATACGCGCGCCTCACCCTGATCGAGCAGCCCGAGCCGTTGGCCCGATCGACGCCGAAGCGCCCCCTCGGCAAGCTGGAGCTGTACGTTGTCGTGGAGGCGCGCCGCGCACGGCGCAGCACGAACGGCTCCTAGGCCAGATCCCCTGCCCCGCCCTGCGGTTCGCGGTGCTGTTTGGCTTTGCGGCGGCGTGATTTCGACTCAGCTCCGGCTGATGCAGACTGCTCGCCCACGTCAGCGCTCCAGCGCGTCGTCGGCTCACCGGCGTCGCTAAAACGCACCTCTGCGCGTACCTCGAGCTTCATGCCGCGCAGGGCTTTGCGCAGCTCCTGGGTGAGATCGACGGACTCGAAGAATCGCTGTAGCTCCTGCGTCACCGCGCGGTAGAGCTCACGCCGCGTGCGCTCGGCCTGCTGCGCCAGATACGCCATGGCGTCCTTGGGCAGGCGCATGTCGCCGAGCACGCCGCGGATCCCCTCTTCGGTCATGAACACCGCGCTCAGTCCTGTGACGAGTACCTTACGCAGGCCATCTGGCAGAATGCCCGACCGTGCGGACTCGCTGCCTTCTTCTTCTTCTTCGTTCTCTTCAGTGCTCATGGCGCGCTCACGGCTCGTACGTCAAAGGCGAGCTCCAAAGTGTAGCAATTGCTGTCGTGCCCGGCGGCGTCCTCGAGCTGTACGCCCAGGTGCGCACGCGTACCATCGGGCGTGCTCTCGGCAAAGCGTAGCGAGGCCCACAGCTCGCCGTCGAGGGCGTCTACGGGCACCCCGCTCTGCAGCAGCAGCGTCTGTAGGTCTTGCGTGAGCGACGGTTGTGTATCGCCGCCCATGTAGAAGCGGACCTTGCCATCCCGTAGGTCCCCCTCGCGATCGCGAAAATGCACGCCGAGCACGGCGAGCCAGGGGTCCTCGCTCTGCACGGGATAACTGTCTCGCGTGAGCTGCCCGACGAGCCAAAGATCATCGATTTCGGGAGCGCTCGCGCTCGCGCTCATCGGTGCCTGGCAATTATCATCCCCGCAACCACACACGGGCCCAGTAATGACCACTGACAGGACCGCGAGCCCGTGTGCCCAAGCGCGACGCATCTCGAGGGTAAGATATAGCACGCCGCGTGCGCGCTAGGGCAACGCCGACGTGCCCCCTTCGACACTGCCGTAGCTAACCGCCACGAGACGTGAGCCCGCCTCCTTGGCGTCGCGGGCGAGAAACGCCTCGTGCGGATTGATCATAAAGCCCACACCCACCGCCTCCGCGAGCATCGAGAAGTCGCTGGTGACGCTGTCGCCAAAGGCCAACAGTGGTGGCGCCGGCAGCCACTGACGCACGATGGTGCCCTTCGTGTAGTAAGTGCTGTCAAAGACGCGACCCGTATAGCGACCGTCGACCACTTCCAGCAAGCTACCGATGGCTCGACCTTCAGGAATGCCGAGCACGCGCGCCGCTTCCCACGCGAGCACGTCGGGTGTCGCCGACAGCAAATACATCTCGACACCGTGCGCCTCCATGTGGGCGATGAGCTGGCGCATGCCGCAACCGTCGGCATCGTCAAAGACTTGGGTTGACCACGCCGGGTAGTCGAGCGCGCCCTTCTCGAACGCGACACGGGCCGCAGCGCGGGCCTCCTGTGGCGTCATGCCGCGCATGAGCTGTGCGATTTGATAGAACGTGTCCTTGGCCGTTGGCCGCGACGCCGCAGGCAAACTCTCGTTGCGCCAGCGCTCGAGCAGCAGGCGCGCGTTGTCAACCACCGTGTTGCTCTCGACCTGCGCCGCGTCGACATCCGCGAGCCCCTTGAGGTAGCCGATGAGCTCGGCATTGGCGTCGGGGTGTGGCAGCTGCTGCTCGACCAGCACGGCGAGAAAGACATCCATGACGTTGCCGCGCCACACGGTGCTGTCGAGATCGGTCACCGCGGTCGCCTGCAATCCGACCGAGCGCAGCGGCGCGGTGTCAATGGCGTCGACCGCGCGACACAGCTCGGTGGGCGACATGCGATCGGGGTTGTAGCCCGGTACCTCGCTAGCGAGAAGGCCGCCGAACGTGTTCCCGCGTGGCGTCTGCGGCGCGAGCGATGCGGCACGCGCCTGCAACCCGAGCCATCGACTCTCGATCGCCACCTGCCACAGGGTCTCGGTCGACATCCCCGCGACGCCGAAATCGTCGGCGCTCTCGCGCACCGAGCGAAAGATCTGCGCCGCGGCGTCGTCAGAACCGTGGTACAGGCCCTTGAGCACACTGGTCGAGCGACCGCGCCGCGTCAGCTCAGTCCTCGCCGCGACAGCGAGCTCGTCAAAGGTGCTCCAGTCCTCTGGCCCGATGAGGCCGTCTGCGGTGAGGTCGAAATCGGCAAGCCGCCTCTCGCCTCCCATGGAAATGAGCAGCGCGCGCATGCGCCCGATGCTGTCTGTGCCCACACCACCGCCGTGCCGGCAGCTCGTCGCCGTCAACGCCGCACACGTCATCAACATCCAGTACGCTGCACTCGTACGAAGTCCCATGATCAATCGCGCTCCTCGGTGAGCCCTGCTTCTAGGTCATTGCGCCCCGCGTGGTCAACCACACGCAAGCCCCACGCACGCGCACCCTTGGCCTTGCGCGTCCAAGTGGGTATGTACGCAAGCCATGCAGCGAGAGCTTGAGATCGCAACGGAGCTGGCCCGCCACGCCGGGGCAGCAATTCGACGCCACTACGAAGCTGGCGTCGACGTACAGTACAAAGGCGCGCGCGGGGACGATCCGTTTACGGTCGCCGACGAGGAAGCCAATCGCATCATCGTCGAGGGGCTCCTACGTGCCTTCCCCGACGACGGCATTCTTGCCGAGGAGTCGCCCGCGGAATCGCGGCGTCTCTCGTGTCGCCGCCTGTGGTGCGTCGATCCTCTGGATGGCACGCGTGAGTTTATCGCCCACAATGGTCAGTTCGTCGTCATGATTGGTCTCGCGGTCGAAGGTGCGGCACGTCTCGGAGTCGTCTACCAACCGACCGAGGACGCGCTGTATTGGGGCGTCGACGGCGAGGCCGTCGCGCAGGTCGGTGCCACTCGCCGGGCGCTCGGCGTCTCCGCTGTGCGCGATGCGCGCAACGCCACGTTGGTCGTCTCGCGCTCACATCGGTCGAAAACCGTTTCGGCCGTCGCACAAACGCTGGGCATCGTCACCGAGCACCCGCTCGGCAGTGTGGGCCTGAAGGCGGTGCAGGTCGCGAGCCAGCTCGCGGACATCTACATGTCGGTTTCGAATCGCACACACGAGTGGGATGCCTGCGCGCCGGAGGCGATCGTGCGGGCCGCTGGCGGCTCGATGACCGACGTGCTCGGCAGACCGCTCGCCTACAACAAGCCGACGACGGAGACGCCGTACGGCATGCTGGCGACCAATGGCGTGCTACACCCTGCGTGCGTTGCGGCACTCACACCGGTGGCGCGCGAGCGTGGTTGGTGCACCGCCTAAGAGATCACGCGGCGCCCGCAGGGCGTTTGACGACGAGCACGGTGCACGCAGCACCCTGCACCACGCGCTCGGACACCGACCCCATGAGAAAATGGGACAAGCCGGTGCGCCCGTGCGTGGCCATGACGACGAGGTCACATTCCCGGGTGGCGCGCACGATCTCATCGACCGGCGAGCCCGTCGCGACGCGCACGAGGATGCGCTCAGCGGGCGTACGCAAATCAGCAGACCAGCGTCGCAGCTCGGCCTCGGCAGCGTCGCACACTTCGCCGACTGCCTCGGGCCTTTCGACATAGGTGAAATCGAGGACGGCGACCTCGACGATCTGATGAACGTGCAGGAGGAGCAGCTCGGCGCCTCGTTCTGCGGCCAGCTCGTCGGCTTCGCGCAGCGCCGCTCGCGACTGCTCGGAAAAATCGATGGGAGCCATGACGCGTCGCAGTTTCACTCCCCTAAGATGCGCCTGCCCCGAGAAAAGCTCAATAGCAAAGTTCGGCGCCCCTTGAGACGGAGAACGAACTGTGGCAACAGGCGAGTCCGTTAAGGAGATCACGATCATGACCACGATTCCTCGTACGATGGGTCAGCAATTTGGCCGCCGCTCCTGGGCAGAGCCCTGGAAGATCAAGATGGTCGAGCCGATCGCGGTCCCTGACGCGGCGACGCGCCGTCGCGCCATCGACGAGGCGGGGCACAACACCTTCCTCTTGCGCTCCGAGAACGTCTACATCGATCTGCTCACCGACAGCGGTACGAGCGCCATGAGCGATCGCCAGTGGGCAGCCATCATGCTCGGCGACGAGGCGTATGCTGGCAGCCGCAACTACTACCACCTCGAAGAAGCGGTGCAGAAGTACTACGGCTACAAGTACTTCGTGCCGACGCACCAGGGTCGCGGCGCCGAGCACCTCATCAGCCAGGCGGTGATTAAGAAGGGTCAAATCGTTCCTGGCAACATGTATTTCACGACCACGCGGCTGCATCAGGAGCTCGCGGGCGGCACTTTCGTCGACGTCATCATCGACGAGGCGCACGATCCTGTCTCCGAGCATCCGTTCAAGGGCAACGTCGATCTGAAGAAGCTCGACGCGGTGATCACCAAGCACGGCGCCGACAAGATCGCCTACGTGAGTCTCGCGGGCACCGTCAACATGGCGGGCGGCCAGCCGGTGAGCATGCAGAACGTGCGCGAGCTGTCGGCGTTATGCAAAAAACGCGGCGTGACGCTCTACCTCGACGCCACGCGCATGGCCGAGAACGCCTACTTCATCCAGGAGCGCGAGCCCGGTTACGCCGACAAGTCCATCGCCCAGATCGTGCGCGAATTCTGCGATTACACCGATGGCGCCTGGATGAGCGCGAAAAAGGACAGCCTCGTCAACATCGGTGGCTGGCTCGCCGTCAATGACCAGGGCCTCTTCGAGGAGCTGCGCAACCTCGTCGTCGTCTATGAGGGTCTGCACACCTACGGCGGCATGGCCGGTCGCGACATGGAAGCGATGGCGGTCGGTATCGTCGAGTCATTCCAGGACGATCACATCCGTTCGCGCATCGGCCAGGTGCGCTACCTCGGTGAGCTGCTCGTCGACTGGGGCATCCCCATCGTGCTGCCGATAGGTGGTCATGCGGTCTTTCTCGATGCTACGCGCGTGTATCCGCACATCCCCCAAGATCGCCTCCCCGCCCAGACGCTCGCCGCCAATCTCTACCTCGACTCCGGCATTCGCGGCATGGAGCGCGGCGTCGTCAGCTCCGGGCGCGATCCGACGACCGGCGAGCATCGCTACCCCAAGCTGGAGCTCGTGCGCCTCACCATCCCGCGCCGCGTCTACACGCAGGCGCACATGGACGTGACGGCTGAAGCGGTCAAAGCGGTCTACGACGCACGCGAAGAGGCGAAGGGTCTCGAGTTTGTCTACGAGCCGCAGTACCTGCGCTTTTTTCAAGCGCGCTTTAAGCCCGTGGCGTAGCTGGAGCGTTGCGGGCCGTCGCTACTTGCGACCGAGTGGCGGCGTACGGCTGTCCTTGACGATGACGTCACGCATGACGATGCGATCGCCCCAGTCTTGCGCCACCGCGGCGATAATGGTGACGAGATCGGCGCGCGGATCTTCGGCGCGGGCCACCACTTTCGCCACCAAGGAGTCCACGTCCTTGTTGAGCGCCTCAAACTTGCGGCGAAAGTCCGGCTCGACCAGCTTGTCTGGCATGTCGCGACTGAGATCACGCTCAAGGCTCGCCACATCGTCCTTGAGCAGAAAGGCGAACGCCTTGACCTGCGACTCGACGCCCATCATGGCCGCACGGTGGCCATCCTGACCGCTCGTGTCACTACGCACTTTTGTCAACGCTTCCGCATAGATCGTGCGCAGCGCCGCGGCCTCGGAGATGCCGTCGTTGGCGGCACGTGCCTTCGCTTGCGCGCGCGCCTCGGCAAAGGAGCCCAGCACCAGCTCGAGGACAAACTTCGTCTCGGGCGTCGGCGTCGAGATGTGCCCCACGATGGCGTCATAGGGCGCCGTGGCGGTGATCTCATTTAGGCGTGCCGCCGCATCCGCGGCGCTGGCGATGTCGATACGCTGCGTCGCACGCCCGTCGAGATAGGCGCGAGTGTGGTGCATCGGCCGGCTGGGGTTGTTGGGGGCAAACTGCCGGTTGTACGACGCGAAGAGCTTCTGTACCTGCACGGCGGTCGTCGGCTCGGTAGGCTTCGCGCCGCCCGCTGGCGCACCCACGACGGACTCGCGCGCACGCCGGCCACGATCGGCCGTCTCCTCGAGCGCACAAACGAGCGCCGCAGCACCGATGCCAGCGTCGTCACACGCCGACGCGTCGGCTTCCTTTGCCACCGGCGCTGTCGCCACCACCAGCGAAGCGGGGACCACCTTCATGTCGTCTGCCATAGTGCGTCTTCCTGCGGCGCTTAAGCGCCCTTCTTTGCGCCGACCTGCGCGGCCTTGAGCGTTACTTGCTTGGTTGCCTTCATGCCGAGGAGGTTTGCGCGCTTCGTCTCGTTCTGCGAGCGCTTGGCCACGCGATCACGGGCGAAGTCTGAGCCTCCCCCCACAGCGACCTGCGCGTTGACCTGCGCTTGCGTCGGGGCGGTCATGGGCCTGGCGAATGCTGCCGCGTTGAATGAAAGTCCTACGTTCATGGTGCGACCTCCTCTCCTGTCTGAGTTATCGGTCGCACCCAACGATGGTTGCGCGCATTTTTCCGTTGGCTACGGCTGTGGCTCTGGGGGTGGCTTGGCCGACGCGCCGTTGCTCGGCACATCCGCGCGCCGAGCGGGACGTGGCGTCGCTCGCCCGCCCGATGACGCCGGGATTTCGCCGCCCTGCTCGAGGGCCGTTTGGAGATTCTTGAGCACCGTCGCATAGCGCGAGCCCGTGCGTTGAGCCTCACCAATGATCGCCAGTGCTTCGTCCTTGCCCGCCGCGCTGTGAGCCAGCGACGTGGCGAGCAGAAAACGCAGCTCGTCGGCGAGTGCCTTGTCGGTGACACTCGCGAGCAGCTTGCGCGCAATCGGGACGACCTCGTCGTAGCGCTTGAGATCCCAGAGCTGCGATGCGAGGAGATACGAGCTCTGCATCGCGTAGCGACCGTCGGGATCAATGGCGAGGGCGCGTCGGAGCTCGTCCACCGCCGCTTCTCCTTTGCCCGCGGCTTGCAGCGTGCGGGCCGTGCGGTAGCTCGTCTCACTCGACCGCCGACGCAGCTCGAGCACCAGCTTCTCCACGGATGCGCGGCCAATAGGCGCGAGATCGCCAAGCTCGAGCTGTGCGAGCAACGCCGTCGCTTCCTTGTCGCGCTTGCGATCGAGGTGGCTGAGAAACTCGGTCGCCACGGCCTCGGCGTGTGCCCGCTTCTCGGCCGTCTGCTCGAGCTTTGACATCTGTGCCCGCAGCGCCTGGGCCTGCGACTCCCCGGCGGCGCGCACAGAGCCAACTTCGGCGCGCGCCTCGGTGAGCTGGTGCTCCAGAGAGCTCACCCGCGCCGCATACGCAACGTAGGCCGCCATGGCCACGGTGAGGGCGGTCAGCACTTGCACGCCGAGACCGGTCATGCGGGTGCGCTTTTCGAGGGCCTCAAAGCGGCGGTCAAAGCCGCGCACGTCAAGGGCCACATTCTTGAGCTGATTGTCCGTGCGGATCACCTGATTGCGTGACTCCAGGACCTCGCGTTTGAGATCGACGAGCTCCTGACCAACGTCCTTCATTGCAGCGGCTCCTTCGTGGAAGCTGGGGCGAGATTGGCGCGCTTGGTGGGCCGTCAGGGACTCGAACCCTGGGCCAACGGATTAAAAGTCCGCTGCTCTGCCGTCTGAGCTAACGGCCCGATGCGCGAGGCGCAAAGTAGCCGCGCCCGCCCGTGAGGTCAATGCCGCCGCTAACATGCTGCCGCCAACATGCGTCCGTGCGTGAGCGTGTGATCCAAGCTAATACTATCTGATTGCTTGTTGACGAGACCGGTCGGCGGTGATCTACCGTCGACATGAAGCCAAGCCAGCTGAAGAAGCTCGACTGCGAGCTGCGCGACTACGTTGCGTATCTCACGGATGACATGGGTCGGCCCGAGCGGCGCGGCGCCATGGGCGTAACCGTTCAGGTGCCCGCCTACCCCGCGTACCTCCGGTAGAAAAAAAAGGGCGGCGGGGCTTCCATTGTCGCGGTGTTGATGATCTATAGGATCGCGTGATCGGTGCGGACAACAAGATTGCGAGGCTTGAGGCCCAACTTGAGGCGAGCCTGGCGGCAAATCGCAGGCTTGCCGTGTTGGCCGGCGATCTGGTTGCGCGCGTCGAAGAGCTGACGCGCGAGCTCGGCAAGAACTCGTCGAACTCCGCGAAGCCCCCGTCCAGCGATGCGCTCGGCGAGCGCCGCAAGATCCGCAAGAAGAAGCTGAAGACCGGTCGTAAGCGTGGAGGGCAGCCCGGGCACAAAGGGCACTATCGGGCCCTGTTGCCCGTGGAGCGGGTGGACTCGGAGCCTGTGAACCTTTCGGCCGTTGAACGAGGTCGCTCCCTGTTGCGCGCCTGAA
>CAYHNK010000151.1:0-10903 GCA_964357695.1 uncultured Bdellovibrionales bacterium | reverse complement strand
GATTGCGCCATGGTGCGTACGCGCGCGGCCCGCGGAGGATCGGCGACGTCGCTTTCCGGTTGACGCAGGCCCCCTGTTCCGCATAGCAAGAGGCCCCTGGTTGCAACCTGAACGCCCGAGAGGGGACAGAAGCAAGATGGCTACAGTGATCGCGCGAGATGGAGAGCCTGTCGACAAGCTGTTGCGACGGTTCAAGAAGAAGGTCGAAGCCACAGGCATCCTCAAAGAGGTTCGTCGCCGCGAGTTCTACCTCAAGCCCTCCATCCGCAAGAAGCAAAAGCGCGCCGCCGCCGCCAAGCGCCGTCGCCGCAGTGCCAGCCGCGCCACCCGCGTCGTCTGAGCCTCGCTTCTCGCTACCCATCCGTCTTCTTTTCGAGTAGCCGCACGATCTGTGCGCGCTGCGCAGGCGTCAGCTTACCTGCAAGCAATGGCGTGAACGCCGCTGTCGAAAGCAGCGTGTAGGCCGCGCGCGCCCGTGGACCAAGCGCCTGCATGTGGCGCGTGAGGGTCGCCACATCGCCGCGCACGAGGGGTCCGGTCAGTGCCGAGACACAGCCGAGCGTTTGTGCGGCTTCGATGGCCCCGCGGGTGAGGCGCAAGAGCTCGCGCTCCGCGTGGTGCATGCCGGCCGCTTGCGCCTCCTGGGTCGCCATCGAGACGAGTGCCAGGACGAGACTCGAGCTCATGACGGCTGCCGCGTGGTAGCGCGCCTTGCCCTTGGCTGACACCGGGATTGCTCGTCCCCGAAGGGCGCGCACGACGTCGTGAAGTTGCGCCACCGCGCCCGCATCGCCCTCGACGGCATACGCAGCCCCCGGTAGCTCGCGTGCCGCGACGCGTGCGGTGGCACAAGCGACGAGCGGATGCAGACTGCCGCGTAACACATGCGGGAGCCGTCCGAGCTCGGACGCGGCAAGCGCTCCTGAGCAATGTGCCACCACCGTATTACGCGCGAGGTGCCCGCTTTGCCGCAAGGCTTGTGCGACGGAGGCGAGCGCGTCGTCGCTGACGCACACGAGCACCAGATTGGCGCGTGCGATCGCTTCGCCGAAGTCGGGCCCGTCGATGGCCCCACCCCATGGACGCCGCGCTCGTCGACGCCGCGCCGCGCTACGATTCCATAGACCCACCACGGGGACGTTAGCGGACCGCAGCGCTAACGCCAGGCCCAAGCCGAGTCGGCCGGTGCCGAGAATATAGACGCGCAACGCGCGCCGGGTCATGCGCGACGGCCGATGCGCAGTGAAGGGTCGACGCCACAGAATTCGAGCGCGCCGTCCTTGGTCACGTCCACGTGCGCCACGATCCCAGAGCGCAGCTCGCCCGCGAGCAACCGCTCGGCGACCGGCCCTTCGATGTGGCGCGATATCGCCTGTCTCATGCCACGCGCGCCGCTCTCCGGCGTGTAGCCGCCGTTGGTGAGGAGAAAGTCGACCACCGCGGGCGTCCACTGGAGCGACACCTCGCGTTCAGCGAACAACGTCGCGCTGCTCTCGGCAAGCTGCAGCTCGGCGATGCGCCGGACGGCCTCACGATCCAGAGCGGTAAAGACGAGTCGCTCATCGAGTCGACCCCACAGCTCAGGCGCGAAGCTCGCGCGGGCGGCTTCGAGAACTGCGGTCGTATCGCTCGCCGCATCGGCGCTCTTGCCAAAGCCGATGGTGCGTGCGGCGGCGCCAAGGCGCTCGGAGCCGAGATTCGAGGTGAGCACCACGAGGGTGTTGGCAAAGCTCACCCGCTTACCCCGCCCATCGGTGAGCTGCCCTTCGTCGAGGATTTGCAGGAGGAGGTTGAGTACGTCGCGATGTGCTTTTTCAACTTCGTCAAACAAGACGATTTGAAACGGTCGGCGCCGTACGGCCTCGGTGAGCTGACCGCCATCCTCGTAGCCGACATAACCGGGCTGCGCGCCGATGAGCCGCGCCACTGAGTGCTGCTCGACGAGCTCGCTCATGTCGATGCGTACGACCGCATCGCGACGGCCAAAGAGAAACTCCGCAAGGACCTTGACGAGCTCGGTCTTGCCGACGCCGGTGGGTCCGAGAAACAGAAAGCTGGCGATGGGTCGCCGACTGTTAAAGCCCGCAAAGCCGCGCCGCAGCGCGCGACAGGTCGCCGATACCACGTGCGGGTGACCGATGAGCTTGTCGCCGATGAGCTGCTCGGCACGGGCGAAGCGATCGGCGTCGACCTCCGCCAGTCGCTCAAGCGGCACGCCGGACCATTCGTGCACAACGCGCGCGATGTCGATGCGCGCCACGTGCGTGTTGCCGCTGCGTCGCGAGCGCGAGCCGGCAAGATCGAGCGCGGCAAACGCCTTATCGGGCAACTGCCGCTCGGTGACAAAGCGATGCGTGAGCTGCACGGCGGCGTGGATGGCGTCGAGACTGTAGTCGACACCATGATGCTCCGCGTACGCGCCCGCGGCCGCTTCGAGGATCAAGATGGCCTCGTCGGTGGTCGGCTCACCGACGAGCACCGGCGTAAAACGGCGCTCGAGCGCGGGGTCCTTCTCGATGTATTTTTTGAATTCGTCGTGCGTCGTCGCGCCGATGCAGGGGAAGTCCCCACGGGCGAGCACCGTCTTGAGCTCGTTGGCCGCGTCTTGTGGGCCTTCACCGCTGGCGCCGGCACCAATCAGCGTGTGGATTTCGTCGATAAAAACAATGATGCGGCCCTGTGCGGCAGCGACTTCTTGCTTGATGGCGCCCAGTCGTTCGGTAAAGGCGCCACGCAAGCTGGTGCCAGCGACCAGCGCGCCAGTGTCGAGCGCGACGAGAGTGCGGTCGGCAAAGTGCGCGACGTCCTCGTCACCGCGGGCGATCTTGAGTGCCAAACCCTCGACGATCGCGGTCTTGCCGACGCCGGGGGCGCCCACGAGCATGGGATTGTTGGCGCGACGCTTGCCGAGAATGTCGACGAGTGCCTCGATCTCGCGCTCGCGACCGAAGACCCCATCGAGCTCGCCAGCGCGACCGCGTGCCGTGAGATCCACGCCACAGGCCGCAAGTGTCGGTGCCAGCCCCTCGAGGGTGATGGTCTTGACGGGTTTAACGTTGGATGTGCGCGTGCGTGCCGTGCTGATGACGGGCGAGCGAGGCATCGGCGAGCGCGCTACCGGGAGCTCGGCAGCGATCTCGACGGCCTGCGACACTTCGACGAACTCGTCGTCCGGCGCGTCGCGCACGGTGGGTAAGGCTGTGACCTGCGCGGCGGGCGCGGCAAGCTCGCGCGTTCGTGTCGTCGTCTGGGGCGTACGCTTGCGGATCCACGGCTCCTCGGGGGCAAGCGGCTGCGGGGTGAGTGTACGCAGACGTCGAGGCATGTTGCCGGTGACGTAGCTGACGGCAATGTTGCGCAGGCTGGTGAGTGAGGCTCCCGTTCGCTCGATGAGGCGGTAGGCGAACGCGTCACGCAGCCGCGTGATGGCGATGAGAATGTGCAGGCTGTCGACCTCCGGCGAACCGGAGCCGTGGGCGATTTCCCGCGCGCGCTCGCGCAGCCGTACAACCGTCTGCTTGGGCTCGTCTTCGAGGACGCGCAGCTCCTTGAGGATACGGTCCTCGTCGAGACCGCGCTCGAGCAAGAGCGCCTGGGCACGGTTGGTGAAGGTGAACAGGGAGAGCAGCAAGTGCACGGACGAGAGATCCTGGGTGGCGCGCTGCGCGATGTCCTCGGCTTCTAGGTAGGCGCGGACGGCCTCGGTACTCTCGCGGATGGTGGACACGTTGCGCGCGAGTATGCGCAGGGAAGATCCGCTAGGTCAACGAGCGTCTGCACGCGCGCGTACGCGTTGCTGTGACCACGCCCGCGAGCAGGCGCAAAAAGCGCGTGTGGGCGATCGCCGTGCTTGTTCGGCTTGACAGCTGCCATAGCGAGGCGTTAACTCGGCCGCGAGTTTGTATTGGGGGGGCGTATAGCCACCATTGTCCCGCAAAGGTTTGGAGGAGCTCATGTCGAAGCTGCAAGAGAAACTGGCCCGCAAGATCGAAGCGTGGCGCCCGCGCACCGCGAAGCTGCTCAAGGAGTATGGCGACGTCAAGCTCGACGAGGTGACCATCGGTCAGGCGATCGGTGGCATGCGCGACATCAAGTGTCTCGTCACCGATATCTCGTATCTCGATCCCAACGAGGGCATTCGCTTTCGCGGGCTGACCATCCCGGAGACCCTCGAGAAGCTGCCGAAGGTTACCGGGAGCGACATGCCGTCGGTGGAAAGCCACTTCTGGCTCCTGATGACGGGCGAGGTGCCGACCAAGGCCGAAGTTGAAGATCTGACCGAGGACTTTCGCAAGCGCGCCGCCGTGCCGCAGTACGTCTTTGACGTGCTGCGCGCCATGCCGCGCGATTCGCATCCGATGGCCATGCTCTCGGCCGCCATGGTGGCGATGCAGCGCGAGTCGGTGTTTGCCAAGCGCTACAACGAGGGCATGAACAAGGTGGACTACTGGGTGCCGACCCTTGAAGACGCACTCCAGCTGATGGCCAAGCTGCCCGAGATCGGCGCCTACATTTACCGCATGAAGTACCGCGGTGACACGCACATCGCGCCGGATCCGAAGCTCGACATGGGCGGCAATTTCGCGCGCATGATGGGCATCGACAAGCCGTACGATGACGTCGCGCGGCTCTATTTCATCCTGCACTCGGACCACGAGAGCGGCAACGTTAGCGCCCACGCCGGCCATCTCGTCTCCAGTGCACTCTCGGACATGTACTATTCGATGTCCGCGATGATCGACGGACTCGCCGGTCCTCTGCATGGCCTTGCGAACCAGGAAGTCTTGCGCTGGATCCAGGAAGTCATGGGCAAGATGGGCGGCAAGGTGCCGAACAAGCAGGAGATGGAAAAGTTTGTCTGGGATACGCTCAACAGCGGTCAAGTGATCCCGGGCTTTGGGCACGCGGTCTTGCGCAAGACCGATCCGCGCTATAGCGCGCAACGTGACTTCTGCTTGAAGTACCTGCCGAAAGATCCAATCTTCCAGTTCGTCAGCGGTCTGTATGAAGTCGTGCCGCCGATCCTCGAGAAGCAGGGCAAGGCGAAGAATCCGTGGCCCAACGTCGACGCGCAGTCGGGCGTCATTCAGTGGTACTACGGTCTCACCGAGTACGACTTCTACACCGTGCTCTTCGGCATCGGCCGCACGATTGGCGTCGCTGCCAACATCGTCTGGGATCGCGCCCTCGGCTATCCCCTCGAGCGGCCAAAGTCGTTGACGACCGACATGCTCGAAGAAGTGGTCAAGAAGTCGAAGTAGTAAGATCCGCGGCGTGCCACGAGCGCCGTTCTTGGAAGGGCCCCCACGCGGGGCCCTTTCTCTATGTGCGTTCCGGGGGCGCTCGACTCCCGAGGGGGAGGACCGCGATGACTGTCTGTGCGCGACACCTGCGACCTTGGGTGCTTTTGGCGTCCACACTGGCTTTGACGTGCGCATCACGCGAGCCGACCGCGCCGGCCTTACCCGCCGCGGCCCCGCCCGAAAGCGCCACGCCAAGCCTCGGCAACGCGGGGCCCCGTGAAGAGATGGAGATGGCCGCCAAGTCGATGGCCGCGCCGATGCGCTCGGTGGCCGCCGACAGTGCGGGTGCGCCGCCGCAAGAGGATATGAAGAAGGACGCGGGAGGCGAGGGCGACCAGGGCGACGAGGCGGTTGTGACGTGGAGGCGTTCGGTCCTCGTCCCCAACACGGCGCGCATGATGGTCGGCGATGACGAGGCACTGCCCCTGAGCGCCACCGAGGTGCACGTGCGCGTCGATGGGTTTCGTGCCCGCGTGGTGCTCGATACCTATTTCTACAACGATCGCGAGCGCCAGCTCGAAGGCACGTTCCAACTGCGGCTGCCGACCGGCGGCAGTCCCTACTTTTTCGCCTTTGGCGAGACGCACTGGAGCGAGCCTGGCGCGGTGAAGAAACAGGGTCCAGGCAAAGCTCAGGGACAGGGGTTTGCGCCCGACGAGATCATGCAGACACGTCGTGAGACCTGGAGTGCACCCAAACAAGCGCGCATGGTGCCGAAAGAGAAGGCGGCGCTCGCGTACACGCAGACCGTGCGTCGGCGCGTCGATCCGGCCTTGATGGAATGGGCCGGCGCGGGGGTGTTTGCGGCGCGCGTCTTCCCGCTCGCGCCACGCAAGGTGCATCGCATCGTCATCGGCTACGACGTCGACTTGCAGGCCGCGGGGGCGGATCTCGAGTATCGCTTGGATCTCCCCACGGGCGGCGGCGAGCGCTCGATCGACCTCGAGGTGGTGCGCCTGGCCGGTGTCGAGATGACTGTCACCCCGACCGCCTCGGCGCGCACGCGGGGGGATGCCGACGCCTACCACTTCGATGACACGAAGGTCGAGAGCGTGACCGTGCGCTTGCGACGACCGGGTGCGATTCTGCTCGCGGGTCGCGACGCGGAGGCGGGCCCCTTGTTCGGTGCGAGCTTCGCTCCTGACATCCCGTCCGCTGCGGGGGGTGGTGCGAGTCGCGCGGTGCTGCTCGTCGACGTCTCGCTCTCATCCAATCCGGACCAGCTCAACGTCTGGCTGGCGCTCGCGCGCGCGCTGCTCGATGGCAATCATGACACGCTGCGCTCGTTTGCGGTGCTCTTCTTCAATGTTGAGACGTTCTGGTGGCGCGAGGCGTGGAGCCCCAACACGCCGGAGAACGTCGCCACCATGTTGTCGGCGGCGCATGCGCTGGCTCTTGAAGGAGCGACCGATCTCGGCGCCGCGCTGCGCGAGGCTGCGCGTCCGCGCTGGCTTGCGACGGTGGCCAACGAGTCCCCGTGGGACCTGTTTCTGCTGAGTGATGGTGCGGCCACCTGGGGTGAGTCGGATGCAGCGGCGATGACGGCGCAACTTGGTAAGTCAAAGGTGGCGGGCCTCTTTGCCTACAACACGGGGATGGTTGGCTCCGATCCGCAGACGCTCGGTGAGCTCGCGCGCGCGAGCGGCGGCGCCCTGTTCTCTGTGGTTGGCGAGGGCGAGATTGCCAAGGCGGCGCGCGCGCACCGTGCACGTCCGTGGCAGATCGAGCGCATCGAGATGGACGGAGCCACCGACCTCATGCTGGCCGGGCGACCGCAGACGCTATTTCCGGGGCAGAGGGTTTTGCTCGTCGGTCGCGGCGAGCCCACCGATGGCGCGGAGGTGCGATGGGTAATGCGCGATGGCGACGCCACGCGGACGATACGCACGAAGGTGGCTCATGTGGTGCCGTCCACCTTGGCGGTGCGCGCCTACGGCCAGGTTGCCGTGTCCCAGCTGGAAGAGCTCAGGGCGCAGGCAGAGAAGGAGGCCATCGCCTACGGCTGTCATTTCCGCGTCACCGGTCAGGCGTGCTCGCTGCTCATGCTCGAGAGCGAAGAGGACTACCTGCGTTTTGACATCAAGCCCGAGAGCTACGCTGCCGTCATTCGCGCGCGCGGCGCCTCGGACATCGTGCGCGAGGTGCTGGCGAGCGTTGGCGACGAGCTCGCGGACGCGAAGAAGGGCTTTCTCGCTTGGCTACGCAAGCTTGGCGAGCTGTCCGGTGTCACGTTCTCGTTGTCTGCGGATCTGACCAGCGTGCTCGCGCAGCTGCCGCGCAGCGCATTCGAAGTCCGCGTGCCCGCTCTCGTGTGCAAGGAGCACGGATGGGGCAAGACGCCAGCCACCTTGCGGCAGGCGCTGGCTAAGCGCGATCTTGTGTACGACGTGCTCGTGCAAGAGTCCGAGCGGCGACGCCAGGCGCTTGGGGGTGCGGACGCGCTGCGGGCGCTCAGCTCGCTCGTCGAGAACAACCCCGGTGATACGGTGCTCGCGCGCGACGTTGGCTTCCAGGCGATCTCGTCGGGGATCGAGGCGCAGGCGTTTCACATCTTTCGCCGTGTCGCCGCCACGCGCCCGTTCGAGCCACAGACGTACGCGGCGCTCGCCAACGTGCTCGAGGCGATGGGCTACATCGACTACGCGCTCGCCTACTACGAGGTGGGTCTCGCCGGGCAGTGGGACAGCCGCTTTGGTGCCTACCGCGACATCTTGACGCTCGACTACCTGCGCTTTCTGCGGCGCATCTCCAAGGGAGAGCTACAGACGAGCGCCAGCGATTTTGCGCGTCGACGTCTGGAGGAGCTCGCGAAAGAGCGCGACGTGCGCGAGGCCGACGTGCTCGTGTCGATCACCTGGAACACCGACGGCACGGACGTCGACTTACATGTCATCGAGCCGAGCGGTGAGGAGTGCTACTACAGCCATCCCACGACGGCCATGGGTGGCCGACTCACGCAGGACGTCACGCAGGGCTACGGGCCCGAGATGTATCTCTTGCCGCACGCAAAACCGGGCACCTACCAGGTGCGCGTCAAGTACTTCGCGTCCGATCAAAACCGCACGAGCGCACGCACCAAGGTCTACGCCACGGTCTACCGCGGTTGGGGCACGAAGTCGGAGTCGCGCACGCAGAAGGTCGTGACGCTCAAGTACGGCGAAGAAATGCACGACATCGCCAGCATCGTTATCGGCAAGTAGGCCAGGCGTGGACCCGGCCTGCGACTGTCGGTATAGTCCGCGCCGCCTTGCACGGAGGTGCGCATGCTCTGGTGGTGGTGGGTACTGATTGGGTTTGGCCTGCTGGTCATCGAGGTGGTCACGCCGGGCGGCTTTATCTCACTGTTTTTTGGTGTGTCGGCGATTTTGGTCGGTATCCTGGTTGGCACCGACCTCATCGCGACGACCTGGATTGGCTGGGCGTGGTTTTCCGTCATCTCGCTCGCTCTCATTGTGACGTTGCGCAGCCCTCTGCAAAGACGACTCGATCGTAGTACGCGCAAGAATGGACCGGTCGACAGCATGGTGGGCGAAGTCGCGTCGGTGCTCGTTCTCGTGACGCCCAGCGCTCCAGGCCGGGTCGAGGCGCGCGGCGCCACATGGACCGCACGCACCCGCGGTACGGCCACCATCGCCATAGGTCAGAGATGTCGCATCGAGGAAGTGGACGGACTGACGCTGTGGGTACGCGCGGAGTAACACCCGCAATCGATCAACAACGCACGAGGGAGAGCTCAACATGCATGGTTCGGTGGGCACGGGGATCTTGGTGGTCGCGATCGTATCGGCGGCCTTTCTCCTGTTCCTGTTTCTCAAGACGGCGGTCGTGGTGCCGCAGCAGCACGCCTATGTCGTCGAACGGCTTGGCAAGTTCAGCGGCACGCTGAATGCGGGCTTTCATATCCTCATCCCGTTCATTGATGTGATTCGCTATCGCCATTTGCTCAAGGAGCAGGCCATCGACATCCCCGAGCAGGTCTGCATCACCAAGGACAACGTCCAGGTGCACGTCGACGGCATTCTCTATCTCCGAGTGCTCGATCCGGCGCGCGCGTCCTATGGCATTTCGGAGTATGTCTTTGCCATCAGCCAGCTCGCCCAGACGACGCTGCGCAGTGAGATCGGCAAGATCGACCTCGACAAGACCTTCGAAGAACGCACGTTCATCAACTCGGCGGTGGTGAGCGAAGTCGACAAGGCCTCCGAAGCGTGGGGCGTCAAAGTGCTGCGCTACGAAATCAAGAACATCAATCCACCGTCCGACGTGCTTGCCGCGATGGAAAAGCAGATGCGCGCCGAGCGTGAGAAGCGCGCGGTGATCCTCCAGTCCGAGGGTGAGCGCGACGCCGCCATCAACAGCGCCGAAGGCGTCAAGCAGCAGGTGATCAAGGCTTCGGAAGCCAACAAGCAGCAACGCATCAACGAGGCCCAAGGCCAGGCCAACGCCATTCTTGCGGTCGCAAGCGCCACGGCAGATGGCATTCGCTCGGTCGCCGCCGCGATTGGCGAGCCGGGTGGCTTTGAGGCCGTGCAGCTGCGCGTCGCCGAGCAGTATCTGACCCAGTTCGGGCTGCTCGCCAAGGCCGGCAACACGCTCGTCATCCCGGCCAACCTGAGCGACGTGGCGTCGATGATTTCTGCCGCCATGACGGTCGTCAAGCACCAGCACTAGAGTCGCGCGCGGTGCAGGCAACCACGCGTCAAAGCCACCGATAAGTGCTCCCGAAAGCTCTGGCATGGCTGCCAGGAGCGAGTGTGTGCAAGAGGGAGAGACGCAATGGTCGGAGCTTTGGCGCCCGAGGGCTCGTTGTCTGCACCGCAGTCGTTGTGGCCCGTGCGCGCGGGGCCGGCCGCGACAGGCGCCGCGCCAGGGTTTGCAGCGTTCCAGTCGGGGTTATCCACGGAGGTGTGGATCGGCGGGCCCGAGCGTGCAGCCGATGCGTCGAGCCACGTGCTGGACCCGGCGTGTGCGCGCGCAGGGGTCGCCATTGCGGCGCCGAAGCTGAGCACCCGACGGATGGCCCAGGTGCTCGCCAAGCGCACCACGGTTGGTGCCGTCGCGACGGTGCTTCGCGCTCCTCCGGGGGAGGCTGTCGAAATCAACCGACTCGCGCTCGGCGCCCTGGCGGTGGCTCGTCCAAGCGCCGACGTGCGCGTGACCGTCGGCAAGCAGGTGCTGCGTTGTACGTACAGCGTCGATGCGAGCTGGGACCTGCAATTCACGATCGTTCCTGAGGGCGCTCCTGCGTACGCACGCTCGTTCAGCGCGAAGCAGCTCGCTGCGGGAGCTCGACTCGAGCTGTCGTCCGGCGCGTTGATGCTGCAGGAGACGGACGGCGTCATCACTTTCCGGCGCGTCGCTGGCACCCAGGTGGGCAAGGATGTCGCGAGGGTCACGTCAGACGAGGTTTTTGACGCCCTGTACGATCGCTCACAGCAGCTGACATTCGATGGCACCGTCACCTATGCCGTCATTCGCAACACGGATCCCAAAGATGGCGCGCTCGGGATCATGCTGGTGCGCCGCGATTGCGAGGGGCAGTACTTCTACTCGCTGGGACGCGACGAGGCGCTGCGCGATCCGATCAAGTGGATCGGCGG
>CAYHNK010000150.1:0-10908 GCA_964357695.1 uncultured Bdellovibrionales bacterium | reverse complement strand
GGCCGACAGGCCCTGCCAGTGGTACACAACGCCCAACCCACCCCTGGGGCGCGCGCCCGCTGGGGGCGGTTACGCGGCGCAAGCGGACTGCGACGCCAACCCGGGCTGCTATTGGTGGAATCCGCCGGGCAACACCAACAACCGCTGCACCGACCGCGGCTCCCTTACCTGCTTCACACAGACCGCGCAGGGCGCGTGTGACGCCATTGCTGCATGCCAGTGGCGCACGAGCGGCTCCGCGGCCTGCTTCCCCCGTGGGACCGCCTCTACTTCACGCTGCGCCTGGAACAGCACAGCCAGCGCCTGCCTGCCGACTACCCGCGCCTACGACGCCCTGTGCAGCGGCACCACCCAGGCGATGTGCGCGTACGCGACGGGTGGTTTTTGCCAGTGGAATGCGGGCACGAGCACCTGCTCGGCGCCGCCCAGGCGCGCCTTTCGCAGCGATGCCTATCGCTTCCTCGTCCTGCTGACCGACGAAGAAGAGTGCATGAACAAGGACAATAACTGGAGCGGGGATTGCTCCGAGTACTTCGCCGGCAGCTACGCGGCCAACGATCCGCTGAGGCTCGCGCGCACCAACTCCTTCCTGCAAATACTGCGCGCCCGCGGCTTCACGACCTTCGCCATCGCCGGCGACAAGGGTACCGGCGCCACGGGGTGCACGTCGGCGACCGGCGGCAGCGCCGAACCGAGCAACACCGTGATCAGTGTGTCCGAGAGCACGGGCGGCGGCTGGGGCTCCATCTGCGCCGCCGACCTCTACCCGACCATCGAGGCGGTTGTCATCGGCGCGATCGGCAAGGCGTCACCGTATCGTCTCGAGGGCTTTATCGATGGCCACGCTGTGCAGCCCATCTCCTCCACGATCAAGGTGTCGGCGGAAGTGTGCGACGTTCCTGGTGAGTATCCATCGTGCGCCAGCGGTACCCACATGGAGGTCGTACCGCGCTCACGCGAGAACGGCTTTGACTACGACAGCAGCAGCAATGCGCTCGTGCTCTATGGCTCGGCCCGGCCCGTCGTCGGCGGCGATATCGTCGCCTCCTACCGCTACTGGGTGGACAACCTCCAGCCGCCACAAGGGAACCCGACGTGCCCGTGCCCTGAAACGAGCGGTCCGGGATGTCTGTGCCCCGCAGGCCAGGCCTGCGGCATCGAGGGCGCCACCAACCATTGCATCGCACAAGGGACACAACCGCTGTGCGAGGCCACGGCCGGCTGTAGCTGGAACACCGTCGCAGGGTGCGTCGCGAACGGTCTGTGCGAAGCCGATCCGACCTGTGGCGGCGCCTGCGGCACGGGCGAAGTGTGTGACCCAGCGACCGGCCTGTGCATCTGCGATCTGTCGTGTGGCGCGAGCTGCGGCGCCGGCCAGAGCTGTGACACCAACATCGCGTCCCCAACCTGCGGCACCTGTCTGTGCGATGACACGTGTGGCGGCGGCTGTCCGGCCGGTCAGCTGTGCAACAGCAACCTCGCCTCGCCGAGCTGCGGTAGCTGCTACTGTGACACCACGTGTGGCGGTTGCACCGCAGGCCTGTTGTGTGACTCCAATACCGCGTCGCCGAGCTGCGGCTTTTGTCTGCCACCGCAGTGCGGCTCGTGTGGCCCCGGCCAGGTCTGCGATCCGGTGAGCGGCCTGTGCGTCTGCGACACCATCTGTGGCGGCGGCTGCCCGGTCGGCACCGCGTGTGACGCCGACACCTTGTCCTCGACATGCGGCCTGTGTGTCTGTGACCCGACCTGCGGCGGCGGCACGCCCGCGTGTCCGCTCGGACAGGCTTGCGATACGGACACGGGCTCGGGCACCTGCGGTCTGTGCCAGGCCGATCCGACATGCGGCGTCGGCGGCAACTGCAACACCGACTGCTCCGCCGGAACCACCAGCACCACGTGTGTCGGCATCAGCGGCTGTCGCTGGGCCGCGTGGCTCAACGGTGGTGCGGGCGCCTGCTCACCGGTCGCCTGTGAGGTGTGCAATCCCACCGTCGGCCTGTGCGTCGCCGACACCGCGTGCTGCGGCGCCTGCGGGCCGAACGAGAGCTGCAACACGCTCACCGGACAGTGCCAATGCGACACCACCTGCGGCTACGCCTGCGCTCCCGGACTGACGTGCGACGGCAGCACGGTGTCGCCAACCTGCGGCGAGTGCGTCTGCGACACGAGCTGCGGCGGCGCCTGCCCGCAGGGCCTCGTGTGCGACGACAACTCCCGCTGCTCGCCGTACATGACGTTGGCCACCTGCCAGGCAAACGCGGAGTGCAGCTGGAGCCCGGATTCGCTGCGTTGCCTCACGGCCACGTGCGGTCACTGCATCGTCGACCCGACCTGCGGCGGCTGCAACGTCGGTGAGGCCTGTGACCCCACGACGGGTCTATGTGTGGCCCAGTGCCCCGATTGCCTGACCGGCACGGTCTGCGAGACCGCCACCGGCACCTGCATCTGTGACACCACGTGCGGCGGCATCTGCCCGTGGGGCACGCAATGCGACAGCGACCCCATTTCTGCCACGTGCGGCGCGTGCGTCTGCGACACCACCTGCGGCGGCGGCTGCCCGCAGTGCCAAGCCTGTGACAGCAGCCCGGCGTCGGGCACGTGCGGTCTGTGTCTCGCCGATACCACCTGCGGTGGCGGCTGCGGCACCGGGGAGGTCTGCGACAGCCTGACCGGCTGCTGCATTGCCGACCCGAATTGCGGCGGCTTCTGCCCCACAGGGTATCTGTGTGACCCGCTGCTTGGCCGTTGCGTCTACGTCGGCGAGGAGGGATAGAGGTCAGAGCCGAGCCCACGGGAGGGCCATGACCTCGTTTCGCATCGCCTGGCGCAACCTGGCGCGCAACCGCCGCCGGACCGCCATCACTCTGAGCGCCGTGGCGCTGAACGCGGCCGTGCTCATCACCACCCTCGCGCTCATGCGTGGGCTCGAGCACGACATGCTGCGCGCGGCCACACGGCTCTTTGTGGGCGACATCCAGGCGCACGCCCCCGACTACCTCGCCGAGCGCTCCTTCTACGACTCGCTCGACAAGCCCGAGGCCCTATTGTTGGCCGCAGCCTCGCAACAAATGTACGCGGCGCCGCGCAGCTACGGCTACGGCCGCATCTCGCATGGCAGCAAGAGCGCCGGCGCAACGTTCATCGGCGTGCGTCCCGACGCCGAGCGGCGGGCCTTCGAGCTGAATCAGGAGGTGCACACCGGCAACTACCTCGGCGACGATGCGCGACGCGAGGTGGTCATTGGCGCGAAGCTCGCACGCAGCCTACAGGCCGAGGTAGGCACCGAGCTCGTCGCCGTAGTCCAGGCTGCCGATGGGTCCCTCGGCACCGACCTGTTGCACGTCGCCGGCATCCTCAAGTCCGTGGGCGAAGAGATCGATCGGGGAGGCATCTTCCTGCACGCCACCGACTTCGAGCAGCTCTTTGTCAGCGATGGCCGCATCCACGAGGTGGCCTTCAATGCCGTCGGCCGAGACCCACGCCTGCTCATCTCGCGTCTTGCTCCCACTGACCCGCGTGTCGATCTGCGCACCTGGCGCGAAATCCTCCCCAGCCTCTCCGATATGCTGACCATGTACGATGCCGCCATCTGGCTCTTTGCGCTCGTCTTTTACATCGCCGCCGGCCTCGGGGTGCTCAACACCATGCTCATGGCCACCCACGATCGCGTACGTGAGCTCGGCCTGCTCAAGGCCCTCGGTGAGTCGCCGTGGCGCATCGTGCGGGACATCGCCACCGAGGCGCTCGTGCTCGGCATGGTCGCGACCGCTTTCGGCCTCGCGATCGGCCTCCTGGGCGTGCTGTACTTGCAGATCGCGGGGATCGACCTGTCGGTCTTTGGTGATACTCAATTCAGCTTCGCTGGCATCGCCTGGGATCCCATCTGGCGTGCGCGCCTGAACCTCTCGGAGACGATGGTAAGCGTCGTCCTCATGTGGCTCGCCTGTGTGCTTGCATCCCTGTACCCCGCCATCAAGGTCGCACGTCTGCAAGCGGCGCGCGCGATGACGCACGTATGAGACGGCGATGCTGAGTCTCGTGCGCCTCGCGTGGCGAAGTCTGTGGCGCAACACCCGCCGCACGTTCATCACGGTGTTTGCCATCACCTTCGCGCTAGCGCTGGCGGTGTTCTTTGTCGCCTTTGCGGAGGGTGTCTACGCCGATCTCATCAACCAGGCCGTGCGCTTGAACGCCGGCCACGTGACGTTGCAGCACCCCGACTACCTCGCGGCCCCCGCCATCGACCTGCGCGTCGCCGAGGTCTCCTCTTGGCGTCAGCGCATCGAGTCGCTCGCGGGCATCGAGCGCACAAAGGCGCTCGTGCTCGGTCAAGGCGTCGCACAAAGCAGCTACGGCGCCGTGGGCGTTGCACTCGTCGGCATCGAGCCGCAGATCGAGATCCTCACCTCACCGCTCGCGCGCAATGTCGTCCAGGGCCACTACCTCACCGCCGACGACCCCCGCGGCGCGCTCATCGGACGTGGCCTTGCCCGCCGACTCAAGATCCAACTCGGCGACAAGCTCGTCCTCACGAGCAATGACGTCCACGGGGAAATCGTCGGCCACATGGTGCGCGTGACGGGCATCTTTGCCACCGGTGCCGACGAGATCGATGGCTACCTCGTGCAGGTGCCCATCGATTTCGCGCGCCAGCTCTTTTCTCTGGGTGGCGACGAGGCGACGCAAATCGGCGTCATCCTGACCGACGCGGATGACCAACCTGATGCCGTCGACGCCCTACGCGCCATGGTGCGCAACGCTCCGGTCGTCGTGCTGCCGTGGCAGGAGGTGCTTCCCGAGGTCGCCGCCTACATTCGCGTCGACTCCGGTTCCAACTGGGTGATGCAGGCGCTACTCATTTTTCTGAGCTTGTTCACCATCTTCAACACGATCCTCATGTCCGTCCTCGAGCGCACGCGCGAGTTTGCCATGCTCATCGCCATCGGCACGCATCCGCGCCGACTGCGGGCGCAGGTGATCCTCGAGTCGACGTTTCTTGGCGTGCTGGGCACTCTCGTTGGCCTCGCCGTCGGTGGGCTCGCGGGCTATTACCTGGAAGTCTATGGCTTTGACTTCGCGAGCATGTCCGACAGCGGCATCACGGTCTCGGGCCTGGCGCTCAGCACGCGGCTCTACGCGCGCGTCACCCCCGGGCTCCTTGTCGGTCTCGGCCTGACGATGCTCACCGCCACCGTACTTTCCGGCATGCTCGCCGTCAGACGCATCGCGCGCCTGTCGATTGCCACCGTCTTGCGTTGAGAGGGACCGACGTCATGCAGCAGATTGTACAGCTCGCGGGCGTGTCGAAGACGTACGGCCAGGGCGACGTGCTCGTCCACGCGCTGCAGAACGTCACCCTGGGAATTGCCGCTGGCAGCTTTGCCGCCGTCGCGGGGCCGTCCGGCTCAGGCAAGACCACGCTGCTCAACCTCATGAGCGGCCTCGACAGCGTCACGAGCGGCAACGTTTTTCTCGAGGGCCGTGATATCACCGCGCTCGGGGCAGCGGCGCTCAGTCACTTGCGTCTGACGCGCATTGGCTTTGTTTTCCAAGCCTACAATCTTTTGCCCGTCCTTACTGCCTACGAGAACGCGGAGTACGTGCTCATGTTGCAGGGTGTGCGCGCCGCCGAGCGCCGCAAGCGCGTGATGAGCATGCTCGATCGCGTCGGCCTCGCCGCACTCGCCGACCGCTATCCGCGCGAGCTCTCCGGTGGACAGCAGCAGCGGGTCGCCATCGCCCGAGCCATCGTCTCGGAGCCGGCACTCGTGCTCGCCGACGAGCCAACCGCTAACGTCGACTCAACGACCGGCACGGCGCTGCTTGACTTGATGCACGAGCTAAACCGCGAACGAGGTGTTACATTCCTGTTCTCGAGCCACGACGAGAAGGTGCTCAAGCGGGCCACGCGCCTTGTCGTCCTCGAAGACGGGAGCGTCACGAGCGATACGTGTCGCGACGATTCGCCCGTCACCGTCCTGTTGAATGGCCGCAGTTAGGACATCGTCAAACTCCTATGCTTTCGCACCTCGCGGCCGCAGCCCTGGCGATGCTCAGCGCCAGTACGACGTCACCGGCGTCAGGGCCAGCCTCGCCCCGCACGCGGAGCGGCCTCGCGACCTGCGAGACGCCTTTGCGCCCCGACGGACCCCTGGCCGAGGGGGTGGGCGAGACGCTCCTCTACGACGTCGAGATCATGGGACTTGCAGCCGGCAGCGTTGACCTACGGGTGCAGCGAAGCACGCTGCGCGACGGCGTTCTCATGACCGAGTATCGCAGTGAAGGGCACGTGGCGCGGGCCGTCAATCTCGTCGTGCCGATGGAGCTGCGCGCACAATCGCTCTTCGCCGTAGGCACGCAGCTGCCGGTCTCAGCGACGCACACCTATCGCCTCGCTTTTCGCAGAGCCAAAGAGCGCGACCACTTCGACAGCGACGCTCGTCGGGTCACGTCAACGCGTACCACCCAGGACGGGGAGGCGCAGACCCAGCGCGACCTTTCGGCCCCCGCGTACGATTTCCTCTCCGGCATCTACTTTTTGCGACGCCTGGCGCCGGACGCCGCGGGGTGTGCGCTGCTCTATGGCAACCAAAAGACGTACACGGTGTGGATCGCGGCTGAGGGCGAGGAGCGCATCGAGACCGCATTCGGCACGAAGCTCGCGAGTCGCTATGGCGTGCGCTACGCGGCCGACGACGCCCACACGGTGCGCCGCGCGCGCATTTGGATTGGCACCGACGATGCTCGCGTGCCCCTGCGCGCCGAAATGCAGAACAGCTACAAGCCGCGACTCGAGCTCGTCGGCTACACGCCACCAAGACAGCCAAGCTAGCCGCGCACGCAAGACTCCCGGAGAACACCATGCCATCCTGCGCACCTGTGCCGCGCAACAGTCGCTTTGTCACCACGCTCTTTCTGCTCATACTCGTCGCGGCGGTGGGCCTGCTGTTGCGACTGCTCGCCGAGTATTTGCACGCCATCGCCTTCGCGCTGGTGCTCACCTCGCTCTTCTATCCGCTTTTTAGCTGGATCCTCGCGCGGGTATCGCAGCGTCGCCGGGCTGCCGCCGCTGCCACATCCACCCTCATCATTCTCGGCGTGCTGCTACCTCTGAGTCTCTTGGCCGTAGCGCTGTCGCACGAAATCGTCACGGCGTACGAGCGATTGGCGACGGGCGAACAGCCCTTCGCCGGACGGCTGTTGGCGCTGATGCAGAGCGACCACCCGATGGCGCTACGCCTACGGCACCTCGCCGCCCAGGTGGGCATCGACGTCGGACCGGATCAAATACGCACGCATCTTGCCAACATCGGTGCGCATCTGGCGGGCTACGTCTATACGTGGCTGCGGGGCGCGGCGTCGAACGTCCTGCGCACCGTGCTCAATCTCGGCATCATGCTCGTCGTCATGTTTTCGCTGTTTGTCGACGGACCCCGGCTCAAGGCGTTTGTCCTCGACCTCTCGCCACTGCCCGACACACAGGAGGAGATGCTGGCGCGCCGCTTTGCCACGATCAGTCGCGCGGTGTTTCTCGGCAATGGCGCCGCGAGCTTTCTTCAGGGCGTGCTCGGCGGGCTCAGCTTCTATTTCTTCGGTATCGGCTCCGGCCTGCTGTGGGGCGCCGCTATCATGCTGTTGGCGTTCTTGCCGGTCGTCGGCGCCACCGTCGTGTTCGTACCGGTCGGCCTCTTTATGATATTCGCCGAGGGCCATGTGGGCCTCGGCCTCGGCTTTCTCGCCTACAACCTCACGCACGTCTCGCTGCTCGAATACGGCCTCAAGCCGCGTCTCATCGGCGGTCAGAGCAAGATGAGCGGCGCCCTGGTATTTGTTGGCGTGCTCGCCGGCCTCAGTCTTTTCGGCATTCTTGGCCTGTTCTATGGCCCGCTCGTCTTGACGATGTTTCTCACCGTCGCCGACATCTACAAGGCCGAATATCGCGACGACCTCGTATCGCTGCGCAGTCCGTGGGCGAGCGCAGATACGGCGCCTGCCGTGGCCCCGGACACGCAACAGCCCACCTAGCGAAAGAAGTCTCACACACCCGCGCAACTCTCGCCTTCGCGCGTCGATAACACTGCGCGAACAGAACTCAAAAGCCCGAGAGGACCGCCATGAAGACGCAAGACACCTGTCACTTCCCCACCTGGCACGGACAACTCGAAGCGCAGGAGCAAGCCGACAAGAGCGCCCCCACGGCAGACGGCTCGGGTCGCCAAGAGGTCATCTACGGGGACGACAACCGCAAGGACTTGCACGCCGTCAAGGACCCGGTCGACAAGAAGCTCGCGGCGTCCACCGCGGGGCTGTTTCGCTCGGGCGATGTGAAGATGAACGGTAACACAGCCGAGCTCTCGACCGACGCCTACAGCGTTTGCAAAAAGGAGGCCTTCTCCGAGCAGGCAACGGGCGCGTTCTGCTCTGCGTCGCTCGTCGGCGACGATCTGATGATGACCGCAGGGCACTGCATCTCACCGGGGGACGAGGGCAAGGTCAAGTTCGTCTTTGGGTTTGGCATCGAGCAGCAGGGCGGCAAGACACCGACGTCGGTCCCCGCCTCGCAAGTGTACACCGCGGCGAAGGTCTTGCACTCGGTCATCGACGAGTCGACCGGCACCGACTACGCGCTCGTGCGACTCGATCGCAAGGTCCAGGGCCGCGCGGTGCTCGCCATCGACAAGACAGGCGACGCCAAGCAGGGCGACCCCATGACCGTCATCGGACATCCGGCGGGGCTGCCGACCAAGGTGGCCGACGGCGCCAAGGTGCGCGACGCGAGTCCCAAGGGTTACTTCGTGACCAACCTCGACACCTACGGCGGCAACTCCGGCAGCGCCGTCTTCAACAGCACGACCAAAGTCGTCGAGGGCATTCTCGTTCGCGGTGAGACCGACTTCGTGTGGGACTCCAAGGACAACTGCCAGGTATCCAATCGCGTCCCTGATGACGGCGGTCGCGGCGAAGACGTCACCAAGATCTCACGCGTGCGCGGTGCCATCGAGGCAGCGCTCGCGGGCAACGTCGAAGTCGCCAAGCGCCTCAAGGCCGGCTCGTTTAGCTCCCAGCAGGTCGAGCGTGGCCTGTACGCCCAGGTGTGGTCGATGTTGCAGCGGACCAACCGGGCCGACGATGCGCACGAGCCGGCGCTCGTCGACCGCGTCGCACTCAACGACGACGAGATGAGCTTGCTGCCGTTCTTCTTCCGCAAGATGGCAACCACCGTCGAGCGTGACAGCGAAGGCATGCTGCACAATGACGCACTGTGCAGCGCGATCGCGGCCGGTGTCGCCGACATCCTGAAGGCGGTGGCTGGACCCGAGCGCGATGGGCACTTCGTCGCTCTTGAGGAAGTCGCGACGATCCGCGACGCCGCGGTGCGCGAGGTCATCGTGCGCACCATCGAGACCCTCTACGGCGCCAACATGCAGGCAGGCGGATCGTACGAGCGCTTCGCACGGCAGCGGATGCGCCTCATCGGCGTCTGACAGTGGAGACACACATGCGCAAGTCGTGCTTCGCCGCACTGGGTGGGATGCTGATCTTCGCAGGATGCGCCGCCGGCATCCAGCTCGCACGCCCGCAGGTCAGCGACCCGGGTGCCCTACTCTTTAACGGCTACGCCAAGGCCGAGGTCAACTGCTACATTTGCCACAACGGCGATGGTACGGGCTCGGGCCGCGGACCCAATCTCGCCCCCAAGGTGGCGCGGCTGCCCGATATGGCGCTGCTCGAGGTCATCGACAAGGGTGAAGGCTTCATGCCGGCGTTTCGCGACCGCCTCTCCGCTGATGAGAAGCAGCAGATCGTCATCTGGCTGCGCAGCCGCTTCGGTGGTCCGCAAGAGACGGCGCCCACGCCGATCGATCTCGGCGTCGTGGATGTGGAGCCGAGCGAAGAAGAGGAAGAGCCCGCCCCGTTGCAATGACCCGTAGCGTGAGCGCCAAGGTGGCCGCCGACCTGAGACGTCCGCGCATCGGCGTCTCCCAGTGCCTGCTCGGCGACCCGGTTCGGTACGACGGTGGCCACCGCCGCAGCGAGTGCGTCGCGGATCTGTTGGCCCGTCGCTGCGATCTTGTGCCCGTCTGTCCCGAGGTCGAGCTCGGATTGGGCGTACCGCGCGAGACCATTCAGCTCGTGCGCCTCGGCGAGCGCGTGCATCTGATGGGTACCGGCACTGGCATCGACCACACGGACGCGATGGAGCAGTACGCGCAGCGACGTGTGCGCGAGCTCGTGCAGCTTGGCCTGAGCGGCTTCGTCTTCAAGAGGGACTCACCGAGCTGCGGCGTCTCGACCGTACGCGTGCTCGACCCGCACGGCACGGTAACAACGAACGGCCGGGGGCTATTCGCCGTCGCCCTGTTGCAGGCCCTCCCCCATCTGCCGATCACCGAGGAAGACGCGCTCTTCGGCCCAGGCGCGTGCGACGACTTCCTTGCACGCGTCGCCCTCTACCAACGTCGGCAGTCTTAACGGGTACTACGTGATCGCATTCTCAAGGCAGGGCGCTCGTCACGATGTGACGCGGCAACAATACCCATCGAGAAGCCCGCGAGCACACCCCCACAAGATGGCCTGTAGCATCGAGCCACGAATGCTGGTAGGCGATTCTTGGGCAGTGAGCCACCTCAGGGGTCTTGCACATGCAGCGTCTCGTTCACACTCTCATCCTCAGCGCAGCAATACTTGTCACGGGCAGCATCTATTCGTGGGCTCAAGTGGGCTCGAGCGGTGCCGGCCGCCTCGTGCCGTACGAGGGCACGCTGTACGACGGCGTCGCGCCCGCCGATGGGCAGTACGAGCTGCAGTTCTTCATGTGTACGACAACGCCGTGCTCGAGCAGCAACGATCTCTGGACCGAGGAGCACTCACAGGCCACGTATGGTGCGGGGATCGCCGTGCGCGTCG
>CAYHNK010000149.1:0-10918 GCA_964357695.1 uncultured Bdellovibrionales bacterium | reverse complement strand
TAAACCTGCGTAGGGGAAACTCTACCGAGGGTTCGAATCCCTCTCGCTCCGCCAGTCACACTCTTGCCGCGCCGTGCTTGCGTCTGCAGGCACGCGCCCCTATTCATCCCAACATGCAACGGATCTTCGTTTTTACTCTGCTGTTTGCGGCTGCGTGTGCCACGACCACCGAGGTGCGCGCGCCGGTAGCCGTTCCATCACCTGGGCCCGCGCCCGCGCAGCCGACGGCTGCGGTGCCGGCACCGCCACCCATTATGGTCAGTGACAACGCGCGCGCCCAGGCGCATGTCCTCGTCGAACAGGGACGCAACATCGTCGTCGCGAAGGGCGACGAGGGTGCCGCCGAGGCGCTCGCGTTCTATCGAGAGGCGTACGCGCTCGATGGGACGAGCGTGGAATCGCTCTGGGAGATGGGCTGGGCGTACCAGACCTTGCGCCAGTGGGACGACGCGCTCGCGGTGTGGCGCGAAGTCGAGAAGCTCGCGCCCGATCATCCCGAGCTGCAGAAGTTCCTGCCATTGCTCGTCATGCGGCGCGACCAGGCGGCGGTGCTGGCGGCGCTGCCCGAGCCCGATGCCCTCATCCCGCCGGAGGAGGAGCCGCGTCCTGGACCCATCGTGACCCTCGCCGCGGTGGGGGACGTGCAGCTGGGTCGTGGCTGGCCCGCAGCGCGGGCGACGTTGCCCACCGACGCCAAGTCTCTCTTCGTGCACGTCAAGCCCGTCCTCGAGGCAGCGGACATCGCCTTCGGCAATCTCGAGACGGTGCTCGCCGACGAAGGCGAGAGCAGCAAGTGCGGCCCGCGCTCGACGCGCTGCTATGCCTTTCGTGTGCCGACGGCGTTTGCCGCGGCTCTGGCGGACACCGGCTTCGACGTCATGAGCATCGCCAACAACCACGCGGGCGATTTCGGTCCCGCGGGGCGCAAGTCGACGCAGAGCGCGCTCGATGCGTGCGCGATTCGTCACAGCGGCCCCATCGGCGACATTGCCTCGTGGGAGCACAATGGCGTGCGCATGGCGCTCGTCGCCTTCTCGACGGGTGATGATGTCTACCGCGTGCAGGAGCTCGCCATCGCGCGCAAGGTCATCGCTGGGCTCGATCGCACGCACGATCTGGTCATCGTTTCGTATCATGGCGGTGCCGAGGGCACCGGCGCGGCGCACGTGCCGCAGGGCACCGAGAAGTTTCTCGGCGAGGACCGCGGGGACCTGCGTACGTTCACCCATCTCGCCATCGACGCAGGCGCCGACGTGGTGATCGGCCACGGACCCCATCTGTGGCGCGCCATGGAGATCTACAAGGGGCGCCTGATCGCCTACTCACTCGGCAACTTCTCAAGCTTTCATACCTTCAACCTCACGAGCACGCTCGGGCTCACCGGGATCTTGCGTCTGTCGCTGGCGCCCAACGGTGTGCTACTTGCGGCCGAGGTGGTGCCGCTGCGCCTCGAAGAGCCTGGGATCCCGACCCCCGACCCCAAGGGCAAAGTCATCGAGCACGTGCGCAAGCTCTCGCGCGAGGACTTTGGCGTGGAGCTGCTCGATGACCATGGACGCTATCGGCGCGCGGGGTCGCAGGCGCTGTCCCAGAGGCCGAGCACGTCGACAACGTTGAAGTAGTGCTCAGTCGTCGGTGGCCTGCGCCTCGTCGACACCGAGCTCCTCGAGCAGCACCGTGGCATAGCTGCCGCTTGGCAACACGAAGCTCAACCATGTGCCATTCGCGTCGGGCGTAAGGTGCAGCTCACTCGGATAGACGACGAGTGCACGCCGTGTCCCGTGCATGAGCTTGGGGAAACGCGCGAGATCGCGTACCGAGATGCCAGCACGCGACAAGATCAGCTCCTCGCGTACGAGCGCGTCGCGCTGCGGCCAGCGCATCTTGAGCCCGAACATCGGACCTGTGGGCACGACTTCTCGACGCTCGTAACGCGCTTGCTCCAATGTCGCATTGACGCTCCAGACGAGCATGCCGAGGCGCGCGTCTTCGAGCACGTCGCCCGGGACGATACGACCGAGCAAGCCGTCTCGCTGACGCGCTTCGAGGTAGATGTTGAACAGCGCCGATTGCACCGACGAGAGCGCGAGGCGCATCAGGCGTGCGGAAATGCGCTCGGCTGGCGGCTGTCCACGCATGAGCGCCAAGCCGAGTGTGAGGGTCGAGCCCTGTCGGCCAAAGCGCTGCGCTCCGTAGGTATTCGCAAGACCCTGGCGATCAATCTGTGCGGCGATGGCCTGGAGTGCCGACGGGTCCGCGACGCGGCGCACGAGCACGCGAAAGCGATTGCCGCGCAAGCGACCGGTGCGAAGCTTCTCCGTGTGACGGCCCGTGTGCAGGATGCGCAGCGTCGCGCTCTCGGCAGACGCGACGAGCGACTCGGCGCGTGCGGGCACGGAAAAATACTGGCGTGTGACCGCGTGGCGATCCTTGAGTCCCGCGTAGCCGATGTCGCCGACGGTGCAACCCGCGGCCTCGGCGAGGCGTCGGGCGACTTCCTCGGTGTTGAGGTCGGTCTTCTCCACCCACAGATAGAGCTGCTCGCCTGTGCCCGACGGTTCCTCGAGCGCTAGCTCTTCGACCTGGAAGTCGTTGAGCTCTTCCTTGAAGACACCGCCCGCACGCCCGAGCTCGGCGTACGTGCGCGTATGGAGCGTGGCCTCGTGCACGGCGCACCTTGACACAATGCAGCCACCGTGGTCCAGAGCGGCCTCGCGAACAACACGAGCCTGGACGCAGGCGGCGCCCGTGCGCAGCTTGTCAGACGACGCGGCCGGATGCTGTCACAGCGTCGGAGGGATGCATGGAAAAATCGACATCGAAGACGAAGGTAGGCCTCGCCGAGATGCTCAAGGGCGCGGTGATCATGGATGTGACGAGCGCCGAGCAAGCGCGCATCGCCGAGGATGCGGGCGCGGCGGCGGTGATGGCCCTCGAGCGCGTGCCGGCGCAGATCCGCAAGGAAGGCGGCGTTGCGCGTGCTTCGGACCCGGCGATGATCGAGGCCATCCAGAAGGCGGTCAGCATCCCCGTGATGGCCAAGTGTCGCATCGGCCACTTCATGGAGGCGCGTATTCTCGAAGCGTTGGAAGTGGATTTCATCGACGAGAGCGAGGTGCTCACACCCGCTGACGAGCAGTTCCACATCGACAAGCACGACTTCAAGGTGCCTTTTGTCTGCGGCTGCCGTGATCTCGGCGAGGCGCTGCGTCGCGTCGGCGAAGGCGCCGCCATGATCCGCACGAAAGGCGAGGCGGGCACCGGGAACATCGTCGAGGCCGTCAAGCACCTGCGCGCGCTGCGGTCGCAGATCCGTCACCTGACGACCCTTGGCGCAGACGAGATGATGGACGAGGCCAAACGTCTTGGTGCACCGTACGATCTCGTCAAGCAGGTGGCTGCCGAGGGGCACTTGCCGGTACCCAATTTCGCCGCCGGTGGCATTGCCACGCCAGCCGACGCGGCGCTGTGCATGGCGCTTGGCGCAGAGTCGGTCTTTGTCGGCAGCGGCATCTTCTTGAGCGAGGATCCGAAAGCTCGGGCCCGCGCCGTCGTTGAGGCGACGACGTACTGGCAGGACGCGAAAAAGCTCGTGGAGATCAGTCGTGGTCTCGGTCGTGCGATGAGCGGTATCGAGCTCGGCACGATCCCGGAGAGCGAGCGGCTGGCCCTTCGCGGTTGGTAGGCGATGGCCCGTATCGGTGTGCTCGCGTTGCAGGGCGGCTTTGCCGCGCACGCACAGGTCCTCTATGCACTCGGCCACGACGTGGTCCTCATTCGTGACGCCGCGCAGATTGCCGAGGTCGATGGGCTCGTCTTCCCCGGCGGCGAGAGCACGACGCAGCTCAAGCTCATCCTGCGGTTTGGCCTACGCACCGCGCTCGACGCTCATCACGCCAGTGGTAAGCCCGTGCTTGCCACCTGTGCTGGCCTCATCTTGCTCGCCCGTCAGGTGAGCGACCCAAGTCAGGCGAGCCTCGGCTGGCTCGACGTGCAAGTGCGGCGCAACGCGTGGGGTCGGCAAGTCGAGAGTTTTGAGGCCGTCAGCGATGAGGGCACGCTACCCCTCGTCTTTATTCGTGCGCCGCGCATCGTCTCGGTCGGTGGCGAGGTTGAACTGTTGGCTTCGTACCACGGTGAGCCCGTTCTCGTGCGCCAGGGCCGGGTGCTCGGTGCCACGTTTCATCCCGAGCTCACGTCTGCGGTCGTGGTGCACGCCCAGGCATTTGGGCAGCTATGAGGCATTTCGAGGCTCGCAAAAGCTTGACGTCTCGCGCCCGCGGTGCTCTTTTCGCGCCTCCCGGGGGCCTGTGAGCGAATGTCAGAGCGGTTCGGCAGCTACACTCTGTTAGAGCGCATTGGTCTCGGCGGCATGGCCGAGGTCTTTCTCGCTCGTCGCGCCGGCGTCGAAGGTTTTGAAAAAGACCTCGTCATCAAGCGCATCCGGCCGAATCTGAGTGCCACCCAGTCGTTCGTCGACATGTTCCTGACCGAGGCGAAGATTGCCGCGCAGTTAACGCACCCGAACATCGTGCAGATCTACGACCTCGGCAAGATCGAAGAATCGTATTTTATCGCTATGGAGTACATCGCCGGGCGCGACATGTCGGTTGTCGTGCCGCAGGCGAAGACGATGGGCATCCCGTTTCCCATCGAGTATGCGCTCAAGATCGTCAGCAGCGTCTGCGAGGCCCTCTACTACGCCCACACGCAGACCGACGCGCAAGCGCGCCCCCTGCGTATCGTGCACCGCGACGTCTCACCCGAGAACATTCGCGTCGCTTGGACCGGTGGGGTCAAGATCCTCGACTTCGGCATCGCCAAGGCGGCGAACCAGCTGCACCACACCAAGGCCGGCGAAATCAAAGGCAAGCTCAGCTACATGTCGCCCGAGCAGATCATGGGCAAGGACCTCGATCATCGCTCGGACATCTTCTCGCTCGGCGCCGTGCTCTACGAGTGCATCACGGGGCTCAAGCTCTTCTCGGGCGAGAATGAGCTCGCCATCATGAACAACATCGTGGACGGCAAGACGTATCCGCCGAGCTATTTTCGCGATGATGTGCCGCACGAGGTTGAAGCGATCGTCATGAAGGCGCTGCAAAAGGAGCGCAAGCGTCGCTATCAATCAGCCATCGAGATGCAGCTCGACATCGACAGGTTTCTCGCCAGCCAAGAATTCACGCCGTCGGCCATTCACCTGTCGAACTTTCTCAAGCAGATCTTTCGCGAGGAGATCGCCGAAGAGCAGCAGCGACGTGCGCGCCAATCAACGCCTCCTGGATCGCGTGCGGTGCGTGCCACGCCCCCGCCGCCGCCAGCCATGACGCCGTTACCGGCGCCGCCGATGGCGATGCAAGCATCCGAGCACGGTCAGCCGCAGCCCATCGATGCGGCCGAGCTGGAGGCTCTGCACAGCGGTGTCGCAGGGCTAACCATCACCTTCAATCCCACCGAGATGCAGGTCCTGCGCCGCATTGCGAGACAGCGCGAGCGCCGACTCGAAGACGTCGTACGGGAGATGGTGGGCCACTACCTGCAATACAGTGGCTAGACGTTGTCCGTATCGCTGCGTTGATTCACCCAGCTCAGATAGCTGAGCAGCGTTTCGACGACCCGCGGCCACACGTCCGCGTCGGCATGCAGCGGACCGAGCACGCCCGCAATCTCGGCCACCTCGGCGCCACTGACGAGAAATTCGCGCAAGCCGGCGCGCAACAGCGCCCGTCGCCGCTCGTTGACCCCACCAAAGAGCGTCTTGGCGCGCATGTGGGTGGCGTAAAAAAGCAGCGTCAGGGCGCGAAAGCCGCGCGCGCGCGGCACGTGATCGCGCAAGCTATCGAGCTCCTGCAAAAAGCTCTCGATGCGATCGACGTCGCGTCGGCCCGACATGCGAAATCCCGCCTGTGGGTCGTAGACCGGCATGCCGAGCTCGCCGCCCAAAAAACGCTCGACTGCCTCGGCGAGGTGATCCTCGAGCTCACGTTCGTCGACGACGAGCTCGAAATCGCCGAGATCGGCATCGCTCAGCAGATCGAGCGAAACGACGGGTTGGGTGAGATCGGGCGCGAACGACGATGCGGGCTCGTGCTCGAGATCGGAAAGCTGCGCGGCGCACAGCTCCCACAGAAAGCTCAGATACGCATCACCACCGACGAGCGCGGCGATGAGCTCTTGCTTGGCGGCGAGCACACGCACGCTCGCGGCGAGCAGTATGAACTCGCGCTGCGCCACGCTATCGCCCTGGCGGGCCAAATCGAAGCAGATGAGCGCCGCGGCAAACTGCGCTCGCTCGCCGCCGCGGGTACGCAGGACGTCGAGATAGAGGCGCAGTCGCGCCGGCCGATGCTGCAACGTATAGCAGAGCGCAAGGATATCATCGACCGCGAGGGTGGCTACCTCCTCGCGCAGTCGCGTCTCTGAGTCGTGGGTGTCGGCTGGCATGCCTCGTCGGGGTGCGCGCAAGGGCGCTCACCTCGCGAGTGTAGGGTCGCCCCTACGGCGAGTCAAACAACTCGCCGGCCGATTTCTTGCCAGTCCCCAATCCTCACATAAACTTAGGGTCGACCAAGTCCGCATGCCGCGCTCGTGTACGAGCGCGCGCGGTGGCGGGCGTGAAAGGATACGTCTCGATGGCTCGTGACAAGCTCTGCGTCGGTATCGACATCGGTGCGAGCTCCGTCAAGCTTTGCCAGCTGCGCCGCGTCAAGCGTGGCTTCGCGCTCGAGCACTTTGGGCTTGCCCCGTTACCCTCGGAGGCCATCGTCGACGGTGCCGTGATGAACGCGTCGCGTGTGGTCGATGCCATCCAAGAGCTCCTGGCGACGCACGGCGTGCGTCACAAGGAGGTGGCGCTGTCGGTCTCCGGGCACGCCGTCATCATCAAGAAGATTGCGTTGCCGCAGATGACCGCCGACGAGCTCGACGAGTCCATCCAGTGGGAGGCCGAGCAATTTATTCCCTTCGATATTCAAGACGTGAACATCGACGTGCAAATCGTACGACAGCAATCGACGCAGGCGGGCCAGATGGACGTGCTGCTCGTCGCCGCCAAAAAGGACCTCGTCAACGAGTACACCTCGGTGATTGTCGAGGCGGGCCTCACGCCGCTCGTGTGTGATGTCGACGCGTTCGCCGTCGAGAACATGTTCGAGGCCAACTACGACATGCCGAGCGACCGCAGCATCGCGCTCGTCAACGTCGGCGCGGCCAAGACGAACATCAACATCATCTCCGGTGGGATTTCGAGCTTTACCCGTGACCTGTCGACTGGAGGCAACGCGTTCACCGAAGAAATCCAAAAGCAGCTCAACGTTTCGTTCGAAGAAGCCGAGGGGATGAAGATCGCGTCAGGCGCTTCGAGCGGCGATAACACCGCCGCGAGCTATGTGCCCGAGGTCGATCGCGCGGTGCAGATCGTTGCGGAAAGTGTCACCACGGAGGTGCAGCGCTCCATCGATTTTTACGCCGCGACGAGTGCCGAGGCGCCGCCAACGCACCTCTATCTCACCGGCGGCAGTGCCCGCTTGATGGCGCTGCAAAAAGCGCTCGAGCGCCGGCTGGGCGTGGAAGTTGCCGTCGCCGATCCGTTTCGCAACGTGGAGATCAGTCCCCAGGAGCGCGACTACCTGCGCGCCATCGCACCGGCTGCGGCGGTCGTCGTGGGACTCGCCCTGCGATATCCGGGAGACGGCGTATGATTCGCATCAATCTCCTGCCGATCCGCGCGGCACAAAAGCGCGTGGGTGCGAAAAATGAGCTCATCGCGGTGGCCATGCTGCTGCTCGTGACCGTCGTCGCGCTCTACGCCTGGCATCTGGTGACCGCCGTGCGCATCAGCGCGCTCGATGAGCGGGTCGCCGACGTGCGTGGACAGATCGCAGATCTGAAAAAGGACGTCGTGCGCATCGAGCAGTTCAAGACGCAGATGAAAGTCCTCGAGCAGAAGATCGAAGTCATCAAGCAGCTCGAGAGTCAGCGCGTCGGCCCCGCGCGCATGCTCGATGATTTGGCCACCATTCTGACCGAGCAGAAGAAGGTGTGGCTCACCAGCATCGAAGAGAGGGCGGGTCAGCTGACGCTGGAGGGAGTCGCGATGGAGCATGAGAACGTCTCCGACTTCCAGCTCGCCATGCAGCGGCGCTCGCAGCTATTTCGCGACATCAAGTTACAGCTCGTGACCACCGCGAAGGAAGGCAGCGCCAACGTCCTTCGCTGGAAGCTCACTTGTGTGGCGGCGTACGGCGCAGGGTGAGACGATGGAAGCGCTTCTCGAAAAATACAGCAAGATCCCCCAGCGTCAACGCTATGCGCTCGTGGGTCTCATCATCATCGCGCTCGCGGGTGGCTACTACTACTTGTTCCACATGGAACAGAACGACAAGATCTCGACCCTCGAGGGCGAGTACCGCAAGATCGAGTCCGAGCGCGCGGAGAAGCAGGCCTATGTCGACAACTTGGCGCGCTACGAGGCACGCCTGAGCGACTTGCAGCGCAATCTCAACGCCGCACGCGCGCAGTTGCCCGACGACGCCGACGTGCCTCAATTGCTCGCGCAGCTCGGCAACAAGGCACGCCAATCGGGTCTCGAAATCGATCGCTTCGAGCCGCAGGGGGAGACGCCCCGCAGCTTCTACGGCGAAATCGTTTTCGCCGTGACCGTACGCGGCTCGTACCACGCGGTGGCGACCTTCATCGACTCGCTCGGCAAGCTCGATCGCATCGTCAATGTCAGCGACCTGACGATGAAGAATCCCAAGTCGGTCAACAAGCAGGTGGTGATCGAGGGCGCGTTCAAGGTGAAGACGTATCGCTTTCTGCCCGAGGGCGTAGCCGAGCAGCAGCCCAAGAAAAAGAAGAAGGGCGGCAAGTAATGCGACCCGCCAACTGGCACGATGTGACCCGCACGCTCGCTCTGGTGTGTTTCGCTCTCGCAGGGGCCTGCGAGGAAGCGGGGAGCGACGCGCCGGTACCGGCCCCCAAGGCGGTGCTCAAGGCCAGCGCGCCGAGCGCCGCGGTTGCGCCGGGCACGGCCGCCGAGGCCGAACGTCCCTTTGCGTATTCGCCCATTGGCAAACGCGATCCGTTTCGCTCGTACCTTGCGGACCTGCAAGAGACCGAGCAGTCGACCGCGTCGCGCAAGCTCGAAGAGACCGAGCAGTATGAGCTCGACCAGTATCGCCTCACGGGGCTCATTACGGGTACGAGCCAGCCACGCGCGATGGTGGAAGACCCCGTCGGTCGCGGTCACGTGCTGCACATCGGCTCCCACCTTGGCAAGAACGGCGGTCGCGTCACCCGCATTGCCCCCGATGCCATCGAAGTCACCGAGGAGTTTCGCGCGCCGACGGGCGAGCGCGTGCGCGTACCCATCAAGATCAAGCTGCCGGCCCCGGATATGCAGCTCGAGGTTGAGCCATGAATGACAGAAAGAGCCCGCCGATGTTCGTCCATCGCCAACCCCACGGCGCCGCACGCCGCCGTGTCGACTCGATTTTTGGTGCGCTCGTGGTCGCCCTGCTCGGGGTGACGACGAGCCTGGCGACGGTTCCGGCACGTGCCGGCGGCACCAATCACGTCGAAGCGATCGACGTCGAGCGCGCCGGAGACGGACGGCTCGTGCGCATTCGCACGAGTGGCGAGCCGACCTTTACCGTGTTTCGTCTGACGCAGCCCATGCGGGTCGTCGTCGACATCTCGGGAGCCGAGCTTGGCAAGCTCGGAGACCCCCGGGCCATCGAAGATGGTGTTCTCGACCAGATCGCCTTCCGCCAGTTTAGCGCCGACGGCTTTCTCGTCGGCCGCGTCATCGTCGGCTTCGAGCACGAGGTCGCCTACGACGTGCGGGCCGAAGGCCGTGCCGTCGTCGTCAGCACGGGAGCGATGCCCACGGTGTCCGTCGCACACACGCTTGCGCCGCTCGCCGCCCCCGAAGATCCCGAGGTGGCAGCGAGCTTGGAGCGGGCGCGCAAGGCCGCCGACCTAGCAGCGGGCCGTGCCGTCAAGGAGCGCGAGCAGGCCGACAAGGCCGCGAAGAACGCCGAGGCGCAGAAGGCCGAAGCGCAGAAGGTCGCCGTCGAGGCTGAGCGACTCGCCGCGCAGGCGCAAAAGGCCAAGGCCGAGGCCGAAGCGTTGCGCGAGAAGGCACGCGTGTCCGCCGAGCGTGATCGTAGCGCCGCGCAAGCCGCATCCGCAGACGCCGATGCGCGCCTGCGCGAGCTACGCGACACCGCGGCACGGGTCAGCGCCGCGCAAGCTTCGGCCGAACGAACGGCGCTTGCGGCCGAGCAACGCCAGCGGGAAGCTGAAGAAACCGCCACGCGCGCCGAAGCACAGCACAAGGAGCAGCTCGCTAAGCTCCAGCTCGAGCGCGCCAATGCCGAGAAGGAGCAGAAAGCGGCTGAGCAGGCGCGTGCACGCGCGGAGCAGGCCAAGGGCGAGGCACACGCCGCGCAGCAAAAGGCCGAAGCGGCGCAGCGAGCAGCCCTCGACGCCCGTGCCGAAGGCGAGCGCCGTCTAGCAGACATCGCCGCCCACGAGCAGCGCGCTGCCAAGGGCCTGGCCGAGCTGACGCAACAGCGCGCACAGGTTGACGCAGAGCGTCGCACGCTCGCGGCCCAGAAGCAGGCCATCGAGCAGCAAAAGCGCGAGCTCACCTCCGAGCAGAAAGACTTCGAGGCGCGTCAGCAAGTGCTCGCCAGCCGTGAGACGAGCGTGAAGAGCGGCGCTGTCGAGATCAATCAGCAGAAAGAAGCCCTCGAACAGGAGCGGCAAAAGGTCGAAGCGCTGCGTCGCGCGCTCGATGAGGAGCGAGAGCGCGCAAGTCACGACGCTACGCGCTCGAGCCAACAATCGGCGCGCGCCAAGGCCGAGGAGCAGGCGCGTCTTGCAGCGCGGCAGGCCGAGCTCGAAAGCGAGC
>CAYHNK010000148.1:0-10959 GCA_964357695.1 uncultured Bdellovibrionales bacterium | reverse complement strand
TGGGATGATCTCGGCGCGCCAGTGGCTCACATCGAAGCCTCTGGCAAGCTGTGCCTCGTCGAAGGCGGCGAGATACTGGACGTCGAGAATCCGGAAGGGCTCGTCCGTGAGGCCCTAGAGCGCGCCGTCGCTGAGACCGAGGTCGAGCTCGCCGGGCTCGAGCACGCCGCCATCGACGTCGACGCCCGGCACGAGCTGGCTTCCGAGTGCGCCCAGCGCCTGGCCGATCTGCACGAGCGCGTCTCCCATTTTGATGCCGACTACGGCGACCACGTGGCGCTGCGCATCTTGTCCGGCTTGGGCTTTCGGCCCGAGGAGAAGGACCGTGATCTTGGCGAGCTGAGCGGCGGTTGGCAGATGCGCGGCGTCTTGGCGGGGTTGCTCTTGCAGCAGCCCGACCTGCTGCTCCTCGATGAGCCCACGAACCACCTCGACTTGCCGTCGGTGGCCTGGTTCTCGAGCTATCTCAAGCAATACCGCCGCAGCTTCTTTCTCGTGTCGCACGACCGCGAGTTTCTCAACGAGCAGATCGGCCGGGTCGTCACCTTCGAGCCCGAAGGCGTGCGCAGCTACAGCGGCAACTACGAGCGCTATCTCGTGCAACGCGCCGAAGAAGCACAACTCCTTGCGAGCCGGCAGACCCATCTCGCCCGCGCCCGTGAAGATGCCGAGGTGTTCATCCAGCGCTTTCGCGCCCAGGCGACTAAAGCCCGCGCGGTACAGAGCCGGATCAAGGCCCTCGCGCGTCTCGAGACCGTGGAGCTGCACAAAGAGCACCGCAGCGTTCACTTTCGTTTTCCCGCCACGCCTCCTTCGAGCAAACAGGTGCTCTCGATCGAGGACCTCAGCAAGAGCTACGGCACACACCAGGTGCTCGCCGGGGTCTCACTCACCGCGCTGCGCGGCGAGCGCATCGCGGTCATCGGCCAAAATGGCGCCGGCAAGACGACACTGCTCAAGGTGCTCGCGGGCGAGCTCGAGCGTGACGGGGGCGAGCTGACGTTTGGTCACAACGTACGGCGCGGCTACTACGCGCAGCACCACGCCGAGACCTTGCGTGCGAGCGCCACGGTCTACGAAGAGGTCGCCTCGGCGGCGAGCGGCCAGAGCCCAACCGCGATTCGCACGCTGCTTGGCGCCCTGCTCTTTGGCGAACAAGAGATCGACAAGAAGGTGGCGGTGCTCTCCGGCGGTGAGCGCGCGCGTGTGGCGCTCGCCCGATTGTTGCTCGTACCAACGAACGTCATCCTCATGGACGAGCCGACAAACCACTTGGACTTGCGCTCGAGCGAGCAGCTCGCCGACGCGCTCTCGAGCTACGACGGCACCATTATCTTTGTCAGTCACAACCGCGCCTTTATTCGCCAGCTGGCGACACGCATCTGGAACGTCGCCGACGGCAGCGTCGAGAGCTATCCGGGCACGCTTGATGAGTACATGAGCTCCGCGGTGCGGCGCTTTGACGTCCCCGACCCCCGCGCGGGCACGATCACGTCGAGTCCCGGCGGCTGCGAGACGACGACCGTGCGTACGAGCGAGAGTCGCGCCGATACGAAAGAGCGCAAGCGACGCGAGGCCGAGGAGCGAGCACGGCGGCATCGCACACTCGGTCCGCTCGAGAAGGAGCTAGCGACGCTGGAGGCGCGCATTGCCGAGCTCGAAGCGCTGCAAAAGGAGCGTAGCACGAAGCTCTCGGACCCATCGCAGTACGACGATTCGAGCGAGGTCGGGACGTTGCTCAAGAGCTACTCGGCGGCCCAAGCGGACCTCGAGGCGCTCACCGCGCGCTGGGAAAAGACCGCCCTCGCCATCGAGGCGGCGCGCGCCGCGGGGTAGAAACCTGCTGCGCGCCCTTACGCGTCCTATGCGACGTGTCGTATGCTGACGCGGCGCAGCGGGTGCGCTATGAGTGGGGCGGCATGCTCGGCGGCAAACACATTGTTCTGGGAGTGAGCGGCAGCATCGCCGCCTACAAGGCGGTCTACCTGGCGCGATTGTGCCTCGAAGCCGGCGCGGACGTTTGGCCCGTGCTCACGGCAGCGGCAACGCGTTTTGTCGGGCCGCTGACATTCTCGGCCCTCTGTGGCCATCGCGCCGTCACGGATCTGTGGGCGCAGGCCGAAGCGGGGGAAATTGGCCACGTGGAGCTCGCGCATCGCGCCAGTCTCGTCGCGATTGCGCCGGCGACCGCGGACACCTTGGCGCGTGTGGCGCTCGGACGTGCCGACGACCCACTCGGCGCCATCTGCCTAGCCACGCGGGCCCCACTGCTTGTCGCCCCAGCGATGGAGTCGGGCATGTGGCTGCACGAGGCAACGCAAGCGAGCGTCGCGACGCTGAGACAACGTGGCGCCATCGTCGTCGAGCCCGAGGCCGGACAGCTCGGCTCCGGGCGCGAAGGCATCGGTCGTCTCGCCGACCCCGAGCGCATCTTGGCGCACATTCTGCGCGCCCTCTCGCCGCAGGATCTGCGCGGACGCAGGCTACTCGTCACCGCCGGCCCAACGCGCGAGTACGCGGATCCGGTGCGTTTTTTGAGCAACGGCTCGAGCGGCAAGATGGGCTACGCCCTGGCCGCCGTCGCGTGGCGTCGCGGAGCGGAGGTGGTGCTCGTGAGCGGCCCGACGACTTTGCCTGCTCCCGTGGGCGTGTCCTTGGTCCCGGTGGTGAGTGCGCTCGAGATGCTCGAGGCCTGTCGCACCCATCTCAGCGCTGCCGATGCCCTCATCATGGCCGCGGCGCCCGCCGATCACCGCCCGAGAGTACGAGCACCCGAGAAGCGCAAGAAGGTCGACGCCGACAGCGCGCCCTTCGAGCTCGTCGAAAACCCCGACATCCTGCGCGTGCTCACACCGCGCCAGCGCGGCAAGCTAGCGGTCGGCTTTGCCGCCGAGACCGAGCGCCTTGTGGAGCATGCACGCACCAAGCTCGACGACAAGGATTTGGACTTCATCGTCGCCAACGATGTCAGCCGCAGCGATGCGGGTTTTGCGACCGACAACAACGCCGTGGCCATTCTCGATCGTCTAGGCGGGCTCGCCGAGCTGTCCACCCGCCCGAAAGAGGACATCGCCAGCGCCATTCTCGACCGGGTTGCTGCCCGGCTGGCCGGGTAAAGGAGAGAACGTCGTGTGGCGGCGGCTCATCCTCGCCATGGCACTGCTCATTGGCGCCATGACCGGCACCATCGTCGCGCTACAAAGCCCGCGGGTGGGCGACAACGTGCGCCAACGTCTCGAGATCTTTGCCCACGAGCGCTGGGGGATCGCCCTGCACATCGGCGCTCTCGAGCTGACGCTGCTCCCGCCAACGGTGCATGTCCATGAGGTGTCGCTGACGGTCGCCGACGGTGACGTGGCGCGCCTGACGCTGCATGAGGGTGCGGTGCGTATCCGCCCGTGGCCGTCGGCCTCGGGTGCCATTGTTTTCGAGCGCCTCGAGCTCGATGGCTTGCGCGGGAGCTTGCGCGTGGACGCCCCCGACCTAAGTCTGCCGTCCTCGGATGGTAAGGGCACGCAGCTGCCCGTGGAAATCGAAGAGCTGGCGCTGTGGAGCGGCGACCTCGTGCTCGACGTCGGTGCGTGGAGACTCGTCACACGGCGACTCGATATCGAGCAGAAGCCCAATCGCATCGACGGATGGGACATCGATGTCACCGTCGGCGACGGCGAGCTGCACCACCAAGCGCTCTCCGTGCCGTTCGAGCTCGGCGCGCGGGTGACCCTCGAAGGTACGCCTGCGCAACCGCAGCGTTTGCTCGTGCGACGCGCGCACCTGGACGTGCCCCGCGCCACGCTGTCGGCCAACGGCCTCGTCGATTTCGCCGAGGGCGCCGGTCAGGACTTGCGCCTACGGAGCCACGGCGCGCTGGCAGCGCTGTCCGCGGCACTCGGGCTGCCTGTGAAGCTCGCTGGCGAGGCGCGCGCCGATCTGATGCTGCGTGGCTCACTGCCGCACCCGCAACTCGAGGTCACACTCGATGCGGACGCACTCACCGCGGTGGACACCCTCATCGGCGACGCCCACCTGGAAGGGGTCATCGTGGGACGGACGCTCACCGTCGAGGCGCTACGGCTCACTCACCCTCGTGCCGGACTCGTGACCGGCAGCGGCCAGATCGAGCTCGACGCCACGCTGCCCCTTCGTCTGAGCACGCGACTGCACAGCGCATCCCTGCCGCACGTGCTCGATCTCGCCGGACTCGCGGACGCGCACGTGCGTCTGTGGGTCGACGGCGACGTGCTGGTGCAGGGACATCTGCGGCCGTTAGCGCTCGATCTCGACGTCGACGCCACCGCGCACAATTTTGCCGTGCTCGACGGCAGCTACCGCAACGCAGATGCGTGGGTGGCTTTGGCGTTGCCGACGGCACAGCTGAAAGGAGGCGTGCACGTCGGTGCCCACGAGGCCGCCATCAACGGCGTGGCCGTAACACGGGGTAGCTCGCGAGTGCTGGTGAGCGGTCGTCTCTCGTATGACGTCGATCGCGGCATCGACCTGCGGGCTGACGCCGAACATTTGCGCGTTAGTGATATCGGGCCCATTGCCGGATTACCGATGGACGGCGAAGGCGTGGCGAGCGCCAGCGTCGAGGGTCCGTACGCCGCGCTGACCATTTCGGCAACCGCCGAGCTCGCCGACTTTGGCCTCTTTGGCTACCGCCTCGGCGACGCCAGCGCCGCGCTGGTGTTCACCGATATGAATCTGCAGATCGAGCGCATCACGATCCGTCGCGGCCGCGGTCTCGCGATGGGCAAGCTTTCTCTCGCGTTCGCCGATGGGCAGTCGCGCCTGCGATCGCATTTCGACTTGCGTGATATCGCCCTTGGCGACGTGCTCGAAACGCTGGTCGCTCCCGAGGCCCTGGTGCACGGATTGCGCGCCGAGCTCGCCGGTACCTTTGAGCTCGCGGGCTCCGCCGCCAGTCCTCGCGGCACGCTCCTCGTCAGTGCGCCAACCCTGCGCGTGGACGAGGTGAGTCTCGGCGGATTGCAGGTGCGCGGTGGGTTTGGTGGCGGCCCCGAAGCGCCCATGTGGATCGAGGGGCAGCTCTCGCCCCGCGCTGGGGCGCTGACCGCTCGTGCGGAGACGATCGGCGCAGATCGCGCGATGGCCATCAACGCCGAAGCTGAGGATTTTGCCTTGGCGTCGCTTGCCGGACTCATACCCGACGGCAGCGTCGAGGGGGTGCTGACCGGACGCTTGGCTCTCGCGGGCACCCCCGCGGCGCTCGGCGGCGAGGCGCGTGTGCACGCCAAGGACCTGCGCGTAGGCGGGCTGCGGCTCGGTGATATGACCCTCAACGCCACGGCGGCAGGCGGACGGGCCGAGGTCGATGCGACCCTCTTTCAGGGGCAGGGGGCGGTCAAAGGCACCGTCGATTTGAAGCGGGGCCTGCCCTTTGCAGCGACGGCGACGCTGTCCGATGCGCATGCGGGCGCCTTGCTGGCCGAAATCCCCGACCTCGACGTTACCACGTCTGGGACGTTGTTTGCGCAGGGGGCGATGCTCGAGCCCGCGTCGGTCACGGCCGACGCGCAGCTACAAACGTTGCGCATCGCCTGGCGAGAGCTGGAGCTCGAAGCGACGACTCCCGTGCTCGCACACTACGGTCAGCGTCGCCTAGGCATCGACGACTTGCGACTGTCGGGCCCGCAGCTGAGCCTGAGTCTGTCGGGCGACATCACCACCGCAGGCAGTCTGGCCATGCGGGCCGCGGTCCGGGGAGATCTGGACGCCCTGCGGCAGCTGTGGATCGAGCGGCTCGATCTCGCAAGCGGCTCCTTCGACCTACAGCTGGCGCTCGGCGGAACGCTCTCGGTACCGCTGTTGGAGGGCGCGGCGCAGATCACCGGGGGGTCGCTGCGTCCACGCAACAGTCGCACATCCATTGAGGATATTGTCGCACACGTGGCGTTCCTCAAACGCAGCATCAGCATCGAGGACGGCGCGGCGCGCGTCGGCACCGGCACCTTGCGCTTTGCAGGACAGGCCGCGCTTCCCGCAACGGACCCACCGAGTGTCGACCTTCATGTCACCTTGGCGCAGGTCCCCGCGCGGCCCTTGAGCGACACCGAGATTGTCACCTCCGGCGATCTCAACCTCGTAGGACCGCTCGACGACCTGTTGCTGCGCGGCACACTGCAGCTCGATTCTCTGCGCTACACAGCCAACGTCGATCTGGAGCGTCTCATCCCCAAACAGGAGCGCGCACCGCTGCGCGTGCCGGCGTTCACTCCCGAGGAGGCGCTGCGTCTCGAAGTACACGTCACTGCCCCAGGCAACCTACTCATCTCCAACAATGTGCTCGAAGCCGAGTTGCGGGCCGACGTGCTCGTCAGTGGCACCACAGACAGGATGGGCCTCCTCGGCAGCGTCACGCCGCTATGGGCCCGCGCGCGCTACCGCGACAACGTCTTTCGCGTAGACCGCGCGTCGATCGACTTTACCGACGAGTACGGTATCTTCGCACAATTTGACGTTCGCGCGCGCACCCGCGCGTGCAACATGGACGTCACGGTCGAGGTCAACGGCGACTCGCGTCAGTACAACGTCGCGCCCCAGGGTCAGGACGAAAATGGCAGCGTCGACCCTCAGGACGTGCTGCTCTGCCTACAGTTCGGCTTGCGACTGCGCGACTTCGAGGGACCGAACGCGGCCTCGCTACAGGACACCCTGCCGGGCGGCCTCGACGCGCTGTGGACCGTGTCCGGACTCGACAACAAGGTGCGCCAGCTGTTGCCCATCAAGGTCGACGAGCTGCGCCTCACGAGCGGCTGGTCTTCGAGCACCAAGCGTACCGTACCCCGCGTGCTCGTCGCCAAGGAGTTTGGCCGCAACCTCCAGCTCAAGTACTGGCGCTCGCTCACCGAGACCAACGATCAGGAGCTCGCCATCGACTACAAGCTCTCGGAGATTGCGGCGGTGCAAGCTTCGTGGGATAGCGCGAGTGAGGTACCGACCGGTGACTTCGGTCTCGATCTGAGGCTGCGCTGGGAGTTTCGCTGACGTGACCGCCGCGTTCGTGGCCATGCTGCTGGTCTCTGGGGCCTCCGGGGTCTCCGGGACGGGCGTCACCGACCCACTCGGCACGTACCGAGGACTCCCCGTGTTATCGGTGGACATCGAAGGTCCGAGCGAAGAAGAGAGCACCGACGAGCTGCGCTCGCTCATCGAGATCGAGCCCGGCTATTTGCTCGCCACCGCTGACATCGAGGTGGCGATCGCACGCCTGTACGCCCTCGGTCGTTTTTCGGCTGTGCGGGTGTACGCCGAGCGTTACGCCGGAGCGGTCGCGCTGCACTTCTACCTACGGGTCACCCGCTCACTCGCGCGCCTCGACGTCATAGGCGTGCAGGTGGCCAACAAGGGCGAGATCACGAGCGCCCTGCAGATCCGTCCCGGCGACGAAATCGATCGACGCACCACCGAGCGCCTGCGCGAACGCGCACTCGTGCACTTGCGCCGCGTGGGCTTTTCCCAGGCGACCGTGAACGTTCGTGAGGTGTCCGATCCGGGCCGCCGCACGGCCGCACTCGTGGTTGAGGTTGTCGAGGGCCAGCCCGAGCGTGTGGTCGCGGTGCATTTCGAAGGCGACTTGCGAGTGGCCGGGGAGTACCTGATGCCCGCGTTGCAGCTGCGCGAGGGTGCGGTCTTCGACCAGCGCCTGTTACGCACCGATCGCGAGGCCCTCGTGCGCCAGTATCGACGCAAGGGATTTATGCGCGCCCGCGTCGATGAGCCAACGGTGTCCCATGGGCCCCATGGAGCCGTCGTGACGTATCGGGTCGAGGCGAGCCGACGCATCGATGTAGCGCTTTCCGGTAACCGCTTGATACCGGGGCCGCGCCTAGCCGATCTTTCCCCGCAGACGGGCGAGCCGCTGCGCGATGGCGATCTCCGAGTGTGGGCGAGCCGCATCGTCGACCAATACCAGCGCCTCGGCTACCCCGATGCGAAGGTGCACGTTCGCGGCTTTCTCGACGCCGCCAACGACATCGTGCGCTATCACCTGCGGATCGATGAAGGGCGGTCGGTGCGCGTGAGCGAGATCCGCTTTGCGGGCGCCCGCGCGATTCGCGAGACGGTCATGCGGCAGCAGGTCGAAGCGCGTCTGCGTGATGGCCTCGCAAGCGACAGCATGTTTGTGCGCCTCGCGGGTGACGATCTGGCGGCAGTTTGGGGGAGTGCGGGCACCACAAACGCGCCGCAGATGCAGCCGAGCGGTGCGCTCACCGCCGTGCCGCCCGAAGCGCGCTGGGTTCCCGGCATCTACCAGCAAGCGCTCGACGAGATCACGCAGGTCTACCGCGGCCTCGGCTATCTGAGCGCCAGCGTCGGCCCCGCCAAGACCGAGCGCCTGGGCGACACGCTGCGGGTCACGGTCCCGGTCATCGAGGGGGCGCAGACCTTCGTGCACAGCGTTGCCTTTCACGATAACGAAGCCTTCACGTCGGAGCGGGGCTTGGAGACGATCGCCGGCACGCCCTCTGACGGACTACCCACCCACGGCATCGCGCTCGGTGGACCCTTCTCACATGCGGCGCTCGAAGACTCGCGCATTGCGCTCGTGCGACGCTATCGCGACGAGGGCTACTTGTACGCCCGGGTGTTCACCCGGGTGCAGCTCTCAGACGATCGCACGCAAGCGAACGTCGCCTACGACTTCGAGGAAGGTCCCCAGGTACGCGTGCAACGCATCCTCATCAAGGGCAACCGTTACACGCGTGAAGAGATGATCCGCTCGCGCGTGCGCTTTGCCGAGGGCGACGTCTACCGATTGGAGAACGCGCTGGCCGCCCAGCGCGACATCGCGGGCCTCGGCGTGTTCTCGAGCGTGCGCGTCAAGCTCCTCGACGAAGAGCGCCCCAGTGAGCGCAAAGATCTCGTGGCGGAGGTCGTCGAGCGCGATCGCCAACCCGTCGAGCTCGCCTGGGGCATTTCCACGGCCGACGGCCCGCGGCTACAGCTCTCTTACGCGCATCTGAACGTGGGCGGACTAGCGTCCACGTTTGCGAGCTCTGCGAAGGTCAATCGGCAGGTGTTCTTCGGCCTGTACGGCCCGTATGCGGAAGTGCTGCGACGTCGCTACGGCGAGTTCACGCTGTCGCAGCAGGTCGAGCGCGAGCTGCGCGCCAGCATCCGCTCGCCGCGCGCGCTGACGTTGCCCTTGGACCCCTCAGTGCGGCTCGATCTCGTCAACGAGCACGACAACACGCTGCCCTACTCGCTCACCACCAGCGCCGCCATTGTCGGCATCGATCTACGAGTGAGCGATCGGGTGGCGCTGCTGCTCGAGCCTCAAATCTCACTCACCGAGCTCGTGTGTGGCAGCCTCGGCGACGGGACAGGAGCCAACTGTGAGAACGAGGTGCAGACATCCGGCCAGCGACGCTTCGTCATCCAGCAGGGCACGCAGCGCACTGTGAAGATTGGCCCCACCTTGACGTGGGATCACCGGGACAGTCCGTTTGCGCCCCGCCGTGGCTGGCTCGCACGCGCGCGAGCCACGTACGCGGTGGGTCTGTCACAGACCCCGGCGACGGGCGCCACGAGCGACGCCTTCGCCTTCGTCAAGGCGGACACTCAGCTCACGGGCTACGTACCTATCGCCAAGGCGGTGCTTGCCCTCTCAGCGCAAGGCGGTGTGCTGCGCCGCTTGGACCGCGCCGTCGTGCCGGTCGACGAGCGCTTCTACCTCGGCGGGCGCGACACGCTGCGCGGTTTCGTCGAGCGCAGCCTTCTGCCTGACGATGCCTGCGTGATCCTACCAGGCGTCACCGCCCCTCCTCCCTCTTGGTGCCACGAGGGTATTCTCGTCACCGACGCGGCAACCGTACCCGTCTCGCAAGGCGGCGACGTCATGGCGCTGCTCAAGGCCGAGCTGCGGCTGCCCATGGCTGAGAACCTGTCGCTGGCCCTGTTTGCCGACGCCGGCAACCTCTGGGCAGTCACGCCCAAGCTCGCCAACGTGACGCTGCGGATCGGCACCGGCGTGGGCCTGCGCTACGCCACACCGGTCGGGGCGCTCTCGTTGGATCTCGGCATCAATCCGGGCCGGCGCGCGAGCAACGCCGAGCCCCTGACCCAGGTGCACTTCTCGGTCGGGTCCTTCTGATCTATAGCCGATCGTGGTGAATGTCGGGTAGAATGCCGTCGTCTGACGGTCTGCTCGAAGCGGACGGTGGAGGGTACACGATATGGCATGGTCTCATTCGCGCTTTGCGGCGCTCGTCGCGCTGTTGTCGGCGAACACTCCTGCGCTCGCGGCGCCGCGGCCGAAGCTCGCAGTCGTCGACGTCATCGCCACCGGTATCGACCCCAAGTATGCGTCCACCTTCACCGAGGTAACCACCGCCGAGGTGGACGCGCTGGGTCGCTATGAGGTCATCGCCGGCTCGGACATCAAGCAGACCGTCGGCTTCAATCAAGAACGCATGGTGATGGGCTGCGATGATGACGCCTGCATCGCCGAAATCGGCGGCGCCCTCGGTGTCGATCGCATTCTCGTCACGCAGGTGACGTTGCTTGGCGGCACCTACGTGCTCAACATCAAGCTCATCGACATCAAGAAGGTGCGCACGGTGGCGCGCGCGTACGAAACCGTGCAGGGCGAAATGGACGCCCTACTCGCCACCATCCGCACCTCGGTGCGCAAGCTCTTCTCGCGCGATGATCTCGCGACCACGTCCACCGCGAATGCGCAGCCTGTCGCGCGCGCGACCGAAAGTACCGACGTCGTACCGGCGACCCTGTCGGTCTCGAGACAGGCGTCTGGACCGCGCAGCGTCGTCGTCCCGGCCGCGCTCGCCGGCACTGGCGTCGTCGCGATGGCGGTCGGCATCTTCTTCGGCATGCGTGCCTCGAGTCAGGCGGCACGCGCGACGTCCGCCGATGAGCCCGGCAGTCAGCTCGATATCGATCGCGCGCACTCGAGCGCTCTCATGGCGAACATCGGCT
>CAYHNK010000147.1:0-10972 GCA_964357695.1 uncultured Bdellovibrionales bacterium | reverse complement strand
TTCTTCGTCGATGGGCAGCCCGCGGCGGCGACGATGGCGAGCGTGCAGACAAGCCCTGCGCCTCGATTCAACGCACGAAACCCGTACCTCGTGGCGTCACGACCTTGGACTCGCGGCATGGCGGTGCTCCTGCAACAATGGCTATGTCGAATCGTATCGTCCGGCACGCACACCGTCAAACGGGACCCGACGGCGAGCGACCACACCCTGCCAGCGTCGAGCCGTTGTGTCGCCCGCCAAGGACTGTCACACTTCGCCTCATGCATTTGTGGCTCGTGTGCGCCCTGTTGTCCGTATCGCCAGCCCCAACCCCAGAAGCGCCCGCCGGAGATGTGCCCCCCGCGCGGGACTATGTGCAGGAGATCAACGACGCGTTGATCGGCGGCGTTGGCCCCTGGACTGTAGCGGAAGGTCCGCGCCTGCGCCGACTGCCCAAAGAGGGCGGCATCGCGGCGCTCGAAATCGGCGTCGCCGCCGATGGCTCGGTACCGAGTCTCAGGCTATCGCTCACGAGCGGCAAGCCCGACGTCGACGATGCCCTGCGTCGCTTCGTCCTTGCCGTCGAGCCGTTGCCCGCACCTCCGCCTGAGCTGCTGGGCGAGCGCCGCGAGATGCCATGTCTGTTGCGCCTGGTGCTCGGCAAAAAGGGTCCAAAGCCGACTGTCTTGGCGAGCGCCACCTGCGAGCGCACGGACGGCTCGTTGCTACCCGTCTTGAGCGCGGCAGATCTGGCGACGGCCGCCGACCCCGCAGCGTTACTCATGAGCGGCTATGTGGCGCAAGGCACAGGTGACGCCAATGCCGCCATGGAGAAGCTTCGTGCGGCCGTGACGGCGGCGCCGAATTGGCCATGGGCGGCGCGGGCGCTGGGGCTCGGGCTCGTCGCCACGAAGAAGGCGGGCGAGGCCATTCCTTTCCTGCGTGTCTATGTGGCCGCCCGGGGAGCGCCGACAGACGTCAGTTCCTACGCGCGGGAAATCGCCCGCTTCGATCAACTGCGTGCGGCCCGCGAGGCTGAAGCCAATCGTGTGCGCGATCGATTGTCGAAGCAAGACATCGTCGGGGGCGTGCGCAAAGGCTACCCGCTGCTCGAGCCGTGCCTCAAAGCGGCGCGCGGCAATCGCCTCCTCGTCGTCGGCGTGGACACCCTGACGTTCACCTTTCGCATCCGCAAGGACGGCACGCCCGACGCTGCGCGCCTCGAAGGCCCGGGATCGCTGCTCATGAGCGAGCACGCCGAGTGCCTGGAGCGGGCCCTGTCCGCTTGGAAATTCCCGCGCTACAGCGCCGGCAGCGACATCACCATCAACCATCTGCCCATCCGCGTGCGGGGATCGACTCCGTCCGAGGCGGTAGCGGCGGCAAGTGGTGCCGCTTTGCCTGCGGCAGGTGGCGCCAATTCTTCCGCCCCGGCCGCAGAGGCTTTGGCCGACGAGCCGGTGTTTTCTCAGTGCGAGCGCTCGGCAGGCGAGGTGGATAGCTTTGTGCGCGGCCGCTTCGACCGCATCCAGGCCTGCGTGTTGAGCGAACGGCGTCGTGCCCCCAAGGCGCCGATGCCCGACAGCCTGCCCATCGCGTTCGTCGTCGATAGCGACGGCTCGGTGCGCAACGTCTCGGTCAATCATCGCTATTTTCGCGAGGGGCCGCTGTCGCAATGCATTGCCGCGGCGCTCGCGGCGAGTCTTGAAGCGGTCGACGGCGCCGACTGCCCGGCCGAGCTCAATCTCGATCTGCGCGGGCTGCCATAGCCTTTCCCCGCGCGCGAGATCGGTGCCAGCATAAGGTGCCTCCCTCTTCTCGCCTTGGAAGCGACCGGTGTTCTTCGCTAGGCTGCGGTTGCCATGACCTCGCAACCGCTGAAGATTGCACTACAGACCTGGGGCACCGAGGGGGATGTACGCCCCTTTCTCGCGCTCGGCGCCGGGCTCGTCGCCGCCGGCCACCGCGTCACGCTCGCCGTCACCCATGTGGCCGGTCACGACTACACCGCACTCGGCGCGCGCCTGGGCGTGCCGACGCACATGGTCGGTCAGGTGCCGGCCGACGCCGTCCTTCACACGGCGCAGGCCTTGTTCCGTGTGCGCGATCCCGTCAGACAGCTTGCTGCCATCATGCGCAGCATGTTCTTCCCCGTGGCGGAGGCGATGAGCGCCGCGGCGCGTGAGCTCGTGCGCGAGCACGACGTGCTCATTCGCCACTTTCTCCACTACCCAGCGGCGGCGGCGGCTCAGGCGCTGGGCAAGCCGTGCGTGTCGCTCTTCACCGCGCCGATGATTCCGAGTCGCGCCTTGGGTCCGACCGGAAGCCGCCGCGGCTCGCCGCTTGCGCATGCCCTGATGTGGCGCGCCGCCGACTGGCTCACGAGCCGCACCCTGCTGCCGGCCGCCAATGCGATGCGCAGCAGCGCGGGGTTGACACCGTGGCGCCGCATCATCGCCGACGGCTTTCTCTCGCCGGTGCTCAACCTGGTGGCGACGAGCTCATGGCTGCAGCCGCCGCCCGACGACTGGGGCGCGAGCGTCGCCGCTTGTGGCTACTTTCGACTGCCACAGCATCAGCGTGAGCCCTTGCCAGCGACGCTGCAGCGGTTTTTCGATGCGGGCGACCCTCCCGTGTACGTGACCTTCGGCAGCATGAGCCTCGCCGATCCGCAGGTGCCGGCGACGCTGGCGCTGATTGCCGCAGCCAGCGCGCGGGCGGGGTGTCGTGCGATCGTGCAGTGCGAGCGCCGTTGGCACGAGGCCGCCCCCACGTCAGCGCAGCTGTTGTACGTCGACGCCGTCGATCACGAGCAGGTGTTCCCACGCTGCGCGCTCGTCGTGCACCACGGCGGCGCCGGCACCACCCACGCGGCGACGCTGGCCGGACGGCCCTCAGTGGTCATCCCGCACCTCGTCGATCAGAGCTACTGGGGCAAGGTGCTGTACGAGGCAGGCATCGCCCCACGCGCCATCGACCGTCGGCAGCTGACTGTCCACCGCCTGACACGCGTGCTCGACCGGGTGTTGCGTGACGCGCCGATGCGCCAGCGCGCTGAGCGGCTGGGCGCGGCGATGCAGCAAGAGGACGGTGTCGGTAACGCCATCGCCGCCCTTACTAAGCGCGTAAGCGCACCCCCCTGCTAACGGTGATCTCCCTTGGTTGAGAGATCCCCACGCGCCGTAGCAGGACTCCGGCTGTAGGTCGAGGAGTCCGACGCGCCGACAGGTGGTGCGCGGGATCCCGTCGGCGGCGACGAGCGACGCGCTTGACCATTCGCGGCGCTCTCCGTAGGTTAGCCGCGTGCCCGAGCCGCTCACTCAAACCGACGTCTTGCGTCGCCTGACGCCTTCGCAACGGCTCGCCGCGGCCGCGCGCCTCTATTGGGCGGCGCGTGCGCTCAAGGCCGCCGCGCTGCGGGCACAACACCCGAGCTGGAGCGAGGCGGAAGTCGCCGCGGCCGTGCGAAAGGCGTTCTTGCTTGCCTCCAGTTGACGGCAACGTCTTCTTGCTCATCCTCGACCCACTCGAGGCCTTGGGCGTCCCGTATTTTGTCACCGGCAGCGTCGCCGCGATGCTCTACGGCGAGCCGCGCCTGACCCACGACGTGGATCTCGTCGTCGAGCTCGACCGTGATTTCGACACGCATCGCTTCGAGGACGCCTATCCCATCGATCGCTTCTATTGTCCGCCGGCGGAAGTCATCGATGTCGAGCGCGCGCGGATGCAGCGCGGGCACTTCAACATCATCCACCACGAGACCGGCTTCAAAGCCGATGTCTACTTGCTCGGCAACGATCCGTTGCATCGCTGGGCGCTCGCTGAGCGACGCCGACTGGACGTTGAAGGGCACGGCCTATGGGTTGCTGCGCCCGAGTACGTGATCGCGCGCAAGCTGCAGTACCTCGCCGAAGGGGGCTCGCCCAAGCACGCATCGGACATCGCCGCCATGCTCCGCTTGACGAGCATCGACCGCGCCCTCGTCGAGGAGAAGGCCATGAGCCTCGGCCTGCGCGACCTGTGGCGGAGGGTGTCGGAGTCATAGGCCCGGACAAAGTGCCCCGGACAAAGCGCCACCCCGCTTCTCCGCCGAAAAAGTGTCGCATCCTGCGAGACACGATGAGCTCGACCCGCAGCCGCCCGTGCGCGCGCGGACGAATGGCTGATGGGCCTGCGCCGCCTTAGGCGCCTGCGATTTCGTGGATGTGCCGTCGAAGTGGGTGTCACCGTTTCCGGGCGCGTTGTGTGAACCCTCGGCGGCGGCCGCAAGAGATAGCCGTAGCATCTCCCCACGCACGTTTGACCTTCCGCGTGCACCGGTGTAGCCCTGACGCCGACACCACACAGGACGACCCATGCGCAACGACATCGTGCACACCCACGCGGCCATGCTCACCTACGAGATCCGCGCCATCGTCGAGATCGCCGACAAGCTGCGAGCGCTTGGTCTGAAGACCAACATGGAGAACATCGGCGACCCGGTGGCCAAAGGCGAGCCCATCCCGCGCTGGTTGAAGGACATCGTCGCCGGACTCGCCACCGAAGACGCCACCTACGGCTACAGTCCCACCAAGGGCATCCGCGCCACGCGCGAGTTTCTCGCCACGCGCACCAACGCCCGCGGCGGCATGCAGATCACCGCCGAGGACATCATCTTCTTCAATGGTCTTGGCGACGCGGTGCAAAAGATCTACGGGCAGCTCAACCGTGCGGCGCGCGTGCTCATCCCCTCGCCGACCTACACCGCGCATTCGACTGGTGAGGCTTTCCACGCGGGCACAGCGTCGCTCACGTATCGCCTCGATCCGGGAAACCACTGGTATCCCGATGTCGCGCAGGTCGAGCGGCTGGTCGAAGGGCACCCCGAGATTTCGGCGCTGCTCATCATCAACCCCGACAATCCCACCGGCGCGGTGTTCCCCGAAGCGATCTTGCGCCAGCTGATCGACATCGCGCGCAAGCACGATCTCTTTGTCATCTGCGACGAGGTCTACCACCAGCTCACCTACCACGGGCAGACGACGCGGCCCCTCTCCGATCTCATCGGCGACGTACCGGCGCTCGCACTCAAGGGCGTGAGCAAAGAGGTGCCATGGCCCGGCGCGCGTTGCGGCTGGATCGAGGTCTACAACGCCGATAAGGATGCGGTCTTCGCCCGCTACGTGCGCGGCATTCTCGATGCCAAAATGGTCGAGGTGTGCTCGACGACGCTGCCGCAGCGAGCCATCCCGGCGATCTTGAGTCACCCGGAGTTTCCCAACCACATCGCCGCGCGCAACGCGCACTACGAGCGTAGCAGCCAAATCGCCTACGATGTCTTGCGTGAGGTGCCAGGGCTCACCGTCAATCGCACCCACGGCGCCTTCTACATGAGCGTCGTCATCGACACCGCGCGACTCCATGCACGCCAGACCCTGCCAATTGCCAGCCCGGAAGTGCGGACGCTCGTCGAAGGGCTCGTCTCGGCGCCGGGCGTGGCGCTCGACAAGCGCTTTGTTTACTACTTGCTCGCCTCGACCGGCATTTGTGTCGTGCCGCTGTCGTCCTTTGGCACGACGCTCAACGGCTTTCGCATCACCTTGCTCGAGCCGAACGAAGCCGAGCTACGGCGCATCTTCACGACGATCGCCCAGAGTGTCACCGCGTATCTTGCGAGCCACAAGAGCTAGCGCCACGAGGGGAGGCTTCGTCATGCGTACGCTGTTGCTGATGTCGATGTGTACCACGACCTTCTTGGCCGTGCCGCTTGCCGCCCTTGCTGCCGACGATCTCTCCGGGGTGTGGGAGGTCGAGTCGCTCGGCTCCGATCGCCGGGTCGAGGTGTGGCAAGACGGCGACGAGATCATCGCTTATCGCGTCATGTATCCGGAGTTCGAGGGCGAGCGCTACAAGCTCGAGCATCTCTTGCGCGGCAAGATCTCGGGCACGCGCATTGCGGGTCAGCTCTTTGTGCGCGAAGAGGGCGTCCCCGAATTCGACAGTCTGCGGCCCTTCTACGGGCGCATCGATGGCGACACCAAGGTGCTCCTCGATGGTCTGCCCATCGGCAAGACCGTCGAGAAGCTCAACGGTGAGCCGCCCACGCGGCAGAAAAAGGGCAAGCGTAGCGGGCGCTCGCCCAAGGAGGCGTTGTGATGCGAGCGATAATCCTTTGGGGCCTGCTCTTGGGTAGCTTCGCGCCCGTCGTGCAGGCCGCCGAGCTGACGACCATCGCGGCCACGCCGCTAGTTACCACCGACGGCGCGCAGGCCTGGATCGGCGTGGCGCTCGCCGACGCGCTCAATGATCGTTTGGCGCAGCGCAACGATCTCGGCAGCTACACCTCGCGCCAGGTGAGCGCCGCGCTGCATCAGGCGAGCATCTTGACGGCGCAGCTATCGAAGACCCAGGTGGCGCGCGAGCTCGGGCGGCATCTTGGCGCGCGCTACGTCGTCGTCGGTAGCTATCGCGTCACGAAAGACCTCGTCGGCGAGGCGATGGTCGTGGATGTTACCACCGGCAAGAGTGTCGCGAAGGTCGCGCTCAAAGGCTCGCTCGACGCGCTGTCGGCCATCGAAACGGCGCTCGTGACGCAGGTGGCGGGGGTCGTCGGCGGCGAGCTCGGCACCGGGAGCAAGCTCTCCGTGCCACGGGTGAGCGTGCAAGCGACCACCGAGGCGCTCATGGTGTTGCGTGAGCACTCGCTCGCCCCGCGGGCCGCTGATCCGGTCGTGCCGATGGGCCTGACGCCGGTGCAGCTCGAAGAGCTGACGACCCAGCTGCGCGCGGTCACCGCGGCCGCGCCGACGTATCAAGACGCCTGGGCTGGGCTCGGTTTGGTGCTGTCGTTGCGCGGTGATGCGACGGGGGCCTCGGCAAGTCTCGAGAAGGCCGCAAGCGCGGCGGGTGGTGAGTCGCCCGAGACGACCCTCGTCAAGGCCTTCGTGCGCATGCGCGAGGGGCGACTGGATGTCGCCGAGAAGATCTTGCGCGACGCGGCGACAGCCCACCCGGGGTTCTTGCACGCGCGCGGCTCGCTGGCGCAGCTGCTGATTCATCTCGGGCGCATGCGTGAGGCGCGCGCCGCCTACCAGTCCTACTTCGAGGCCGCACCCCGGCAACCGTGGGTGCTCGCGCAGGTGGGCTACTGCGACAGCAAGCTCGGTAAGACGAAAGAAGCGGTGGCGCAGACGCAGCAGGCCCTCTTGCTCTTGCCGGGCTCGACGTATTTGCTCACCGAGCTCGCCGGGCGTCAGATCGACGCTGAGGATCTCGTCGGCGCCCAAGCGACGCTGCAGCAAGTCATCGCGCAAGTGCCCAAGGACGTGCTCGCGCACGTGCGTCTCGGCTACGTACAGCTCTTGCGCGGCGAGAATGCCGCCTCGATTCGCACGAGCGAGCAGGCCCTCAAGCTCGCCGAGCGCGCCCGCGACCATCGCGAGCGGGCCTATGCCCATGTCAATTTGGCGCGGGCCTACGGACGCGGGGGCAAGCTCGACGAGGCGATCGCCCACCTGCAGCAGGCCAAGGGCGAGGCGGACATCTCCTTCGACGAGGTGAGTGTCGACCCGGCGCTCGAGCCGCTGCGTGCCGATCCGCGCTACCTCGCGATCTTCGAGTAGGCGGGTCACAACCCATGGCCGAGCATAACCCTCGAACCGATGCCATTGCGGTCGCGCCGGTCGACGACGCGCTGCACGGCAGCTTCACCTCGCTGTCGCCCGAGCGCGTCCTCGATGCCGTGGAGCAGGCGGGGCATCGCACGACGGGCCTGTGCTACGCGCTCAACTCGCTCGAGAATCGCGTCTACGAGGTCGAGATCGAAGATGGGGCGCGCCTCGTGGCGAAGTTCTATCGCCCGGGTCGCTGGAGTCGCGACACCATCCTCGATGAGCATCGCCTGCTCGCGACCCTCACCTCACACGAGATCCCGGTGGTCGCCCCCACACGCTTTGCCGATGGCGAGACGCTACACGCGACGCACGAGGGTATTCTCTTCACCCTCTTTCCTCGCTGCGGCGGGCGCTGTCCCGACGAGCTCAGTCGCGACGACTTGCGTGAGGTCGGCCGCTTGCTCGCACGCATCCACAACGTGGCCTCCAAGTGCGAAGCCAAGTACCGCCCGGCCATCTCCCCGGCGACCTACGGGCGCGACGCCTTGGCGTTGCTGCAAAAGAGCACCGTGCTGCCACCCGGGACCGCGGAGCGACTCGTCGATGCGGTGGGCAAGGTGGTGGTGCGGGCCGAAGCGCTCTTTGCCGGCACCGCGCTGCAACCCATCCACGGGGATTGCCACCGGGGCAATCTCTTGCGCGGCCGGGAGGGTTTTTTCTTTCTCGATTTTGACGACATGGGCATCGGCCCGCCGGTCCAGGATCTGTGGCTGTTGCTTCCCGGGCGCCGCGCCGACAGTGCCCAGGAGATCGAGTCCTTTCTCGAGGGCTACGAGGTCTTTCGGGCGTTCGAGCGCCGCTCGCTGCGCCTTATCGAGCCGTTGCGCGCCTTGCGCTACGTGCGCTACGCCGCGTGGATCGCCAGTCGCTGGCAGGACGCCTCCTTCCCGCGGGCCTTTCCCGATTGGGGCAGCGAGCGCTACTGGCAAACGCTCGTCACCGACTTGTACGAGCAGGTGCAGGTGATGAGCGAAGAGGACGACGGCTTGTAACCTCAGCGCGCGCAACACTCTCCACGCGACACCGATACTCTCATAAGACGGTCACGACGCGGGGTCGTGCGGCCTTCTGGCGGAGAGTCACGGATGCGCACCGGGGTCCTGAGTCTAGAGACGCGGCAAGTTGCGGCACAGGGCACGGGCGAGCAGAGCTCCGTCGTCAATCCGTCGCGCGTCAAGCTGCCGGTCGAGGGCGATCACTTTGTGGCCGCGCCGTCGGCGGCGTCTGTCGTCGAGGGCGCTCCCGCGCTGCCCGTCGAGCAGGCGGTGGTCCAGGGCACCGAGCGTTTTGCGAGCTTTTGGGATCTACTCGCGACGTCACGCGAGCCCAAGGTTTCGACCAACGATGATGACCCCTTCGTGCGCCCGAGCCACCTCGAGGCCTTGGCGCTCTCCGACTTTGCGCTCGACGCGAGCGGCAAGCCGCAGGGGCTCGTAGGGCCGCAGGTGAAGGTCGAAGAAGAGGACACGATCTACAAGCCGGACGAAGGTGGTCAGTTTGTGCCCTTCGCCACCAATCCGTATCAGCCCGCGCACGCCAACGCCGACGGCGACTTCGACTTCTCCAAAGAACCACGCTTCCCCAAGCTCGACATGAAGACGGGCAGCGATGGCAAGCCCGTGCTCGATACGGAGCAGCGTCTCATCTGGCAACCGCTCGATGTGCACATCGGCCAGACCACTGCCTTCGAGTCACTCAATACCGTGCGGCACACAGTCGAAGCGTGGGCCGGCCGCGCTCTCGCGTGGGGCAACGCGGGACAGATCGCGGTCAATCCACACGCCTTTGTCGGCTTTAACGCCTTTTTCAATCCCGGCGATCGTGGTCTCTATGGCGGCGTCGTCCCCTATGTCATCGGCAAAGACAAGATCATCCACCTCTTCGAGGTGACGAGCTCGTGGGAGGTTGTGGCGCACGAGGGAGGCCATGCACTGCATCACGAGCTCAAGCCCAACATCGTGCGCGTCCCGAATGAAGTGAACGGCTTTGGCACCTGGGGCGAGTCCTTCGGTGATCAGGTGGCCATGTGGACCTCGCTCACCGACCTCAACCGCGTGCGCGAGCTCCTGTCGCACACCGGCGGCGACTTGAAGAAGACGAGCCCGCTGACCGCCATGGGTGAAGTGCTGGCGACGCTCTCGGGCGAGGGCACGGGCATTCGCGACGCCTATCAGGATAAGAAGATCTCCACCACCGACGCCGAAATCCACGAGCGCTCCGAAGTGCTCACCGGCGCGGCGTACAACGTGCTCCAGGGCATCTACCGCGGCCTGCTCGCCGACCCCGCCATGCAGCGCCAGCACGGCGCTCGTCTGCCGCTGTGGGCCATGACCCAAGCTGGCGACATCATGGGCAAATTCATGGTGCGCGCGGCCGACTACACGCCGGAGACGCAGGTCACGCTCGAGGACGTCGGCAAGGCGTGCCTGTCGGTCGATCGCGAGTACTTTGGCGGCGCCTATCACGACCTGTGGGCCCGCGAGCTCGAGACGCGCGAGATCTTTACGAAGGACTCGGTTGCGGCTTGGCAGGCGCACGTCGCCAGTCTGCCGCAGTTGCGCATCGATCCCAAGGCAACGAGCAAGGAAGCGCTGAGCGCCTTTGTGCAGGAGCACCTGACACAGCTCGGTGTCGATGCACGCTTCGGCCTCCGCCTGCAATCAACGCAAGTGGACGCCGATGGCCGCACCCTCGTGCGTGTGCAGCTCACCGAGGGTCGGGGCGAGCGCGCCCGCGCGCTGCAAAACCACGGTCTTGTCGTCTTTCGTGCCGATGGCACGCTCTGTGAGTACCAGCCGGCTCTGCCGACGGGTCTGAGCAGCGCCGACGCAGCAGTGCTCCTGGCGCAGGCGACGCGCACGCAGCTAGATGCCCGAGGCGCAGGTGACGTCGCCCTCGTGCGCGATGCCGAAGGAAAATTCACCGTCCAAACCGTGGTGGCCGCGCCAGGGCGCTTTGATCGCGCGCTGACGGTCTACAGCCTCGAGCATCCGCAAGGAGTCGCGATGACCGAGGCCTTCCATCGGCCCGATGTCCGCGACCGGCAGCGTGTTGCACGTCTGTTGCCGCCGGGCGCGACTCTGCTCACCGCCTGATTGTACGGGCTTCGCCGAGCGGCGCCCCCTATGGATCGAAGCCAGAGAATGACGCGTGCGCTGTGTTGCGGCATTTCGCTTGACTTGGGCGCCACGACAGGTAAAACCGCTAGAGGAGATAGACTATGGCTGGAAACTCGAATTGGGTAGATCTTTCCCGCACTACGCATCCCCCCGTCGTCTACAAACCGGACCTCGGCGCCGATGGGCGCCCGCAAGTCGACCGGGTTGGATCGGCTGCCGCCA
>CAYHNK010000146.1:0-10984 GCA_964357695.1 uncultured Bdellovibrionales bacterium | reverse complement strand
GCGACTCGCGGGAGATCGTCAGCGAGGTGACTTGGACGCCCTTGCGGCCAGCGTGCTCGGTGAACGATCCCCAGCCGCCACCGACGTCCAGGACCCGGTCACCTGGCTTCACGTTGCAGGACGTGAGGGCAAAATCGAGCTTGCGACGCTGCGCCGTCTCGAGGTGCTCGTCATCCCGCTCGAACACCGCCTGGGAATAGGATCGGGTCGGGTCCATGAAGGTCAGAAAGAAGTCCTTGTCGTAGTCGTAGTGGCTCGCGATGGCCTTCTTGTTGGTGTGCGCTTGCCCGATGACGAGTGGCAAGATCCGACTCAGGAGGTAGTGCAGAGGGTGCCTGTCGGTCAGAATGCTGCGAAAGTCGGCAATCTTCAGCATGTCACCGACGACGTCGAGACTTCCCGACATATAGGCCTCGCAGAATCGCAGCTCATCGAAGCTGCACAGAGCGGCGAGGCCGTGGCGATCATTGACCACAAAGGAAATCGCGGGTTCCCCGCGTCCGAAGCGATACGTACGACCCCCGCGCAACCGAAGCTCAAATGGGACGCGGATATTTTCGCCGAGGTGCCTTTGGATGAGCCTGATGATGCGGTCGTACGTCGCCGTGTGCAGGCCAGCGGACGGTTCGTGCATGGGTCCCACCTCCACGCACTAACATAATCGACCCCAACGCCAAGGCCAACGGTGTCGTTCGGGGTTGGGACTGGGGGCCGCGCTACTCGGGCTTTGGCTCGGCAACATCGGTGTAGCCCGACTCGACAAACGACACGGAGCCGAGGCGCGCGCTGTCGATGGCATCGAGGCGCTCACCGCCAGCGGCCATGACGTATTGCTTCTCACCCTCCGCCTTGCCGAGCACGACTTGCGCCAGCTGCTGCTTGTCCTTGCCAAACAAGGTCACGCGCTTGCTCGTCGGCCCGAGGCCATGTTGTGCCAGCGTCCCGACGTTGGCCTTCTCTGCGACGATCTCCGATGCCTTCAGCGTCGACAGCGTGTAGAGCAGGCTCTCGAGCGCTGAGTCGTGCGCGTCGACCGCCTTGGGCTTGACCATGTTCCAGCCGTCGCGGTCCTTGTCCTCATCACGGACTTTGACAAACTCCAGCGTCACCCCGGCGCCGTCCTCGATCGTCACCCCCGTCACCGCTTGCCGATCAAAATGCACGACGCTCTTGTCGCGCAACGCGTCGACCGTGACATCGAGCTGTGTCGTAACACTGTCGCCCGAAACCTCGGCGATGGGATGGCCGCCTTCGAGCATGGCGTAAGTCTGGGCCTCGTTGCCCGAGGCCGCCTTGCCCACGCGCAACGTCAGCGACGCGAGGGCCGGATCGGCAAAGCCGATCGTGACGCGTAGCGCGGGCTTCGCAAGCGCCGTGCGTGCGAGATCAGCCGCAGTCGGCTTCTCGACGGCAAACTCTCGTGCCCTGAGCGACGACAAGCTCGACAGCATGCTGCGCACCTTGTCGGCGTCGACAACGAATGCCGTTGGCGCGACGATGCGATACGCCTCGCCCTGCTTTTCGACCGCGTAGAGCGGCTTGCCCTCTTTCTCCACCGTGAGACGCACCACCTTGGCGCTATCAAAGTGCACGAGCACCTTGTCGCGCAGGCGGAACAGATCAGTTTCGAGCTGATAGGAGATGGATCCGGGGACGAGCAATACCTCGGCAGCGCCTTGACGCTGCACGTAGAGCGAACCGTCAAAGCTGTTCTTCTTGCCGACGAGCAGCGTCTCCTTGCTGCCGTCTTTGCGCATCATGGTCACCGTGAAGCGCGCCGGCTCGAGTCCGAACAGACTCAGGTCCTGCGGCTTGCCGGGCGCCTGCGGCACTTTGGCCTTGTACTTCAGCTCGACGAGCGCGCGGCCGAGACTGTCGAGGGTGCTGTCGTCGGCGCGGGTGGCGATGGGCTCTGTGAGCTGCCACTTCGTCCCTCCGCCCTCGACGCGCTCGATGACAAAAACCTGCGGCTCATCTTCGAGACGCAGCGACGTGAGATCGTCGAGACTCGCCACCGCGAGCACCTTTGACTCCTTCTCCTTGTGCTCGGCCTGCTCTTGGGCGTGACGGCGCTGCCAGAGCACGAGCCCACCGGCCCCGAGTGCGACGACGAGAAGAATGACCAACGAGATGAGGCGCTTTTTGATCATGACGCCCTCGCTAACGCTGACGCCGAATGAGCACGATGCCGAGACCCATGGCGATGAGCAGCACGGGCAAGATGTCCATGGAGAAGAACTTGAGTCGCCCGAGATCTTCGCCGGAGAGAAAGAGCTGACTGGCCACGCGGCTCTTGGGCCGAATGGTGATGCGTTGCTCCTCTTCGGCGAGCCAATTGACGGCGTTGAGCAACACGTCGCTGTTGCCCTGCATGCGCAGGTACTGATTGTTTGCCCAGTCCGAATCGCCGAAGGCGACGACGCGTCCTGCCTTGGCTTTCGCATCGCCATCGTGATCGGCTTCGATATCGTTCTCGGTCGCGGCCATCGCCACGGTGAGCGGTCCCAAGTGATCCTTGTCGTCGCGCGAGGCGGAGCCACCGACGAGACTCGTTTCACCCCAAGCGCTCGAGCCGGCCTCAAGCAGCGCGGTCGCCTCGGCCTTGGGGCGCCCGACGGTGACCTTCGCGAGCGAGCGCGCCGTAAAGAGCACTCCGGGAGCATTGAGTCCCTTGGTGATGGCGTGCTCAACTTCGGTCGGCTGCACCATCGGCGCCGCCGGCCCAAGGCCCAAGAGGCGACTCAGGGGATTGACGTCGACGATGAGGTCTTCTTGCACACCGATCTTCCATTGCCCGAGCAGCGATTCGAGACCGCTGTCTTCGTTGGGCTCGAGCAGCGCGAGCAGACGCCCACCGTGGGCGACAAAGTCTTCGAGGGCTTTGGTTTCGGGACCGAGCAGCGCGCTACGCGGACCGGCGACGACCACCACCGCCGCATCCGCCGGGACCGTGAGAGCAGCGGTGCCGGCGTCTTTGGCATTGAGATCGACCGCGTCGCCCATCTTGCCCGCCGCGCTATCGAGCAACGACAGCGGCGCGACCTTGTAGCCCTCAGCCCCGATGGCCTCGGCCGCCGACTTGTAGCCCTCGGCGTGCTCACCATCGGCGATGTCCTGCTCACCGTGGCCGACGAGAAAGTAAATGGTCTTCTGCGCGCCCTGGGCTACCTTGATGATGGCGTTGGTGAGATCTTCTTCGCCAAAATCCTTGGCCCGCGACTCTTGCGCGCCCGCCACGATGACGATGCGGGGCCCCTGCTCGGTGATCTTGTACTGCTCCACCAGATCGGGGCGGCTCTGGGGGTCGACCATCTCATAGGTGAGATGCTTGCTTAGATGCGCGTAGCGCCCGAGCACGTCTTCGAGGGCCGCGTATTCGGGATCGACGTTGTTGTAGAAGGCGAGCACGCGCACGTCCTGGTCGAGGCGCTCGAGCACGCCGCGGGTCTGATCAGAGAGCGTGTAGATCCCTTCGCGCGTCAGATCCCACTGCTTGGGGTGCTGGATGGCGAGGTAGTTCACGATGCCGACGAGCCCGAGCACGATGACGACCGTCGCACTCGAGAGCGCCAAGAGACCCGTTGAGCGCGAGCCGGCGAGCTTCGCGAAAAATTGCGCATTGGTCGAGAGATAAAAGCCAACGAGCAGCGCGCCGATGACGAGCTTGCCCCACACGAGAGCGCCGAATTCAGCGGTCAAGAGCCACGTAAGCGGCGTGCTGACGAGCAGCACCACTCCTACGGCCCCGGCAATACGGCCGGCGTTGCTCGCTGCGCCCCCTGGCACGCTGCGCGGCGGCGACTTGTCCTGCATGGTTTGATGGGTCATGGGTATTCTCTCCTACGCCTAGCGGTAGCGCAGCGCGTCGACCACGCGGTGGCTCAGGAACAGGCCGACAAAGACCAGCGACAGGTAGTAGACGACATCGCCCACCTTGATGATGCCGCGCACAAAGCCATCGAGATGGCCGGTGATCGAAAGATGCTCGAAGAAGGCCTGCCAAAAACCCTCTTCCCCACGCGCGGCGAGGCCAATGACATAGAACATGAGCAGTGCGGCAAAGCCGACAATGACGGCGACGATCTGCGAGTCGGTCACCGAGCTGGCAAAGAGCCCCACCGAGACAAACGACGCGCCGAGCAGCAGCATGCCGAGATAGCTCGTAGCCACGGTGTGCCAATCGAGCGCGCCGGTCGTGCCACTGGAGCCACCGTAGATCGCGAGCAACAGCGGGAAGACGGTGGTCAAGGCCAGCATGATGGCCATCATGGCGAGTGCCCCGAGATACTTACCGAGCACGATCTCCCAGGCCCGCACCGGTGAGGTCATCAAGAGCTCGAGGGTTTTCGTGCGCCGCTCTTCGGCCAAGAGCCGCATGGTGAGGATGGGCAGCATGAAGAGAAAGAAGACCGTGATGTTGAGGAACAAGGGTCCCATCACCCAGTCGGTCAGATTCATCTGCTCGAGCACACCGGGCTGCTGCATCTGCATGTATTGCATCGAGCGGAATTGGAACTCGATGACGAGACGTTGAAAGAAGAACGCCGAGATGAGCAAGAAGGCGCCGAACAGAATGTAGCTCGTCCAAGTGGTGAGGTAGATGCGCGCTTCTTTGCCGGCGATGGCGAGGGTGTTGCGCATGGCTCAGAGCTCCGTGAGGGACAAGAAGATCTCCTCGAGCGAGGAGCCCTTGCCTTGTTGCTGGTACTTGGTCACGAGCGCGTCGATGCCGCTGTCGGCGACGATACGACCCTTGTTGATGACGATGACCCGCTGACACGTGGCGGTCACCTCTTGCAGAATGTGCGTCGAGAGGATGACCGTGTGCTCATGCGCGAGCTCCTTGATGAGGGCGCGCACGTCGCCAATCTGGCGCGGATCGAGACCGACCGTGGGCTCATCCAAGATGAGCACCTCGGGATTGCCGAGCAGCGCCTGGGCGAGGCCCGTGCGCTGTTGAAAGCCCTTCGAGAGGTTGCGGATCAAGCGATCGACCACCTCGCCGAGACTCACACGACTGACGACGCGCTCGATGGCGTCGCGGTGTGCGGCCCCACGCAGACCCTTGAGCGTGGCGACAAAGCTCAGGTACTCGCGCACGGTGAGATCGGGATAGACCGGTGGCACCTCCGGCAGGTAGCCGATGCGGCGCTTGACCTCCATCGGCTGCTCGAAGACGTCGTAGCCAGCGACCTTGGCGCTGCCACGCGTCGCCGGGATGAAGCCGGTCAAGATCTTCATCGTCGTCGTCTTGCCGGCGCCGTTGGGCCCGAGAAAGCCGACGATCTCGCCCTTGGGGACCGTGAAGGTCACGTCCTCGATGGCCACGAGATCGCGGTAGGTCTTGGTGAGACCGACGGTCTCAATCATGCCGCTCTCCTTCATGCAAAGTTGCCGCTGCTGGGCCCCAGAACGCGCGAGACCCCGGGGCTATTCCGCCGTGTGCGACGGGTTGTTTAGGCAGGGCTCGGGGGCGAGTCAAGCTCACGAGCGCGTGATGTGCTCTCTCACTTTCGCCGCCAGAAGCGTCGCCGCTTCCTGGGATGAAACTGCCTTGTCGGCGAAGGTGACGACGAAGGATTCTTTGTAGCGCGGCGGCGTGAGCGTCAGCGGCCACATGTGGCGCAAGATGATGTCGCGCTCGACGTCGTTGAGCACGAAGTGCTTCTCGGCGTTGCCGAGCGCGATTGCAGGATGGGCCAAGCCGTGAAACTTTTCCTTCGGCAAATCGGGCACGTCGTGGCAGCGCCAGTCGTAGAGGAAGAAATCGTGTAGCAGACCGCCGCGCGCCGCGGAGCGGTAGTCAAAATGCAGCACCTTGCAGATCTTGTAGGCATAGCGCGACACCTTCTTCGCGTGCTCAAGAATCGAGGCGTCGTGATGGCGAAAGGTCGCGAGACGCTGGAACTCCGGGTGCTCGAGGATGTCGCGCACGAGAGCATCGTACTCCCCAGAATCCGGCAGGACGGTGTCCCACTGCCCGTGCCAGTGATTGCCGACACGCTCGATGGCATCGCCGACCTTCTCCTTGATGCCGGCGTAGATCTGCTGCTGGATGAGCCGATTCAAGTGCGGAAAGGCGCGGGTCAAGCGCCCAAAGGACGCAAACACCTCGCCCATGTCGGCGCGCTCGACGGTGACATATTCGGTGTACAACGCCGCCAGCTTGTCGCGAAAGGACGTCAACCACAGGGCGGAGACGAGGAGGTCGACGGCGAAGTAGCCGAGCACCACGAGCGCCGAAGTACGGGCAAGACCCAGCGGCACGGTGGCGACGAGCACCGTGGTCCGTGGATGAATCAAGACGACGAACGCGAGCGCGAAGAGGGTCCACAGGGCGGAGAACTTGAGACAGATGCGCCCGTGGAGGTTGAGGCGATTGTCCGAGTAGTCCCACAGCTTGATGCGAAAGAGCCGCTCGACGAGCCAGCCGAGCGCGTACTCGAGCGCCGTAAGACTGAGCGCAAAGTAGAGCACCCGCGCGGCAAGCGGCTGCGACGCGAAATGCTCGTTGACGGCCATGGTGATGAGCGCGCCCATGCCGTACGTCGGTACGAAGGGCCCGACGAGAAAGCCGGCGTTGACGAATCGTCGTTGGCGCAGCGAGCGAAAGAGCGCCTCCACGAGCCAGCCGCAAAGCGCGTAGAGCGCAAAGAGCAGCACGTAGGTGCTGGCAGACACTAGAATCCGATGAGCGCCACAACCTTGGCGAGCAGCGCGTGGCCGTTGATGGGTTTCGACAGGACGTCGTCAGCACCGCCCTGCAAGAGGATGTCGCGGTCCTGCGTGCGGCCGATGGTGGTGATGACAATGACGGGGATGTGACTGGTCTCCGGGTTGGCCTTGAGCGTCGAGAGAACCTGCACGCCATCCATCACCGGCATCTGTACGTCGAGGAGCACGAGATCGGGCTTCTCGCTGAGCGTCAGCTTGAGCGCAGCAACGCCGTCGGCCGCGTGCATGACTTCGTAGCCACGCTGAGCGAGGAATGCTTCCTCGAGTGCGCGAAAGACCTTGGAGTCGTCAGCAATGAGGATCTTCTTCATCACCGACGAGCATAGCGCACCCCGGCGGCCGAGGCATGCGGAATTTGTGGGCACGATTGCGACGTCGCCGTGCCCGTGGCACAGTTGCGCACGGAGACACACCATGACCCGCGCCCGGGTGCCCTCACTCGCTACGCGCTTTGTCCGTTACCTGCCGGCGCCGCTGCTCGCGAGTGGTCTCGTCGTCGTCATGGCGTTGAGCACGACGCTCTTTGCCGTCCTGCTCTACCCGCTCATCGCCATCAAAGTCATCGCGCGGCACCCGGCGCTCATGCGCAGCATGGAGCAGCTACTGGTGGTCGCCGCAAAAGCCTGGATCGACGTCAACAGCGCGCTGCTGTCACTGACCCAATCGACTGTCTGGGTGGTTGATGGTCTCGAGAAGCTCCCCGGCGATGGTCGGTACCTCGTCGTCGTCAACCACGTCACCGCGTCCGACATCCTCGTCCTGCAACGGGTGCTCAACCGGCGCATCCCTTTTCTCAAGTTCTTTTTGAAGAGCCAGCTCATCTGGGTGCCGCTACTCGGTCCGCTGTGGTGGGCGCTCGATTTTCCGTTCATGAAGCGCCACTCACGCGAGATGCTCGAAAAGCACCCGGAGCTGCGCGCCGACGATCTCGAAACGACGCGTCGCAGGTGTGCCCGCTTTCGCGACCATGCGGTCTCCATCTTGAGCTTTGCCGAGGGGACGCGCTTTACCACCACAAAGCACGACCAGCAGCAGAGCCCCTACACCCACCTCTTGCGACCGAAAGTGGGCGGCATCGCGTTTGTCCTGGACGCCATGCACGGCGCCCTCGATGCGCTCGTCGATGTGACGCTCGTCTATGCCGACCCTCACCCGACCCTGTGGCGCTTTCTCGGCGGCAAGATCCCTAAGCTCACCGTCGACATCACGGTGCGTCCCATTCCACCGACACTCGGCGGCGGTGACTACGTCGGCGACGCAGCCTATCGCGCCGCGCTACAGCAGTGGATCGGAGAGTTGTGGCGCAACAAAGACGAGCGCATCGCCGCCATCCGCGCGACGTAGTGCTACGCCGCGACAGGCGTCGGCGTACCGATGGGCCGGGACATCTGCTCGACGAGCGCACGCAGCCGCTCGGTATCGACCGGCTTGTAGAGCACGGGGGCCCGCAGATCTTTGAGTAGCTCATCGACCGCGCCGGAGAAGGGCCGCCCCGTCACAAAGACAAAGCGCTCACTCCAGGTCGGATCATGGGCCACCGCACGCTCGTACAAATAGAGCGCACTCTGGTGTCCGAGCACCACATCCGCCACGATCACCGACGGCGGCGTCGCCGACTCGATGCGCGCGAGGGCCTCCTCCACGGTGGCCACGTATTCGCCGCCGAGCGTACGGCCGAAGGCGCGCTCGTAGAGCGCAAGCACGCGGGCATCGTCCTCGACAAAGAGTGGTTGCGGGAGCTGGCGGCTGCGGGCCTGGCGCTCGATCCACGGGCGCACGGCGCGCACGAGGGCATCCGGGTCGTTCATCTTGCGGATGTAACCGTCGGCGCCAAAGCGCTTGGCAATGGCCGCGAGCTCACTCTCTTCGAGGTCGGAGTGCAGGAGGATGGGCGTGTCGCGCAGCTCCGCGTGCCGGCGAAATAGCTGTAACAGATCGTCGCCCCGCAAGGCAGGCATGTTGATGTCGAGCAAGATGAGATCGGGCTGTGCGCGCAGCGCCGCGGCCCCCGAGCCGAGCGATTGCGACAGCGCCACCGTGTCGATGTCCACTGCATCGAAGACCAAGCGCACCCAGTCGAGCACCAATTGACTATCGTCGACGATGAGGACTCGGGGGCGTCGTGACATGAGACCTCCAGTACATATGTTTGACACAGAATAGCGTCACTATGGTCACGCAACGACAGGGTCCGCAGTGACGTTCATCACAAAGTACGATCGCCGCGTAGGTGTGGGTGGGTGTTGTGGTACGAGCTGCGACGCGGAACCACCTACGGCGCGCGCGTCTCCTCGCCGAGCGCCGCAAGCACGAAGGTCCACATGTCGGCGGCCTCATCGATGAGCTTCTCGGTGGGCTTGCCTGCGCCGTGGCCTGCTTTGGTGTCGATGCGGATGAGGATGGGCTGCGTCCCGGCCTGCGCGGCCTGTAGCGTTGCCGCGAGCTTGTACGAGTGCGCCGGTACGACCCGGTCGTCGTGGTCTCCCGTCGTCAACAGTGTCGCGGGATAGCGCACACTGGGGCTGACGTTGTGTAGTGGCGAGTAGGCAAGCAGCGCCGCAAATTCCTCGGGGTTGTCACTCGTGCCGTAGTCGCTCGCCCAGGCCCAGCCAATCGTGAAATGATGATAGCGCAGCATGTCCATGACGCCGACCCCGGCCACCGCTGCGCCAAAAAGCTCCGGGTGCTGGGTGATGGATGCGCCAACGAGCAGGCCGCCATTGGAGCGCCCGCCGATGGCCAGCTTGCCAGGCGACGTCTTGCCGTTCGCGATGAGCCATCGCGCGGCCGCGGCAAAGTCATCGAAGACGTTCTGCTTGTGGACCTTCGTACCGGCCGTGTGCCACTTTTCGCCATACTCGCCGCCACCGCGCAGCGTCGCCACGGCGAGCACGCCGCCCAGCTGCATCCACGCCAGGTGGCTCGGCGAGAACCACGGGGTGATCGAGATGTCAAAGCCGCCATAGCCGTACAAATAGGTAGGCGTGCACGGGCTCGGCACGATGCCCTTTTTGTGACTGAGAAACATCGGCAGGCGCGTGCCATCCTTGCTGGCGAGAAACACCTGCTCGGTTTCGAACGAAGCGGGGTCAAAGCTCAGGCGCGGCTCGCGAAACGGCGTCACCGTGCCACTTGCCACCTCCAGTCGGTAGAGGGCTGCGGGGCGGGCAAAGCTGGTAAACGAAAAGTACGTCTCGGACTCCGCGGCCAGGCCTTCGAATCCCGCGACGCTGCCGAGGCCGGGGAGTGGCACGCGGCGCTCGAGCGTGCCCGCCAGGGAGAAGATACGTACCTCGGCATGGGCGTCAGCAAGGTAGCGCGCAATGAGGCGGCCACCCACGTAGGTAACGCTCTCGAGCGTCTCAGACGCCTCGGGGATGATCGCCACCCACGCCGAGCGCGCGGGTGCCTTGATGTCGACGGCCACGAGACGGCCGAGCGGCGCCTCCGCGTCGGTGCGCAGAAACAGGCGCGACCCTTGGTTGCCAACGAACGTGTACGAGGCGTCGAACTTGGCGAGCAGCGGCGTCACCTTCGCATCGGCGCGTGTGAGGTCGAGATAGAACAACGCGTTCTTCGGATCGGTGCCCCGTGACACGTGAATGATGAGATAGTGGCCATCGTCGGTGACGCGCCCTTCGAAGCCCCACTCCTTCTCGTCACGACGCTCGTACACCAGACGGTCGTCCTGCTGCGATGTGCCGAGACGATGGTAGTAGAGCTTGTGGTAGTAGTTGGCACCGGTCAGAGCCGTGGCGCCGCTTACGGGCGGGTCATAGGCACTGTAGTAAAAGCCCGCGTGGCTCTCGTCGAACGACGCGCCGGAGAACTTTGACCAGGTGAGATGATCGTCGAGGTCGCGGCCGCTTGCCACGTCACGCACCAGCCACTCCTGCCAATCGGAGCCCGAGCGCGAAATCGCGTAGGCAACGAGCGCGCCATCGGCGCTGATTTCAATGCTATTGAGCGACACGGTGCCATCACTCGACAGCGTGTTGGGGTCGAGCAAGAGGCGCTCGCGCGCGCCCGGCGCATCGATGACGTACAACGGACTCTGGTTGAGCAGTGCCGGGTTGTAGGTGAAGAAGATCCGTGCGCCGCGTCGCACCGGGACGCCATACTTCTCGTAGTCCCACACCGCGGCGAGTCGCGCGCGTACCGCGCTGCGGGTCGGGAATTGCGCAAGATAACGCGAGGTCACCTCGTTCTGTGCCTGCACCAACTCGCTCGTCTCGGGGGAGTCCGGATA
>CAYHNK010000145.1:0-11083 GCA_964357695.1 uncultured Bdellovibrionales bacterium | reverse complement strand
CAGCGTCGGATGCGCGTGGATGGTGTGCGCCAGCTCTTCGACGGTGGACTCGAGGCGCATGGCCATCACCGCCTCGGCGATGAGGTCGGTCGCGTGGGGCCCAATGATGTGCACGCCGAGGATCTCGCCGTAGCGCTTGTCGCTGACGATTTTGACAAAACCTTCGCTCTTGCCGAGGATGCGCGCCTTACCCAGCGCACTGAACGGGAATTTGCCAATGGCCACGTCGAAGCCCTGCTCGCGCGCGGCCTTCTCGCTCACGCCGACGCTCGCGACCTCGGGATCACAGTAGGTGGCCGAGGGCGAGTGACGGTAGTTGATCGCTTCGACCTGTTTGCCGGCGAGATGATCGACGGCAAGCATGGCTTCAGCGCTGGCCACGTGCGCGAGCTGCGGCGTACGCACGATGTCGCCGATGGCATAGATGTGTGGCACGGCGGTGCGCATGAGCGTGTCGACCGCCACAAAGCCCTGCTTGTCGATGGCGATGCCGAGCGCTTCGAGGCCGAGGTCAGCGGTCACCGGTGCGCGACCGACGGCGACAAGCATCAACTCGGCGCTGAGGGTCTCGGGGCCTTTCGCGGTGATCACCTTGGCGACGACCTTGCTGCCTTGGACTTCGGCGCTCTCGAGCTTCGCGCCGGTGTGCACGGTGATGCCGCGCTTTTTGAAGGCCTTCTCGATTTCGATACTCACCTCGTCGTCTTCGATGGGCAGCGCATGCGGCAACATCTCGATGACCGTAACCTTGGCGCCAAAGCGCGCATACACGGAGGCGAATTCCATGCCGACCGCTCCGGCGCCGAGGACGAGCAGCGATTTTGGCGGCGCCTTCAGCTCCAGCATCTCGTTGGAGGTGACGATGCGCTGGCCGTCGGTCTTGGCGATGGGGACTTCTTTGGGCACCGATCCGGTGGCGACGATGATGTACTTCGTTGCCAGCTCGACCTTCTCCTTGCCACTCTCGACGAGCACGGTGTGTGCGTCTTTGAGCCGGCCGCGCCCGGCGTGCACGTCGATCTTGTTCTGCTTCATCAGATAGGCGACGCCCGCCGCCGACTTGTCGACGACCTTCTGGCGCGCCTTCTGCACACCGGCAAAGTCGAAGCTGACTTCTCCGGTGACGATGCCATGCTCACCGGCATGGCGCAGCTCGTCGAGCAGATCGGCCGAGTGCAGGAGTGCCTTCGTGGGAATGCAGCCGCGCAAGAGACACGTGCCGCCGAGCTTCGGGTCCTTTTCGACGAGGGCGGTCTTGAGACCGAGATGGGCGGCGCGCACGGCAGCGACGTAGCCACCCGGGCCCGAACCGATGACCACGACATCGTAGTTGTTCATGAGCCAAGGCTCTTACCGCGCTGAGGATGAGGAGGCAATGCTGCGTTACTGCTGAGACGAAATGCCGCCTTGGCTCGATCTCGACTGCGCACATTCGTTATTGACATTGCAAATGAGTATCGGTATAGTCATCAAAGCTGTGGCGGGACGGCGCCTGTTGCTCCTTAGCGTTCTACTCGGGGGAGGGAGAGCGTGAGGGCGGCAGCGTCGTCCCGCGTCAGCACCCCCCAATCGCCACCTGACCCAACGAAGGACGCGGACGCTCAGTCGAGGTGCGCGAGGCGGGTGGGATAGCGCTTGCGCGCCGCGCCGTTGGCTAGGACGGCATGCAGATCGGGCGACTGCAACACGTCGATGGGATCGACGTAGCCATCGCGGTCCATGATCTTGCCGTGCTCCTTGTGGGGGCGGGCGCCGATGCGCGGGGCACTCTCACCGAGAGCGCTGCGATAGAGCTCGCCCATCACCTCAGTGCAGTACAGCGTGTCGTTGCCGGGCACGAGATCCCAGTCATAACCTGTACCGATGCGCGCTTGCAGCGCAGCGACGCCGCGCCGAGCGTTCTCGTCGTTCATGGCGTCGCTACGCACGACGACGTACGAGTCGCGGTAGAAGCGGTCGACGAACTCCTCGAAGGCTTCTTCGAAGACACCCTGTCGATCCTTCTTGAGACCCAGCCACTCGGCGACGACAAAGAACGGCGCCGTGATGAGATCGAAGATTCGCTCCATAAACGAGCGCTGCGTATCTTCGGTCGCCATGCTGTGAATCACCTTGCCGTTGCCCGCGTAGACCGCGGCGTGCGTCACGGCACCGCGGCTGCCGGTAAGAATGACGTCACCGGGGCGCAGATGGGGCAGCACGTCGCGGCGCACTTCATCGCCCGAGAGGCGCGGCGGTGCGTTGGGATCTTCGTCGGCATCGCCGCGTCCAAAGCCCCACCAAATGGCGAGGGCCCGCACCCAACGTAAGAAACCCCCGCCACGTCCCGCATCCACCGTGACCTCGCCCGCTTGCGGTGACACGGTCTTGATGGCGTCGGCCTCCTTGTCGCCGGTGATGAGCGCCCCGTTGGGTAGCTGGGGGACACCGTCTCCCCGGGGTCGCACGAGGGCCGCGGCGAGATGGGATGGCTGCGGTGCTGCGAGCGAGCGCGGGCTATCGGTCGTGCGTGACACGGTGTCGGCGTTCGCCTGCACGGACGACGTCGGCGTCTTGGGGGCGAGCTGTTCGGCGGCTTCGGGCGCCACCTCGCGCGCCTTCGCGACCTTGACGGAATTGCGTATCATGGAGGCGACCGTACCACACGGCCGCCCTTGATGGCGAGCAGCCGCAATGCTACGGGAGGCTCGCTATGCGGGTGCTCGTGGCTACCATTTTCGCCGCTGCCGCGTGTCGTGCGCCGGCCCCGACCCCAACAGGCTGCCCGGCCGCAACGCCGCGCGAGGGCGTCGCCGTAGCCCGCATCGGCGACACGGTGCTCGACGTCGATGACATTCTCGTGCGCCTCGCCGAGCAAGGAGAGACCGTCGAGCGTCGCTACCACGATCCCGAGGCCTTGCGTGAGTTTGTCCAGGATCAGATCCGCTTTGAGCTACTCGCCAGGGCGGCGGTGGAGCGGGGGCTGCAATGCGACCCCGAGGTCGTACGCGCGGCGCGCAAGGTCATGGTGCGCAAGCTCCTCCAGCGTGAGCTCGACGATCACGTATCCGAGTCGGCCGTGGCGCCGGAAGCTGTCGCCGCCTACTACGGCAAGCACCAGGAAGCCTACCGGCAGCCCGAAATGCGCCGCATCGCGCACATCCAGCTCGCCCCCACCGAAGCGGGACGCGCCGAGGCGCAGAGCCTGATCGAGCCGCTGCAACGCAAGAGCGTCGGAGCGAGTGCCTTTGCGCGCCTGGCACAGCGCCGTTCCACCGAGCACGAGAGCGCCCCGCAAGGCGGCGAGATCCCGTTCCAGACGCAGGCCACGCTGACCGAGACCTACGGCCTCACCTTCGCCGGCGAGGTCTTTGCGCTCGCCTCCGGGGCCCTGGCCAGCACCCCGGTGCAGAGCACACGCGGTTGGCACGTGGTCAAAGTCCTGGCGGTGCGCGAGGCCCGCGTGCGCGAGCTCGACGCGGTGCGCGCCGAGATCCACGATCAGCTGGTGCAGCAGGCGCGCTCCCGAGCCTTCGATGAGTACTTGAAGGCCATTCGCGAGCGCTATCCCATCGTGTTGGACGAGGGGCGCCTAGCCGACGTGCGGGCGCGCCTGACGGGTATCCCCGAGGTGTCGAGCCCATGAAGACGTCATTTCGTTTCGTCACGCTGGCGCTCGCGCTGGCCGCATGTAGCGATGGCCGCGGTACGCGCGATGATCGCCGAATCGTCGCGCAAGTCGGCGACGTACCGATTTACGTGGACGACGTGCGGCGCGAGTTTCGACGCGTGCGACTGCAAGACGATGAGGGCATACCGACGGCACAGAGCGACGCCGAGCAAAAGCGTGCCCTCGTCGAGGACCTCATCAATCGCCGCCTGTTGCTCGCCGAGGCCGAGCACAACAACGTGCTCGTCAGCATCGACGACGTCGAGAACGCCTACCAGCGCGCACGTGCCGGTTGGGAAGAAGGCGAGTTCGCGCAGGTGCTCGAACAAAAGGACATGACGGTCGCAGAGCTCAAGCGCGAGCTGCGCGATCTCATCACCATTCGCAAATACTTTCGGGATCAGGTGTTTGCGCGCATCCCCGTGACCGACGAGGAAATCGAGACTTATCTGAAGGAGCACGCCGAGATGGCTCTCGAGCCCGAGCAGGTCCGGGTACGTCAGATCGTCGTCAAGACCGAGGAGGATGCCGCGATGGTGCAGCGCGAGCTGCGCAGTGGCATGACCTTTGAGGACGCCGCGATGAAGTACTCCCTCACGCCCGACGGCAAGGCGGGTGGCGATCTCGGGTTCTTTGCTCGCGGCGTCATGCCGCATGTCTTTGACGAGACCTGTTTTGGCCTCAAAGCCAACGAGTTGAGCAAGATCATTCCCAGCGAGTACGGCTTTCACCTCTTCAAGCTCATCGATCGACGCCCCGAGCGGCAGCGCCCCGTCGAGCAGGTGCGTGATCAGATCGAGACGATTCTGCGTCGCGAGAAAGAGCGCGACGCACAGCACAAGAAGATCGAAGAGCTACGACGGGCCAACAAGATTGTCATCAAGGAGACTGAGCTTGCACGCATTCACTAGCCGGAAGTCGATGTCGGGTCCCGCGGCGCGCTGGCCCATGGCCGCGCTGGCCTTGTTGAGCCTCGGCGCAGCCGCCACGCCACAGCTCGTCGATCGTGTCGCCGCGGTCGTCGAGGGCGACGTCATGACCCTGCGCGAGCTCGAAGCGAAAGCGAAGCCCTACATGGCGCAGCTCGAGGAGATCGACGACCCGGAGAAGCAGCAGCAACGGCGCGACGAGATCATGCGACAGGTGCTCGACATCGAAATCAGCGAGCGCATGGTCTCGAGCGCCATCAAGAATTCTGCCGAGCGCATTGGCGTCACCGAGCAGGACATCGACAAGGCCGTTCAAGACGTCCTCAAGATGAACAACCTGACCGAGAAGGAGCTCGAGGCGGCGCTTTACGCCCAGAGTCTCACGTGGAAAGAGTACCGGGAGAAGCTGCGGGCACAGCTCGAGCGCGCGCGTCTCATCCAGATGGAGGTGCAGCCGCGCGTGCAGATCCGCGACTCCGACGTCAAGCGGCGCTGCCACGAGCGGGCGGCCTCGGGCATGCGCGACGTCGAGCTGTGTGCCTCGCACATCCTCGTCGAGATCCCGAAGGGCGCCTCCCGCGAGGACATCGAGCAACGACACGCGCGCGCCAATAAGCTCCAATCCGAGCTGGCCGGCGGGGCGGATTTTGCCGCCTACGCCCTGCGCGACTCAGACGACAAGGGCGCCCCCGACGGACGCCTCGGGTGCTTTCGGCGCGGCGAGATGCTCGACGCCTTCGAAGAGCCCGCGTTTGCCCTCAAGGTCGGGGAAGTTTCCAAGGTCGTGCGTACCGCGTTCGGCTTTCACATCATCAAGGTGACCGACCGGCGCACCCCGACCAAGGGCGGCTGTGACAGTCCGGATGAGCTGGCGACGTTTCGCAACGAGCTTTATCAAGAAGAGTTCGAGAAGCAGATGAACGTCTGGATCGAAGAGCTGCGCAAGAAGTCGTTTGTGGAAGTGCGGCTGTAGCATCGCGACTACGGCCCCCGTGAGCTCAGCTACAGCCCTTCGATCGCGCCAATGTCCGTGGTGCCATTCTGGGGCCTGCTCGTGCCAAAGAGATCCGACCACACGGGGATCGTCGATAGTCCCGCATCTCGCGCCGGGCTCGTGGCGCTTGGGCTGAAGTCTGTGGGAACGGTGGGGGTGGCGCTGTCAAAGAGCGCCGCCGGGCTATCGCTCACGAGGTTGTTCCCCTGCGTAGTGCCGATGCCGGCATTGCTCACCAACACCGCATCCGGGGCGAGTGGCGCCGTCACCAAGTTGTTGTACACGGCGGTGTTCGTAGAGGGTGCCCGAACATCGACACCCACGAGGTCGCCGCTCGTCGTCGAGCTGCTGTAGATGGTGTTGTTGTACACGCTGACGTTCAGCGGTGGGGGCTCGAGGCCGGTCGCTCCACCACTGCGATACGACACCTGAACGAACCTGCCGTTACTTTCGATGCAAAGGTTGTTGCGGATCGTCTCATCGACCGCGTTCACCACGAGCGCCACCTGCGTCGTGTTGCCACCGACAAACCAGTTGCGCTCGACAATGATGTCGCGCAGGCGCTCGTCACTTTGCGCATTCTGGGGGCCGGTGTTGACGGTCCAGTCGGTGCCATCACTGGCCATGAGCTTGTTGTCGGACAACACCACTTGTTCGGTATAGGCGCTGGAGTTGGCATCCACGGTCGGCGCAATGCCGTCGATCCACGTCGGACCGTGCATCTTGATGATCGCCTTGGCCGTGGCTTGTCGACTGATGCTGTTGTTGCTGACCGCGGCCTTGTACAGCGCAAAGAAGCGGACGGTGTGCTCCGCGGCCGTCGAATCGTCGATGAGATTCCCCATCATGCCGACCCGATTGCAGCCAATGCCGATGCCATTCCCACCAGCGCCGCCAAGGGTGCGCAGGACCGCTGTGTCAACGATGAAGATCTGGTCCCAGAGCGCGTGTCCCGGATTGCCATGGGTATTGAGCCAATCCAAGATGGAACCCGGCAGCGAAATGCCGTTGTGCGTGTCGTGTATCTCAAGGCGCAGCAACGTGACCTGGCTCATGCTTCCGGCACCTCCAACCCCCGTAGACGAGGTGTTTGACATACCGTCGAGCTCCAGGTCCATCACCCGCCAGTCCTTGATGGTCGGCGTCGTGGCGCTCGACAAGGTCAGTATCTGCGTGTCCCCCATCGCTTGCACGCGTGGCGCCGCGCCACTGCCAAATGCGCCGATGGTTCCGGGGCCGGTACGGCTAAGGGCTGCCGATGTTGGCGCGGTGAAGGTGTCGCCGCGTCTGAAGAGCACCCTTGCGCCGGTGACCGCGTAGGTATTGACCGCCGCGGCAAAGCTCGACTGCTGGGCCGCGGTAGCACCCGCAGGACAGCCGCCTGCGCCCGCCACCGGCGTGCTCGCAGCCGCGACGCAAACGGTGTTCGCCCCCGCGAAAACCACGTCGGGGTCGGCGACCGTGACCGTGGTCTGCGCGGTATCCGTGTTGGTGCCGTCAAAGACGCTCAAGGCCACAGTGTAGGTTCCGGGTCGCTCGAACAGGTGCGCGGCAACAGGTCCCGTGGCGGCGTTGCGGCTGCTTATGCCGGCGCCACTGCCCGTGCTCCAGGTCGTGCCGCCGACGGGTGAGCCCAAAGAGTCGCCAAAATCCCAGCGGTACTCGAGGTCGTGGAAGGGCCGCGCCGTGCCGGTCGAGAGGGTCCCGGACGCGTCGAAGAACACCGACAGAGGTGCCACGCCCGTGCCTCGGCTCGCGACCAGCGACACGGTGATGGGCCCCGCGCCCGTGCCGACGCTGAAGCTCACGACGTAGTCCGCGCTCGTAGCATTGCCGTCGCCGTCCTGGCAGCGCACGTAGTAGCTGTAGCTCTGGCTATCGACGAGACCCGTCACGTTCGTGCTGTGCGAGGTCGTGCCGGTGGTCACAAACGTGCTCGCCATCGTCGCGTACGCGGCCCCCGAGGTCGTCGCCCACTTGCAGGTGGCCGCTTCATCGGTCGTGACGTGCAAGGTCGTCTGCGTGGTACCGCCCGGGAGGGTGCCGGTCGGCTGGCCGCCGCTCAGGACCGGTGGCGTGGTGTCTGTCGGACAGGTGAGATCGCTGCCCGAGCAGTCCTGATCGATGGTGTCACCACAGACCTCCGTGGCTCCGGGATGGCTCGCCGCATCGGCGTCGTCGCAATCGACTTGCGTGGTGTAGCCGTCATGGTCGGCGTCTGCCGCGGCCAGGTCGCCTGTGGCGGTGCCCTCACCGCAGCCGGCGACGAGCAGCAGGCCGAGCCACATGGGCGCCACAGCGAGTCGATGAGTGTTCACGGGGGCATCAGAGCAGCGTGTGCGTTGGGGCATGGCGCTCTCGTCTTAGGAATCGCGTGGGCCGCGCCACGCCTAGTTTCTCGGCACCACCGCGAACTGCGGGCCGAGGGAGTAGTCGGGTTTGACAGACCGGCTCATAAATGTCAGCCACGCCTCTCTGGCGCTCGGGATCCCGGAGGTCGCTGCAACCGCCAAGGCAATTTGCATGTTGGAGGGGAAGCCGGTCGTCTGGTCGGAGTAGCCGATCATCTCGCCGAGCTCGATCGTACCCTCGCCGATGAAGCCAGTGCCCGAGTTCTGCGTGAGCCAGTCCGCCTGGTCCTGACTGCCGCACTCCTTGTCGATAAAGGACGTGCTGTCGACGCCGACGAGCGAGCCGAAGGTGCCGAGATAGGCGTCCGCGAGCGACGTGTACAAGGGCGACGTCGCGGTCGGTCGCACCGCGAAGACGAAGACGCTGGCGACCGTCCAACAGAGCGCCGGGTTGGTCATGCGCTCGACCGGGAACTTCGATTTCCAGGCCAAGAGCGACGACGCCTCCGAGTAGCCGAGCTCGTCGAGGTACCCGACGCTCCAGGTGATGAAGTCGTCCTGGAAGGTCGAGATGCCGGTGTCGACGCCGAGCGCCGAGGGGTAATGGATGGCCTTGAAGCCGCTCACCTGTCCGTCGATCACCCCGAGCTGGTTGGCGGCGCCGACCGTGTAGATGTTGTCGTAGAAGGCCAAGTTGGCGACCACCATGTCGTGGAAGTACTGCTTGAGCGAGTGCGCATCGGGAGTGATGTAAGCCACTTGCCCCAAAGTCCTCAGACCCCACGCCTGGGCCCGCGGCTGGTCCCACTTGAGCCAACCATCCTCGTAATTGCGGTAGACCGCCGAGGTGCCGAGCGGGTTCCAGGCCGCCCAGAATTGCAGCTCCTCAAGATAGTAGTAGTCACCCGTCACGAGGTACGGCAAATACGCCAGCCCCGGTTGGTGCGACGCGTCGTGGGTCAAAGGGGTCACACACAGCGTGGTACTACCGCCGGCGCAGCGCGGCACGGGCAGCGGGCCGCTGCCTTCCAGATTGCTGTTCGTCGTGATGTCGCGGTAGGGCGCGCCGGTCAAAGGCTCGTTGCCCGCCTTGTCGATACGCACGGGCATGTCGTTGGCGTCGCTCTCGTCCCGATAGTGCATCGACCAGCTCCCCGAGCCGTCGGCGGTCTTGAGCATCGCGTCCTTGGCGCGCGCGTCCATCGACAGCAAATAGAGCGCGTACCACCCGGGCAAAGGACCGATGTCGGGTCGGCCTCCGGTATTGGGCATGTACGGCAGTGCCAGCCCGACCTTCATCGGCCCGACCTTGTCGGCCGTCAGCTGGGTGACGAGGCCCGCGATCGCGCTCTCCGCCGGCACCACCGAACGGTCGTAGTTGGGCACCGCCTTCGACGCGAGGAGATAGTCGGTGTGGTGCTTCAGATGCACCTGCGGCGCCGTTCCCCACCAAAACACCTTGTGCCAGCGCGCGTGATGGTAGTGCTCGAGCGCCGTGATCGTATCGACCTGCACCCCGCCCACGAAGACCTTGGCGTCGTAAGTGAAGTTCTGCGGGCCCGCGGTGAATGTCCGCGTGTTCTCCACCGCCACGTCCACCTTGGTCTTGTTGCTGCCCGCGTACGAACGAATCGCGAAGCGAGCGGCGAGGTGCGGGTGCGCCACATTCCCCGCGGTCTTCAAGGGCGCCGACACGATCCACTCGTTGACAATGGGACCCGAGAGCCACTGCGTGTACGCGCCCGCAAGCAAGGTGTTCGCCGCGGCGCTGTAGGTCGTCGCGCCGAGGGTCACCTCGACGCTCGCCGTGAAGCCCGCCGCGAGCAGCGCCGACGGCGTAATCGCCGCCGTCGAGCCCATCGACTCCCCCGAGAGCGAGAGGGTCTCGGTTTGCCCCGAGGCGAGGGTCGGCAGTACCGCCGAGATGATGGCGTGGCGCACCGAGCCATCGCCGTGGGTCGCCTTGACGTTGACCTGCAGCGGGATCGAAGCGCCGCTGCTCAGCGTGCCGGCCACCGAGGTCCCTGCCGGCACCTCGGCTTCGACGAACACCTGGCCGAAGGTGATAGGGACACTCGTCTGCGCGCCGCCGGTGTTGACGATCTTCAGATCGGTGATGACGCCGCCGAGGATGTAGGTCGCTTGCGACACCGCGCTGCTCGACCCGGCTGCGTCTTGGGCGAAGAACTTGAGCGTCAGCGTCGTCGCTGCGCCGGTGGCGATGGGGTTGGTGTACAGCTTCGAGCTCGTCGTCGGCGTCGTACCGTCGGCGGTGTAGTAGATGGCGACGACCGGCGCGTTGGCGCTCAGCGTGATGTACTGCGCTCCCGGGTAGCTGCCGCCGGCCGGCGAGGCGCTCACCAGGAATGACGCGGTGTCGATGGTGTAGCTCTCGGTCACCACCGCCGTCAGGTGGCCGGCACAGTCGGCAGCGACGACCTTCAGCGTCGCTGAGGCATCGATGCCAATCGGCGCGACGTACACGGCCGAGCTGGTGGTCGGCGTGCTGCCGCCGAGCGTGTAGTAGATCGTCGCGCCCTCTGGGTCGGCGCTCAGCGTCACCGACTGGGGCGCGCCGTAGAGGCCGCCGGGCGGCGTCGCGCTGACGACGAGCGGAGGCGCATCCGCGGCGAGGTCGCACAGATCGCCTCCTGTCGCGGCGTAGCCCGTGGGCAGCGTCACCCCCGAGCAGACTTGCACCGATGCGCCCGAGCCGTCGCCGTCGCCGTCCACGTCCACGTACCCGGCGAGCAGCTGATAGACTGCGCCGTCGCCGTCGGCGCAGTCGTCGCCGTTCGGGCACCCCATGCCGTAGCCATCGCCATCGCTGTCGGTGCAGCCGACGCAACCCGTCCAAACGGCGACATCACCGTCGTCGCAGTCCCCGACGCTTGCGGCAAAACCCACGGGCAGCGTCTCTCCGGCGCACACTTCGTACGGAGCCCCGACGCCGCGGCCGTCATCGTCACCATCGACGTAGCCGGTGAGCACGCGCCAGAGCTGTGCGTCGCCCTCGCTGCAATCGGGACCCGCATCGCAGCCAGTACCCGCGCCATCCCCGTCGGCATCGACGCAGGTTGCCGTCGCGGAACCGACGCTGCACCCAGACGCGGCCACCGCGAGCGAGGTCCATCGCCATCAGCGACCCGCCTCGTCACGC
>CAYHNK010000144.1:0-11137 GCA_964357695.1 uncultured Bdellovibrionales bacterium | reverse complement strand
ACAACAGTGGCACCGCGGATTTTTCACTCGCGGGTGCGACGAGCATCGATGCGGCGGGCAACGTGTCGTCCGACGCGACGAGCCCCCAGGTGTCGCTGCGCGGACGCGTGGTGCAGTTTGTCGATCCCTCCGCGGACAATTATCATCTCGCATTGGCAGACACCGGAGCGGCAGACCTGGGCGAGGATTTGTCCGCGGACACGAGCTTGGCACTGACCCACGACATCGCCGGTCGACGGCGCGTCGGCGCGTGGGATGTCGGCGCAGTCGAACGGCCGGTCGTGATCTATCGCTCGGTGGGACCGGGCAATACCACGCCGCTCGCGACGAGTGGCGGCACTGATACGCTCACCATCAGTGCTACCACGGCAACTTTTTCCGCACCGCTGCCCGCTCGGATAGGTGTTGGCGATGTCATCGAGTACGCCGCCAGCGGCTTCGGTGCGGTCGACACGGTCGCCATCATCTACGGCCGCACGAGCTCGACGAGCTACACCGTGACCGGCGTCAGGGGTGAGAGCGCAGTGCCCACCGCCCCGGCTCCAACCAACATCTGGCGCGTCTTGCGCGCGTACACGTCGCTCGCCGACGTCAAGAATCGCAACGTCAACACCGGCGTCGAGCCTGCCCTGCGGGGATTCGAGCCTGCGGCTGCGCCGGACCTGCTGGAGAACAATGAGGTCTGGCGCATCGCCTGCTACGGCGATGCCGTCGACACCGAGCTCGTGGATCTCAATGGCTGGACCACGGGACGGTACAACGACCTCACGATCTACACGCCGTATCTTGCCGCGCAAGTCGGCACGAGTCAGCGCCACACGGGCGTGTGGACCCCGGCAGCGTATCGCCTCGTGGTCGGCCCATCCATCTACGGCGCCGCGATCTACAACGGCGGCGTCTTGCACGTGCGCTACGAGGGCCTGCAGATCGAGCGCTCGGTGGAAATGGCGACCGACCCGGCGTGCGGCATCTCGACGGGAGCCGCTGGCGCCGAAATGCACGTGTCGCAATCGATTTTTCGCGCCGCGGGCACCAGTTTTGGTGGCGCCGACGACGTCGGCGTGCTGTTCGCGGGCTTGCCGTCCAACCAGCTACGCGCGTACGTGTGGAACAACATCTTCAGCGGCCTCGGGCGCGGCGTGGCGGCGGAGTGGCGCGGCGTTGGCATCGACGGCGTCATCGCCAACAACACGGTCGTCGATTGCGAGATCGGCATCGCTTTGGACGATGCACCGGGTTTCATCGACATGCGTCTGGCCAACAATCTCGTGCAGGGCGCCGGCACGGGTTACGTCCTCTCGACCTCGGGGAGTACCGCCGCGAACGTGTCGCAAGATGCCTCGTCGCCAAACGCCGCGTTTCGCAACCGCACGGCACAATTCGTGGCTGCTCTCAGTGGCGACTACCATCTCGCCCCTGGCGACGTTGCCGCAACGGATGCCGGTGTCGATCTCAGCGCCGACCTGGATCTGCCCTTCGCCGATGACATCGACGGGGCAGCACGGGCTACCCAGTGGGACGTGGGCGCGGACGATCGCTGAGGGCCGTTTTCGGCTCTGGCCCCACTAAGCACGTATGACCCCTACGATGACGACGTCTTGTCTTGTTGTTTTCGGCGAGATTCTGCTTATCTCCGGCTGCCAAGGGCAGGTGGACGCGGGTACCAACGCCCCGCCGCCGAGCGATCCTTGTCTCGACGTGACCTGCACCGGGCACGGCACCTGTGGGGTGACGAGCAGCGATGTCGCACTCTGCGCCTGTGACGAGGGCTATCACGCGCTGGGTCTCGACTGCCTCTCGAACGCCGATCCATGCGCCGGCATCGACTGCTCAACGCACGGCTCCTGCGACGCTGGGATCTGCACGTGCGCGACCGGCTACGCGGGTTCGGACTGCGCCACGTGCGCCCAAGGCTACGAGCCTCAAGCTGCCACCTGCGTCGAGTCGTCGACGCCGTACCCGAGTGCCCTTCCGGAGCCCTTCGACGCGGCGGTTGCCTATCAGGCCGAGCTGCACGTGTCGGGGGCCGCCGGCAACGATGACACCGGCGACGGTAGCGCGGGCGCGCCGTTTGCCACCATCGGTCGCGCGGTTGGCGACGCCACGCCAGGCACGCGTGTCCTCGTGGCCGCGGGAACCTACGCGGGGTTTGGCTGGTGGGAAGGTCTGGGGGGTGACGCTGAGTCGCCCATCGCCATCGTTGGCGAGGGCGCGGTGATCATCGACGGCGGCGCCACCGAGATGGCCGGGCACCTCGTGGATCCGCACTACCTCGTACTCGAAGGGCTCACCATCCAGAACGCCTTCCCGCACGGCCTGAACATCGACGATGGCGGCACGTTCGACACGCCCGCACATCACGTGATCCTGCGCAACATCGCGATTCGCAACGTCGGCGACGGCAGCAACAACGACTGCTTGAAAATGTCCGGGGTCGACGACTTCATGATCCTCGGTAGCGACATTTCCGGCTGCAATGCCGGCGAGATCATCGACATGGTCGGCTGCCATCGCGGCCTCATTCACGGCAACTGGTTTCACGATACGCCACGCAACGGCGTGCAAACGAAGGGTGGCTCGGCCGACGTGCTCATCCACGGCAATCGTTTCAGCGACATCGTCGAGCGCTCGGTCAACGCGGGCGGCTCCACCAATCTCACGCTCATCCGCCCGCTCGACGCCACGCACGAGGGCGCCCGCACGCAGATCATCGCCAACGTCTTCGAGCGCCCGGGCAACACACCGGTGGCGTTCGTCGGCTGCGACACCTGCGTCTTCGCCAACAACACCATCATCCTGCCGGGCCGCTACATCGCCCGCATTCTCGAGGAGGACACCGAGCGCGGGCCGGGGAGCCATGGGTATTTCATCAATAACATCATTGTTTTCGACGCCGCCGGCCTGGCGGGAGGATTCGTCAACGTGGGCGCCGGCACGCTTCCCGGGACGTACGTCTTCGGCTGGAACCTGTGGCATGCCCTCGATGACCCTGGATTCACCGGACCGACCTACGGCAGTGGCATCCCGGCCGAGGTGTCGCCGGTCATCGGCGACGCGGGTCTCGTCGATCGCGCCGGCGGCGACTACCACCTGCAATCGACCAGCGACGCCATCGGCGCCGCGACCACCGTGCCGCGCGGCGTACCGGCCGACTACGATGGGCGTGCCTATGCCGAGCCGCTTGATATTGGCGCATTTGCCGCGCCGTGACAGCCGAATGGCAGAACCACCACTCAACAGGAGACGTCACCATGGAACGAAGAACGATGAGGGCCTTGCAAGGGCCGATTTTGACAGTTGTGGCGGCCCTGGTGGCGACGCCCGACCCCGCGTCGGCGGGACGCAATATCACGCTGCCCTTCGCGGAGACCTTCGACACCAACGCCTACGCCATTGATCTTCCCTGGGTCGCGGCGTTCGGTGGCGCCGCCCAGCCGACCCACACCTGGGAGCCTAGCGGCGGCTGGAATGGCGGTGGCGCGGCGCGCTTTGTCCCCGCCTACGGCGACGGTGAGAGCTACTGCGGCCTCGGCCAGTTCCTCGGCCTGTCGGCGACACAGCTCAACGTGCGCTTTCTCATCTACTACGGTCGCACCTATGCCGAGCACACGCCGGTGCAGAACAAGCTGTTCATCTTGAACCGTTCGGACGGCAGCCGGCCGATGGTCATCACGCGCAACTTCGACGTCTGGCAAACCTATGGCGCCTGCGACGGCACGGTGTGTCGCTACGAGGCGGGTGACTACTGGCCCGATGGCACCGACCGCCTGCGCATCGGCGCCGCGGAGCGTCACGACGAGTGGATCAGCGTCGAGCTGGAAGCCAACGCCACGACCGGCATCATCCGCCTGTACGTCGACACCGAAGACGGGGCCCTGCAGGGCCTGTACGTCGAGCAGCCGATGGTCGACAGTGGCACGGGGGGCGTCTACGAATACGTCGACATCGTCGGCGGCTACTTTCATGGCGGCAACACCGCGGACGCCGAGAGCTACTTCAAGCTCGACGAGTTGGCGATCGACGATCAGTACATCGGCCCGCCCGTGGGTTTCGTAACGACCCCCGCCACCTGCGGGAGCCCCACCACCTGTGACGCCGGTGAGAGCTGCGGCAACTGCCCATCGGACTGCCCAACGGGTGCCGGCGAAATCTGCTGCGGCGGCGTGCTGCATACGGGCGACTGCTGCGACGGTGGCGACTGCGCCAGTCCAAGCACCTGCGTCGCCCACGTCTGCACCGCACCCACGGCGACGTGCACCGAAGGCGCCACGCGTGACTGCTACACCGGTGCGCCAGCAACGCTCGACATCGGCGCCTGCCACAGCGGCAGCCAGACTTGCACCGGTGGTGCGTGGGAGGCCAGCTGCGCGGGCGAGGTGCTGCCCGCCACGGAGCATTGCAGTGACGTCCTCGACAACGACTGCGATGGAACGACGGATGGCACCGACAGCGACTGCCCGGCTGGCTGCCAGGATGGCGACGGGGACGGGTATCCCAACATCACCTGCGGTGGCTCCGACTGCGACGACAGCGACGTCGCCATCTCGCCCGGCGTTACGGAGGTGTGCGGCGACCGGCTCGACAACGATTGCGACGGTGCAGCGGACAACGCCGCCGATGGATCGTGCACTCGGGCCATCGCGTCGAGTGGCTGTGATTGCGCGTCGACGTCGGCATCGTGGCTCGGGCTGTGGCTCGCGGCGGTGCCGCTCATCATGCGGCGCCAATCGCGAAACGCGTCGCCGAGGTGCATTCTTCGATTCGACACCAGTAAGTAGGCATGAGGAGCTCCGACATGCGTCGCACGCTGCCTATATTCGTTCTCGTTTCTGCTTGTATTTCCATGGAGTACGGCTGCACCGGGACCGCCGATACTATCGCGCCGCCGCCTGTGGACCCCTGCGCGGGGGTGACGTGTACCGGGCATGGCACCTGCGCCACAACCAGTGCCGACTTGCCGATTTGCGCGTGCGACCAAGACTACCACGCCCAAGGGCTCGACTGCGTCGCCGATCCAGTGGGCACTGCGCCGGTCGTGACACTGGCCGCCAATCCGACGACGGTCGACAGTGGTGGCACCTCGACGCTGACGTGGTCGGCGACGAACGCCACCTCGTGCACGGCCTCGGGTGCGTGGAGCGGGAGTAGGGCGGTCTCGGGCAGCGAGGAGAGCTCTGCCATCGCCGTCGACGCCTCGTTTACGCTCACCTGCGCGGGCCCGGGGGGTAGCACGACGCAGACGGCGTTGGTGGCGGTGCGCATCTCGGGCGCTGGCGGTGAGAATGTACTATTTCGGATCACCCACCAGGCAACGACGGCAGGTGGAACGACGTACCCAGTCGAGTATGGGGCAGACCTTGCCAGCAGCGCCGATCTGAGCGTCATCACGTCCAGAATGGGCGCGGAAGACGGCATAAATATTTGGAGCTGGTCTCACGAAACAGTCGGTGGTTACGGTGGCAGAAACTTCATGCGCTTCTACCGCTGGGATACGGTGGATGGCGACCCCGATGCCGGCTTCTTCTTCAGCCCGGTCACGCTGCTTTCGCCCGCCACGCTGGCAAGCCTGGCTCCCGGGCCGTTCTTCATGCGCTACCGCATGAAAGTTACGGAGTACCTTGGCGCCGGTGGTAATAGCGCCGGGATGAAGTGGTTTCTGTTTGGTGGCCCCGGCATTTCCGGCGAGCGCCGGATGATTCACTTTATCCAGAGTGGCCTTGCCTACAGTGGTGCAGGAGAAGAATTAGAGGGCGCAGGAGGAACACTTGCGGCCAATACCTGTCTGGTCATGTCTGCCGGAGTCAGCGGTAACAGAGCGCCGTTACTGGTTAGCAACGGGGTCTGGCTGCACATCCAATTGGCCTGGGGCTACACAGGAGCGCCCGGCGGTCCATACATGCGAATATATGTGAACAATAACGTGATTGGCGCCCCAAATGCGGCAGAAACTTCCTTTGCTGCGGACGCAATGGGCGGCGTGTGGGCGTATCCAGAAGGATGGGACACAGGGCATTGGGCGGATATTGTGTCCACCAATTCGACAACCGATAGAGACGCGCAATTCGACGTGATGGATTTCGAGCTTGGAACTTCGTTCGATGCCTCTTGGTATCCCGGAGAGTAGTTAAGTGAGCACATAGTCGATAGGAAGCGAGTCCGCTATGCTCATGCATGAGGGGGCAACGCACGGCATGACGATGGTACGCACGCAGGTCCGATGCAGCGTGGTTGCCGTGACAATGCTCGCCAGTGCGTGCTTCGCACGCGTGGGCTTTGTCGAAACCTCCACCGGCGCTCCAGGTGACACCACTCCCAACTCGGGATCTCACGAGGCTGAGGCGGTCGCGTTGCGTCTGACGGGGTCCCTTTCGGCGGATGTGGGCGTACCGCTGACCGTGCGTATCGAGGCCCTCGACAGCACCGATACGCGCGTGCTCGGATACACGGGTACGGTCGTGCTCACGTCCACGGACCCTGCCGCCACGCTGGCCGCGGCGACTGAGCTGACGACCTCGGACGCCGGCAAGCGCGACCTCCCTTCGGCTGTTGCCTTCGGTAATGCGGGCACGCAGGTGCTCACAGCGAGTGACGGGACGCGGTCCGGCGAGCTCACCGTCGTCGTCATCGACCCCGGTGGAGGCAGCCCGGCGGTGGCAGCGCTGCACCTGACGGGAGCCACGACCGCGGAGGTCGGAACACCGCTGACGCTCACGGTGGAAGCCGTCGATAGCGCTGGCGCGCGTGTGGCCAACTATGTGGGCACCGTGGCTCTGACGTCCAGCGATGCGGCCGCGATACTCGCACCGGCGGCGGCGCTCACCGCAACTGACGCCGGCTGGCGCCAGATCCCCGCTGGGGTGGCCTTCGGCACCACCGGAGGACAGATCGTTACCGCGAGCGATGGCACGTTCTCCGTCGACCTCAATGTCGCCGTCCAGCCGGCGCCTCCCGCGACCGCGCTCGTCCGATCCGTCGGCCCTGGCCGAACCGGGCCGCTGCCGGTCTATGGTGAGGTCGCCATCCTCGGCACAACGGCGACGTTCAATCATGGCGTGCTGCTCGATGTGGGGGTAGGCGACGCCGTGCAGTACGACAGCGACGATGACGGCGTCGTCGATGCGCTGGCCTTCGTCTATGGCCGCACGAGCGAGGCCACCCTCGAGGTGCATGACGCGGCCGGCGCGCCCCCCGCGGCAACGGTCGTGCCCGACGCGGACTACGCCATCTTGCGCGCCTACACCTCGCTGGCGGATGCCCTTGCCGGCAATGAAAACGTCGGCATCGACGCCGGCCTGCGCGACTTCGACCGGTGGTCGGGCGGCAGAGACGCGGTCGCCAACCACGAACGCTGGACCTACGCACTCTACGATGGCGCTATCGACACCACACCGGTGAGCACAGCTGGTTGGACGACCAACACTACCTACTGTTTGCGACTGCATACGCCGACGGCGGCCACCGACGTGGGCCGATCGCAGCGCCACGACGGGGTCTGGACATCGTTCGGCTATCGCCTGGCGGCTGCCGGTGCCGACGGCGCGGTGAGCTTGCCCTCAGGTTGTGTACAGCTCGAGGGACTGCAGATCGAGAACAGCGGTGCGGGTGGGACGGGTGCGGGAATCGACAGCAGCGCCCACACGCTCGTGGTCAGAGACGTGATCCTGCGCTCCGCAGGCGCTGTGCACGGCAGTCTCGCCGCGGGTGTCGCGGTGCGCGGAGGCACGCACGTGACGGTGGCAAACACCGTCGCCTACCGATTCGACCACGGTCTCGCCGTGCGCGCCGTGAGCCCTGGAGCCGAGGTGCTGTTGTATGCGAACACGGTGGTTGACGCCGTGGCGAGTGGCATCGTGCTCGAGACGGGCGGCGCGACCGGCGTGACGTTCGGTCTGAAGAACAACCTCGTGCACCACAGTGCCACCGCCGATTTTTCACTCGCGGGGGCGCCGAGCATCGATTCTGCGGGCAACGTGTCTTCGGATGCGACGAGCCCACAGGCCACGCTGCGCGCGCGGACGGTGCAGTTTGTGGATGCGGCAGCCGAGGATTACCAGCTCGCGCAGGCCGACACGGGGGCGGTTGACCTGGGCGCCGATCTGTCCACAGATACGACCTTCACGCTCACCCATGACATTGCGCGCCGACGGCGCGTCGGTGCGTGGGACGTCGGGGCGGTGGAGCGACCCACCGTGATCTATCGCTCGGTGGGACCTGGCAGCATCGCGGCGCTCGCGACAAGTGGCGGCACTGACACGCTCACCATCGCGGGGAGAACGGCGACGTTTTCGGCGGCGCTGCCCGCTCGGGTGGGCGTCGGCGACGTCATCGAGTACGCCGTCAGCGGTTCCGGCGCCGTCGACACGATCGCGATCATCCACGGTCGTACGAACGCTACGACCTACACCGTGGCGAGCCCGACGGGAGGGCTGCCCGCGGCGACGTCATCGCCGAGCACGGCGTGGCGCGCGTTGCGGGCCTACACGGCGCTCGCCGCCATCAAGAATCGCATCGTCAACACCGGCGTCGACGCTGCCGTCCGGGGTTTCGAAGAGGTCGTCGATAAGAATCTATTGGAGCGCAACGAAATCTGGCGCATCGCCTGCTACGGCGACGCCCCCGACACGACTCTGGTCGATCTCAACGACTGGACGACAGGCCGCCACAATGACCTGACGATCTACACGCCGCATCTTGTCACCGAGGTCGGCACGAGCCAGCGCCACACGGGCGTGTGGACACCCGCGGCGTATCGCCTCGTTGTGGGCCCGTCCATCTACGGCGCCGCCATCTTCCAAGGCGGCATCCGCCACGTGCGCTATGAGGGACTGCAAATCGAGCGCACCGTGAACATGACGAGCGCGGTGGCATCGGGCATCGCCACCGGAGTGTTGGGTGCCGAAATGCACGTGTCGCATTCGATCCTACGCTCCACGGGCGCCGGGCCTGGCGGCGACGACGACGTGGGCGTGTGGCCTGCCGGCGTGCGCCTGTACCAGGTGCGGTCCTATGTGTGGAACAACCTGTTCATCGGGCTTGGCCGCGGTGTCGCGTCCGAGTGGCGTACCCTCGGCGTCGACGGCGTGGTCGCCAACAACACCATCATTGACTGCACGGTCGGCGTTGCGTTCGATGATGCGCCCGGCTTGATCAGCGTGCGCCTGGCCAACAATCTCGTGCAGGGCGCCGGCACGGGCTACATTCTGTCGACCTCGGGGAGTACCGCGGCCAACGTGTCGCAGGATGCATCGTCGCCGAACGCGGCATTACGCAACCGTACGGCGCAATTTGTGAACGCCGCTGGCGGTGACTATCACCTCGCTGCTGTCGACGTCGCCGCGGCGGATGTCGGCGTCAGTCTCAGTGCCGACGCAGATCTGCCCTTCGCCGACGACGTCGATGCCGCGGCACGCAGCGCGCCGTGGGATGTCGGCGCGGACGAGCGCTGAGAGAGGCGCAAGCCGCGCGACCACGCACCGCGGTCCGTTTTTCGCGCGCGCGACACTAAGTCATCATGACAGCCATCACTCCACGCCATTACGGGCGCCCGGTTCTCGCCGTTTCCTCTGCAATTCTAATGCTTTCAGCATGTACGGGTGTCGTCGATTCTGGCACCGACTCGCCGCCGGTGGACCCGTGCGCAGGCGTGAGCTGCACCGGCCATGGTACCTGCGCCGCGACAAGCACCGGAGTCGCAACGTGCGCCTGCGAAGCGGATTTCCACGCCGAGGGCCTCACGTGCATCGCCGACCCAGTGGCAACCGCGCCCGTCGTGACACTGTTCGCCAATCCGAGCACGGTCGACAGTGGTGGTACTTCGACGCTGACGTGGTCGGCGACGAACGCCACCTCGTGCACCGCGTCGGGAGCGTGGAGCGGCGCCAAGGCGACATCAGGAAGTGAGCCGACCGGGACCATCACGGCGATGTCGACGTTTACGCTCACTTGCACGGGGTCTGATGGCAGCGGCAGTCGCTCGGCGACCGTCTACTTGGCGGGCGCCGGTCTGCTCTTCTTCGACGACTTCGAATACGAGGTGAGACGCGACGACGCTGCGGCGGCCAGTATCTTCGTGGAGCAGGGTGGGTGGTCGGGCGCGAAAACACAGCAGTCGTACGGGAGTGGCGCTGGGTACCTGTACACGGTGGACACCATTCCCGGGTTCGCGGGGGCGATGCCGTCCGGGCGCGTGTTGGCCATCGAGGCGCATGGGCAGGAGGGCGGTACCGACTTCTATCTCCAGTACGGCGGGGAGGATCCTGCGTATGACGATGCCATCCCCGCCGACGTGTGGTTTCAATTCTGGCATTTCACCAACCACTCGGGCACGCAGCTCACCCAAGTGGAAAGCCGACACAAGTGGCTCTACCCTTGCGCCACAGCTTACCCATGCCACGCCAACAAGTGGCTGCTGTCGCTGAGCGCGCATTCCTACAACCCGCTCAACGTCACACCTTACGGCGATACGACGGCGGGGGGGGAGGCGTTCCTCATTGCGCGCGACAACACGGTCGGCGACATCAACTACTCCATCGCCGCGTCTTGGGACGCGAACAAGCTCGGACAGTTCAGAGCCGACGAGTACCTGGTACCGAATCGATGGAGTCTCGTGAAGGTTCACTTCGACACGTCCGACGCCGCGAGTGGCAAGTGGGAAGCCTGGATCCGACCGCAGGGTGGACAGTCGGTGAAGGTCGCCGAGTGGATCGGCGGCACCACGCCCGACTTCACCTGGACGCTTCCCCAGGCCGGCGGCCACCGCGTCCTGCGCATGCCAACGACGATCGGCTGGACCGACGGGCTTCCGGTGTCGTGGTACTACATGGACGACTTTGCGATGGCCACCAACGAAGCGGCGTTGCCGGTGTACCCATGAACGGCCACACACATTCGACGCGAGCGTCGCTCGTCACCGCGCTGGTGCTCGCCTGGACGGCGGGTGCCCGCGCCCAGGTGCTGTTCGAAGAGACCTTCGACGACCCCGGCACGGACCTCACCTACGGCTTCGACGGCCACGTGTTCGGCAACACCAATCTGCCCTGGACGCGCGAGCACTTGACGAGCGGCGGTGTGAACAACTCGCCGTGCTTTCGCGCCACCGCGACGTTCAATGCACTGATCGACTCCGGCGGCGTCAACT
>CAYHNK010000143.1:0-11151 GCA_964357695.1 uncultured Bdellovibrionales bacterium | reverse complement strand
CAGGCGACGGGCGGGGGGCTCGCGAGCTCGAGCGCCACGTCCACGTGGTGGGTGCGAAACTCCTCGCGCAGCATCGCCATGAGATCACCGACGAGGAGGTTGAGATCCACGCCCTGAAAGTTCGGGCTGGGTAAACGTGCAAGATGCAAATATCCTTCAGTGACCTCGGTTAGACGCTCGATTTCATTCGCGATTGCTCGCAGCAGCGCGCGCGCCTCGGTGTCCGCGTCGGGGTCCATGTGGCGCGAAAGCTCGTCGCCCAGCAGCTCCGTATTCAGGGCGATGGCGCTCAGGGGGGTGCGGATCTCGTGCGCCACTTGCGCCGACAGGCGGCCGACGGCGGCCAGGCGCTCCGCGGAGAACAGCTGCGTCTTGGTGCGCAGGGCCTCGGTGACGTCGTCGATCACCCACAGCTGGCCGCGGGCGGCGCCGCTTTCATCGACATACGGAATGATGGCGACGTCGAGCTGCCGCGCGTGCTCTTGCTCAGCGTAGGCGACGCCATCAAAGCGCAACGGCTGCCGTGCTTCGAGCGCGCCACGGATCTCCCCGGCGACATCGGGTCGCTGGGCGCGTAGGGCCTCAAAGAGAGGCAGACCCGTGAGCTCGGTGCCGAGGGCTTGGTCCGCGAAAGCGAAAATCGACCGTGCGGCGCGATTGTAGCTCGTCAGCCGACCGCCGCCGTCGGTGACCAGCACCGCAGCGCGCAGACTGTTGACGAGGTTGTCATTGTAGAGTCGTAGCAATGCCAGCTCTTGCTCCAGACGGCGATTCGCTTGGCTGCTGCGCTCGTTGTCCCGCAAGGCGGCGGTCTGCCGCTGGGTCAGTGTCTGCATCTCGGCACGCTGGCGCTCGAGGTGCTGCGCCAGGACCTGTTCTTCGGCAGAGCTCGGTGCGCTCGGTCCTTCGGGGCGCTTGAGCGCATCACCGAGGCGCAAGAGGCGGCGCCGCGACCAGGCAGTCGCTGCCACGCCCAACACGACGACGACGAACGACGCGGATAGGGGCACGGCGAGGGGGCGGCGGTTGGCCTCGTGCGCCTGTACGACCGACGTTCGTCGCATCATGGCGTTCGCGGTGCGGATGAGACCGCTCATTTCTCGGTCGCGTCGCTCGAGCTCTTGCGTCGCTGTGAGCACCGCCGCTGCATCGTCAGCTGCCGTGGCGGCAAGGAGCGCTTCGAGCGCTGGCACCATTTGCGGGACGGCACCTTCAAGGCGCTCGAGCTGGCGGTCCAGGCGGGTCAGGTCGAGCTCGAGGCGCGCATCCAAATCCTTGGCGCTGCTGTGTGCACCGAGCGCGGCGCGTACCGCGGCGAGTAGACGCGCCATCTCTTGCTGATAGTGGTCGGCGGTCCAGGCAAGCATCGCCTCGCGATTGCTTTGTCGGGGCTCGAGCAAGGCCTCACGCACGCGACGCACGGTGCGTGCGTGGCGCTCGCCGATACGCAGGAGGTCGCGGTCGAGCTCTTCGCGCAGGTCGATGACCATGGTGAGCCGGCGCGTGGCATCCTGCCGTTGCCAGACCTCCCAACCCAGGAGCACGCTCGCCACGGTGAGCACCAGCGTGGGAGCCCACAGGACCTGCCAGTGTAGCGGTGCGCGCATGGAGGCAAGCTACTACGGGGACGAGCAGCGGCGCCACCACCACCGTGCGCACCGTTTCTTTGCGCCAGGCCGCGCATGCACGTACAGTTCGAGGTACCAAACGGTGAGGGCGCGACGACGACCACGGTGCTGCGATGCAGCGGGACGCTCGGCGGTCTCAGTCGCATTCGTGTTGGGTCTCGCCCTGTCCGTGGCACACGCCGACGTCGAAGGTGCCAATCCGCTCAAGGTGGCGAGCTACCGCGTTTTTGGCTCCCACAGTGCTACCGGTGCGGCGCTCCTTATGCCCGGCGCGTCCCAGGCAGAAATCAACAGCATCCTCCTGCCGAGCGCCACCGCGCAGATCATCGACTTGCCGTTCGACGCGGACGTCGTCGCCGCGTACTTGTTTTGGAGTGGCTCCCTGCCGCGCAGCACCCGGGCGACCCGCGCCAGCCTCGGCGTGCCGTTGCCGCCGTCCCCCGCACCTGACCCCCCGGACCGCGAGGTCGATTTCACCACCGCGGACGGTACCTTCTACAACGACCTGTCGGTGGACACCGACCCTACGGGCTTCGGCCGCTGCGCGACCACGAGTGGCCTCGGTGGCTTCTACTACTGTCGACGTGACGTCAACGATCTGGTGCGCCTGCAAGGGGTCGGTAACGCTGGCGGTATCTACACGGTGGGCGATATGGCCGCGGACGCGGGCACGCTGAGTCCCTACGACAGTGAGTGGCTCAACGCGCAGGCCAAGTACGCCGCCTGGTCCTTGGTGCTCGTCTACCAGTCGGCGAGCGAATCGGTGCGCCGTGACATCGTGCTGTACGACGGTTTTCTGCGGCTCGATGAAACGAGCACGCCGGGATGGCACACGTTCACGCTGGGCGATTTCGTCGTTGGCAGTCCCGCGCTCGGGAAGATCACGATCTTTGGGCTCGAGGGCGACCGGCAGCTTGGCGTGCCGCCGCTCGCCGATCCTTGGTGGGATTTTGTGAGCTTTCGCTCGGCCTCCGCCGGGAGTGCGACGACGCTCTCCGACGGCGCCAACCCGCAGCACAACAGCTTCAATTCGAGCTGGAACGGCCAAGCGAGCGTCGACATCGACACCTACAACCTCGTTGGCCTCGTGGCGACCGGGGATGCGAGCGCCCAGATCACCGTGGGAAGTGGCGATGGCCTCATCCCTGTGCCTGCGGACGGCATCGGCGAAAGCTTCTTTGTCGGCTGGGTGGTGATGACGGTCGACACCTTGGCGCCGAGCTTTCGCGGCACGCAGACGCGCAAGACCGCGTACCCAGCTACGGCGGGCCCCGGCGAGACGGTCTACTATACCCTCGATGTCATCAACACCGGTTCGGCGAATGCGACGAGCGTCGTGCTCACCGATCCCGTGCCCGTCGGCGCGCATTACGTCGCCGGCTCGACCAAGATCGATGGCGTGCCGGTTGGGGACGTCGCGGGCGCAAGTCGTCTAGCCTCGGGTCTGAGCCTCGGTACCATCGCGCACGCAGCGGCAGGCGACAACAGCCGGCAGGTGACCTTCCAAGTCGCGGCCGACACGACGGTCTGTGGGCAAAGCCTGGCGAATCGGGCGACCCTCGCGGCGGCGGGCATCGAAGCGGTGGCGCTCGGCCCGATCGTCACCGAGGTTGCGACCAGCGAGCTTGATGTCCCCACCAAGGCGGTGAGCTTCCCCGGGGGCGGGGCTCCCGGGCCGGGGTCGCAAGTCGTCTATACGATGACGCTCGGTAACAGCGGCACGCACGACATCGGCGGCGTGCGCCTGACGGACCCGCTTCCTGATGCCTTGGTGGTCTCGAGTGTCTTCGCCACGAGTGGTACGTGGGCGCTCGGCGGTGGTGTGCTCGAGGTCAGCAGCATCCGCGTGCCCGCAGGTGGCACGGCGCAAGTGGTCGTTCTCGGCCGCATCGCCACCGTGGGCGAGCTGGCCGCGCTGGGCGTTCCCGAGAGTGCCATCGACGGCCACGTCATTACCAACCAGGCCACCGTGTCCGGCGGCTGCGGTGCGGACGAGCTCACCGACGATCCCGAGCTCGCGGGTGTGCAGGCCACCGAGCTCACGCTCACCTATGTGCCGCGCCTGGCGACGAGCACCAAGAGCGTCGTGGATCTGAATGGCGGCTACGTCGAGCCCGGCGACGTGCTGCGCTACCGCATCGCCGCGGTCAATACCGGCAACCGCGCGGTCGAGGTCGTCGCCTACGACGACGCGCCACCAGGGACGGCGTACGGTCCCGGCACGACGCGCATCGACGCGGGACCCGCACTGCCCGACGTTGTCGGGGTGAGCCCCCTCGCCAGCGGCCTGTCGCTCGGACAGCTACAATTCGTGGGCGATACCGACCGCATCGTGACCTTCGATGTGGTCGTGACCGCGACCACCAACGGCACCGTCATTGCCAATGACGCCTCGCTGCGTGCACCGAGTGTGCCGGCTGCGGACGTCACCGTGAGTGCGCCGAGCCTGACCGTCATTGCCGCGCCCGTCGTGTCGACATCGACGAAGGTGGTGCGTGATCTCGCGGCGCCACTCGGCGTCTACGAGCCAGGGGAAGAGGTCGAATACGAGATCACGGTGTCCAACACCGGCAATCGACCGGCCACCCTCGCCGCGGTGAGCGATGCACTCGACGCCACGCTGACCTACGTGACGGCCTCCGAGGGTGGCAGCGCCGCGGGGCAATTCGTGCAATGGACGTTGGGGACACTGGCGCCTGGCGAGACGCGCACCCTGACGCTGCGCGCGCGCCTGGCGAGCCCGCTCGATGACGGTACGCTCGTGCGCAACCACGCCCACGTCACCTGTGCCGAGCTTCCCGCCTTCGACACGCCCAACGCCGAGTTTCTCGTGAGCAGCGCGGCGCGACTCGTGGTCACCAAAGTCGATGAGCATCCCGCGTGGCCGGCGCGGCCCGGAGACGCGGTCACCTATCGCATCATTGTTCGCAACGACGGCAACATGACGGCGCGCAATCTCACGGTGACGGATCCGCTCGATGTCGCGCTTGTCGGCGCGAGCAGCGCGGGGGCCGTCACGACAGGGCAGGGGCTCGTCTGGAATCCCATCACCGACCCGCGTCTGCTGGCTCTTTCGCCCGGGGCGGCAAATGCGCTCGAGCTGACCGTGCAGGCAACGCTGGCCGCGACGCTCGTGCCACCGGCTCTCGTGTCGAACCAAGTGACCGTGCAAGCCGCGGGCTTGCCAGCCCTGCTCTCTGACGATCCCGATGTCGCCGGGCCCGCCGACCCGACAACTTTTATCGTGCTGGGGTGGCCGGATTTTGCGGCCACGAGCAAGCAGGTGCGCGATTTGACCGGCAGTGCGGTCGTCACCCAGCCGGGCGATACGCTCGAGTATACGCTGGTCGTCGCGAATGGCGGTACGGGGAGTGGCGACGATGTCGTCGTGCGCGACCCCCTGCCCGCCGGGCTCACCGTGATGCCACCGCCCAACGCGACGCTTACCGCGGGCGTGTTGCGCTGGGATGCGACTTCCGAGCCGGCACTCGCCCAGGTGGCCACTGGGACCCATGTGACGCTCGTTTACCGCGCGACCGTGGCCGCGATGGTGCAAAACGGCACGCGGCTCGCCAACCAGGCCCAGGTGACGAGCGCCGCCGTGCCGACGCCGGTGCTCTCGGATGATCCCGACACGGTGGTGCTTGATGACGCGACGGCCGTCACCGTGACGATGGACGCGGATCTGGGTGCGACGCTGAAAGCAGTGACCAATCTCGCGGGCGTGCCGCTCGCCTCGGCGCAACCCGGCGACACCGTCCGCTATCACATTGATGTCAGCAACCGCGGCAACGCACCGGCGACGAGCGTCGTCGTCACCGATCCGGTCGATACCCGCCTGGTGGTCGTGGCGGCTGGTGGCGGCATGCTCGTTGGCAGCAACATCGTCTGGACGCCCACCGAGGTCCCTGCGCTCGCGAGCATCGCCGCGGGTGCCACGGTACCGCTCAGCTTCGAGGCGCGTCTGGGCGCGACGCTTGCCGTGGGCGACGTCGTCTACAACCAAGCGAGCATCACGGCGCTCGAAGCCGCGGACGCTTGGCTCTCAGACGCGGATGCGAGCACGCTCGCCAAAGAGAGCACGGCGCTACTCGTCAGTGCGCCCTACGATCTGCGGGCGAGCACCAAAGAATTCGTCGATCCGCTCACGGGCCAGACGCTCACGCAGGCGACGCCGGGTCGGGATGTGCGGATCCTCATCACCGCCCGCAACACCGGCACCGGCATGGCGCGCGATGTGAGGGTTCAAGACGAGCTCGACGCCACGGTGCTCACCAACGTCATCGTCCGCGACGGTGGCACGCTCGTAGGCAACGTCGTCACTTGGGTGATCCCCGAGGTGCAAATGGGCGATGCGGGAGCGGTGCGTCGGCGCATCGATGCGCGGCTGCGGCCCGTGCTCGACCCCGGCCCGTACAGCAATCAGGCGTTTCTCGGGGTGGGAGTGGCACCCTCCATCCCCACCGACGACCCGGCGCAACCGGGGACGAGCGACGCGACGGTGCTGCTCATCGACAGTGCCGTCGACCTTCGCGGCGCCACGTTGGATGTCGCGGGTGCCAACGGCCGCGACGCCGTGCCCGGGGATCTGCTGACGTACACGTTGCGTATCCCCAACACGGGCAACGCCAGCGCCCACAATCTCGTGAGCAGCGACACCCTTGCGCCAACGCTCGATCTCGTCTCGGTGACCGGCGACGGTACCTTCGATCCGTCAACGCGCGAGGTTCGCTGGCTCTTGCCGACGCTCGTGGGTGGCAGCGCCGTCACCTACACGCTGGTCACGCGCGTGGCGGCGAGCACGCCGGGGGGAACGACGATCGACAACCAGGCGCGAGTGAGCGCGAGCGGTGTCGCCGAGGAGCTCTCCGACGATCCCCTCGTGCCAACGCCTGATACCCCGACGCGTGTGACCATCAACGCCCGGCCGTCGTTTTCCTCCTTCAGCAAGAGCGTCGTGAATGTCGACGCCACGAGCCCCGGCGCGGTGCGACCCGTGGATCTCTTGCGCTACACACTGCAGCTGCACAACAGCGGCGTCACGGCGGCGACGAACGTCGTGGTGATCGATGCACTTCAGGCGGCTGCGTTCTCGGATGTGACGCTCGTGACGCCTGGGGAACGGGACGGCGACACGCTGCGCTACGACTCGAGCAGCGTCCCGGCGCTGGCGCTCATGCTGCCAGGCGACGAGGCCACCTTGGTCTTTGAGGCGCGCCTCGCGAGTGACGTGCCACCCGGCACGCGCGTGAGCAATCAAGCAACGGTGCAAGCGCCCGAGCTGCCGGCGCCGGAGGTGAGCGACGATCCTGCCACATCGAGTGTCATCGATGATGCGACGGAGGTGACGGTGCACTACCCGCGCCTCGTGCTCGTCAAGAGCGTGACGGATCTGAGCGGCGGCGACGTCATCCCTGGAGACACGCTGCACTTTAACCTTGCGGTGACCAACGACGGCGATTTGGCGGCGAGTGGCGTGAGCGTGCGTGACGCGCTCGACCCGTCGCTCGAGCTCATCGAGGCTCCCGGAGCCAGTGTTGCCGGTCGTGTGCTCACCTGGGACCTCGGGGCGCTTGCCACCGGCGCAACGTGGACGGTCGGCGTGACGGCGAAGGTGATGGAAGCCGCTACACACGGCCTCGTCATCGCCAACCAGGCGTTCGCGCGCGCTGGGGGGCTGGCGGAGGTGCCGAGTGACTGGCCGTCAACGAGCGAGGTGGGCGACCCGGTGCTCGTGCAGGTGGTCGCGCGACCGGATCTGTCTGGTAGTGAGAAGACCGTGACCCAGGGGGCGGGCGAGGGTGGCAGCGTCGCACCCGGCACCCTACTGACCTACCGCATCGTCGTGCCGAATAGCGGACGCGGCCCGGCGCATCACGTGCAAGTGCGCGACCGACTGGATGGGCTACTCGAGCTCGTGGCGATGCCGCCGGGCGCCTGGGTGGACGGCGACACGGTCGTCTGGGACATCACGGAGCTTGCCGTCGGGCAGAGCGCAGAGCTCAGCCTCGATGTGCGTGTGCGTCAAGAGGCGGACGATGGGGTGAGTCTTGCCAATCAGGCTGCTGTCACTGCGAACGAGGTGAGCGTGGTCGTGCTCACCGACGATCCCACGACGGGGGCCGTCGATGACCCGACGGTGCTGCGGGTGCGCGCACGACCGGATCTGCACGGCTCGCCTCTTGTGGTCGAAGACGTCAACGGTGGCAATCTGCAACCGGGTGATCTCGTGCACGTGCATGCCGACGTCATCAACCGCGGCACAGCGCCTACGGCGGGCACGGCGGTGCGACTGCCATTGCCAAGCTACACGAGCGTGGTCGCCGGGAGCGCACGGCTGAACGGCGAGCCGCTTTCTGACGCCGACCTCGCGGCGCTGTTGCAGGACGGCGTGTCAGTGCGCTCGGCGGATGTGAGCGTAGCGGCTGGTGTGGTGCTGCCGGCGCGCGGCCACGCTGGGCAGGAGACGGCGACCATCGAGCTGGACTTGCGCGTCGATCCGCGAGCGCTCGTGGGGACACAGATCATCTTGCAAACAACGATGCTCGCGCAGGGACTCGATCCGGCGCGCAGCGACAACCCGGCCACCGGCAGCACCGAAGGCGACCCAACGATCCTGCGGGTCGGCGGCGGTCCCGAGCTTGTGCTCTACAAACGGGCCGTTACCGAGTCGCGTGTCGTGCCGGTCGGCGGGCATGTGCAGTACGTGCTTGAGCTCACCAACGTCGGCACCGCGGCTGCCCACGCAGTGCACCTCGCCGATGTCGTGCCGCAGGGTGCGTCCTACGTGCCGGGCACGCTGACGCTCGATGGCTCGCCACTGAGTGACGATGCGGTAGCGGTGGATTTCGCTGCCGTCGAGCCCGGTACGAGCCACGTGATCGCCTTTGGCGTGCGGGTCGACGCTGGACCGATGTTGCGCAACCAGGCCGAGGTGAGCGCGAGTGGGCGCGTGTTGCTTTCGGACGGTGACGCGTCGACGCCCGGTACACAACCGACGCTGACGCCGGTAGATGACGCGACCGAGATGGTGCTCGTCGATCTCGCTGCGACGGATGTCGACGGTGGCCTCCTCGATCACGGCGATGCTGTGCGCTACGCGGTGACGGTGCGCAATGTCGGCGCCTTGGCGGTTCGTGATCTCGCTGTCCGTTGGACGCACGATGAAGGCCTGGCCGAGGTGGCCACGCTAGCAGGGGAGGGTGTGGCGCCGCTCGGTGAGGGCGAAGTGGGCTGGACGGTGGGCGAGCTCGGGCCCGGTGTCGCCAGGGATTTCATCGTCTCCGCGCGGGTGGCCGAGCACGTGCGCGATGGCGACACCATCGTCGCCACGGCGAGCGCCGATTCGGCGCACGAGCACTACGCCGCTCTTGCGGTACGACTGCTCGTCGGTAGTGGGGTCGGCAGCGCGAGGGCGCACGGACGGCTGTTCTTCGAGCGCGGGGAGCGCGACGGACAGTTTGACGGCACACGTGACGAGGGCGCGGCAGGGTTTGTGGTCTTGGCGGTGCCCGAGGCGGCATGGCAGGAAGCGGCGGGAGATGGCGCCGCCGTGCGCGCCGCCGCCGTGCGGGCGGTCACGACGGGTGGCGATGGCCTCTATGATCTGAGTGGTCTACCGCCAGGGCCGTATGAGCTCGTGCTGCTCTCGGATGCCGGCGTCCAGTACGGTGCTCCGGAGTCGGTGACGCTCGCTGCCGGAGACGCGCTCACCCGCGAGCGAGTGGTCGACCCGAGCGGCATCATCTACGAGGTGCAAGGCGGCCTCGTCATGCCGGTCGCGGGCGCGACGGTCTATCTCTACGACATCGCGACGGGGCAGGACCTGGCGCGCACCGTGCTACTTGCGGGGCAACAGGGTCAGGTGACGAGCGCCCAGGGCTACTACCGCTTCGATGTCCGCGCGGAGGCATTGCCCGGCAGCTTTGCGCTGCGCATCGTGCCGTCGACCCCGCACGTGTTGTTCCCATCGGTGACACGGCCGCCAATGGGGGCCGCCGAGGCCGAGCCGCTCGGTGTTGCTGCTACAGTGGGGAGCGACGGGCGCGTTGTTGCTACCGATTTCCCCGAGGCCGGCGGTGACCCGACCTACTACCTGCGCTTTGATCTCGACGTCGACACGCCCAACATCGTCAACAACCACGTGCCGCTCGACAGACTCGCCGAGCGCTTGCATCTGACCAAGAGCGCCAGTCGCCGCACGGCCTCGGTAGGCGAGGTGATCACCTACAACGTGACCATCGAAAATCCGACTGACGCGGCACTCTCGCTCGACGGACCCCTCGGCGGCGTGGTGCTCGTCGATGATCTACCGGCAGGCTTGCGCTGGGTCGAGGGGAGCGCACGCGTCGTCGTGGCTGGGTCGGAGCCGCAGCGGCTCGCGGCGGCGCTCGTTACCGCGCGCTCGGTGCGCTTTGTGCCCATGACGCTGCCTGCCCACGCGACCATCGCAGTGCGCTACTACGCGGTCGTGGGCTTGTCGGCGACAGGAGAGCAGACCAACCGGGCGCGTCTCGTCGACCCCGGGGGCTCGTTGCTATCGAACATTGCGCAAGCGACGGTGCGTGTGCAGCGCGATGCCATTTTCGAGCAAGGGACGGTGCTCGGGCAGGTCTTCTGCGACGATGGCAACGGTGTGCTCGACCCGGCGGACATGGGCGTTGCCGGCGCGCGCGTGTATCTCGATAGCGGCTACTACGTTGACACCGATGTGGCCGGAAAATTCCACGTGCGCGGCGTCGACCCTGGTCGCCACGCGGTGAAGCTCGACGTCAACACGTTGCCGCCTGGGAGCTTGATGGTGAGCGACGCCCTGCGCGAGCTCAGGCTGACCCCGGGGCTCCTTGCCAAAGTCGATTTTGCCGTGCGTTGCGGTTGGAGTGCGAGCGCGGTCGAGCTCCTCGCGGCGCCGGCGGCTGCTACGGCGACGGTGGCGGTCGTCGTGGACCCCTCGGTGCCGGCGGTGGCCATCGATGGCAAGCCGCAATCTCTGCCTCTTGTCGACGCGCTGCTCGGCTATCCGGATGGCGTCGTCGATTTTGCCGACGGACGCGGGTTGACCGTCAGCGCGCCGCTACCGCTGCGCTGGAGCCTACGCGTGCCGGACGACGCGCTCGTTGCGCGCTGGCAAATCTCGTTCTTTGACCCGGACGAGCGGGAGGTGTGGCGCATCGAAGGTCAGGGTCGCCCCCCCGATCGCTTGCCCTGGACGTTGCCCGCGGACGCGTCGCCCTTTGTCGAGGGCACGCTCTACCACTACCGGCTCGCTGTCGAGATGGTCGGCGGCGATCTGGGTGAGGGCAGATGGCGGCTCTTTGGCTTTGGCGTCCAGGTCGACGGGCAGCGCGCGGTCGAAGAGACCTGGGAGGGTGAGCTCTTTTCGGCCGAGGACGCCCCCACGGCCGCAGCGGAGGCGAAAGTACGCGAGCTCGCCGCGCGGCTCGTTCGCGAGACCGGAGACTGGATTGTCATGCTCGAAGCACACGTGGCTCCCGGCGGTCGGCGAAGTGCGGCGCGAGATCGA
>CAYHNK010000142.1:0-11168 GCA_964357695.1 uncultured Bdellovibrionales bacterium | reverse complement strand
ATCGGCGCCATACGCCAACGCGTCGCCGATCTGCGAGAAGGAAGCCCACGCGACAGGGCACGCCTCGTCGTCCGAGCCCACGTGCGCGGGTCGCACACCCTCCCCTACGAGGCTGGTGATCAACGGCACCGCGGTGCTCCACGGGCCGACGACAAGCACGTTGCGCCGCAGACGCAGGGCCGCCGCGAGTAGACGCGCCGCAAGCTCTGAGAGCCAGCCCTCGCGCGCAAGTGCCTCGACCCCCAGCGCCGGATCCGCCGGGCGCGTGAGCACGCATACGTCACCAAGCTGCGCCAAAGTGCTACCGTCCGCGAGACGCTGCACACCTGCCGGCAAGGCACTGAGCGCCTCGTCATGGCCGCCACCCAACGCCAGCGACAATCGCTCGGTACCACCGGGCCCTTCCACGACGGTGCCGCCCGTCCCCGTGGTGACGCGCAATGCGCTCCGTTCGATCGCTAGATCCACCAAGCGCGCGAGCGCGTCCGTCTGCTGTTCGTCTCGACTCACCATCTGCATCACTCCTCGCGCGTGGCACACGGCCGGCGGCGTGTCTGAAAACTAGCCTTGCCGCCACAAGCGCGCAACACTCGCAGGCATTGCGCCGAAAACTCGGGCGTCAAGGCTGCTGCGTCGGCGGCCCATTGACGACAGGAGTCGACTGTGGAGCTTGGGGACCTCGAAGTATTGCGCCAGCTGCGCTTCTATCTGCGGCTGAGCTACCCCCTGCGCATCGCTGCAACCGCGAGCGGCTACGTCGGGCGCTACCCCGATCTCCCCGGCTGCGTCTGTCGCGACTCCGATTTGCAGCGCTTACAAGAGCAGCTCGACCGCGCGCGCCAGGACTGGATCACGCAGCGCATCCTTGCGGATGCACCGATTCCCATGCCCAACAGTCACACCGCCGCGGAGCCCTACGTCCGCGGGCGTCGCGCACCTGCACGCAAAGCACGCAGCGCCACCGCGGAGCGGCGTCAATCCAGAACTTTGGCTTGAGCACGCTGTTGTCGGCAGTGTCCCCGTGAACGTCGCCGTCAGCAGCGCCATTCTCGGAAGCGTGGTGTCGCTCACCATTGCCGTGGCGGCGCTTATTCGGCAGCCGCGTCGGCAGCCCTACGTCTATCTGTCGCTGCTCAGCTTCTCGATGCTGCTGTGGCACGCTGCCTCAGTGGCCGGCGGCTACGGCGGACTCGTCGTCGAACGGGTGCAGATCGGCGCGGCCCTGATTGTCCCCCCGCTCGCCATTCTTTTCTTTCGTCAGCTGCTGCGCGTGCACAGCGCGCGAAGTCGACGGCTGAGTCGCACGCTGGCGATCGCCTCGACAACCCTGTTCGTTATCAACGTCTCGCCGCTTGCCGAGCTGCTCGTCATCCGTGCGAGCTCAGTCGCCTATGTGATCGTCGCCATCGGGCTGGTGCTCCATTCACTCGCGCGCACGGTCAACGATCTGCCGACTGAGAGTGAGCGTCAGCGCCTGCGCTATCTTTTGTACGGCGGGCTCGTCGCTCTCGGGCTCGCGGCAGCCAAGCTCCTGCCGGGCGCTCACCTTGCTGCCCTGGGGCACGTGGGCGCGACCATCTACCTCTACTTTCTGTATCAGTCGGTGGTGGCGCGGCGCCTGCTCGACCTCGTCGAGCTCCTTGGCAAGGCGGCTGTACTGGCCGTGCTCACGTTTCTACTCGCCAGCATCTACGCGGTCCTGGTCGTGTGGGTCGGCACCGACAGTCAGGGCGTTTGGCTGTTTCATACGCTTGTCGCGAGCTTTGTCATCCTCATCCTTTACGACCAGATCCGCCCGTGGGTGGAAGAAGCGACCGCCAAGCTCCTGTTTCGCGAGCGCATCGTTTCCGAGCAAGCCATTCGCAGCCTCGTTCGGCGCCTGCGCACGATCATCAGTCTCGAAGAGATGCGCGACGAGGTGCTCGACAAGCTGATGCGCGCGACCCACAGCATCGACCTGTCGCTGTATCTCGGCGACGAAGAGGAGGAGCTGTCATTTCGCCTGTTGGGCTCGCGCGGCAAGGCGCCTCCGCGACGACTCACGCTCGCCACCCACCCCGCGCTCTTACAGGTGCTGCGACGCGAACGCCGACCGGTCCTGCTCGAGCATCTGGCACACCGGCGCCTTGAGCGACCCGAGCCCCTGAGCTCGAACGATCCTGGTACCGTGCGCGATGCCGAGCGTCTCGACGAGGCCATCGCCACCATGAACCTGTTCGGCGCCCAGGTGGTGGTGCCCATGCTTGCCGAGGAACGTGTCGTGGGACTGATTGCCCTCGGCAGCGAGCGTCAGGTGGAGACGTTTTCAACCACGGAGATGACGGCGCTGCTGTCGGTCGCCGAGGCGTGTGCCATCGTCGTCGAGAACTCCCAGGCCTACGAGCGCCGTCGCCAGCGTGATCGACTGGTCGCGCTCGGCGAGATGGCGGCAGGCATGGCGCACGAGATCCGCAATCCGCTCGGTGCCATCAAGGGGGCGGCGCAATGCCTCGAGCCGTCCACGCTATCCACCGAGGCCATCGAGCTCGTCAACGTCATCGTCGAGGAGGTCGACCGGCTCAACCGCGTCCTCGCGCAGTTCCTCGAGTACGTGCGTCCCGTGCACGCCGAGCCGACGCCCACGGACGTCAACGCGGTCATCCAGGCGACGCTGCAGCTGCTGCGCAGTGAGCTGCCACCCGAGGTCGAGATCATTTTGGACCTGGCACTGCACCTGCCGCCGGTATCGATCGATCCCGAGCATCTCAAGCAGGTGCTCATCAATTTGCTGCGCAACTCCGTCCAGGCCCTCGACAATCACGGACGCGTGCGCATCTCCAGCGCCGTCGCCTACGAGCCCCCAGGGATGGCCACCCGCCCGGTACAGCGCAGCCTCATTCATGGGCAGGTCCTCGTACGCGTCATCGACAATGGACCGGGGATCCAGGAGGAAGATCTGTCGCGCATCTTTGTGCCGTTCTTCACGACCAAGCCCCAGGGAACGGGGCTCGGTTTGGCGATCTCGCAGCGTCTCATCGAGAACGCCCGTGGTCGCATCGAGGTACAATCGCGCCCAGGTGAGGGCACCGCCTTCACACTGCGCCTACCGCCTGCGCCAGCGAGCGACTCATCAGACGTCTAGCTGCGCCGAGAGCGAGAGCTGGTGGTAGCGCGGGAAGCGCCACGCGCGCACCTCGTGGTAGCTCACGAACGTATAGCCCAGCCGCCAGGAGACGTGCGTGCCCACCCGCTGGACGTAGCGACAGCTCAGCTGCGCTTGCTGCTGCCGTCGTGTACCCTCGATGGGTGGCCATACCGCCATGCCCAAAAGCTCCACGCGCGCCTCACGCCACGGTCGCAACGTAGCATCCGCCTCGATGCGGGGACGCTCCCAGGCCAGCACCTCACCCGAGTCGGCACTCTGCCGCACGGTGACGGCCGCACCCACCCGCTCGAGACGACGGTTCACCAACACGACCGCCCGCGCCTGCCATCGCTGACGCACCATCTCGAGCGACCGCTGCGCCTCCCCCTCGACCTCGGGTGCTGCGGCACCGCCGTCAAAGCCCAACTGTAGCCACCCGCCGCGCGCGTTACCGAGTCTCAAACGCCCCCAGCCGCGAGCCGCCGCCCCCTGCCCCGCAAACCGCCAGGGCGTGCTCCACGCGTCCACCCCCACACCCAGCCACGACCCGCTCACCGGGCTGCCCTGCACGTGCACGCGCGTGCCCATCTCGTTGCGGTTGCTCAATCCCTGCGTCTCGCCGGGCGCAGAAGGCGGATGGCCATGCGGATTCTCCAGCTCGGCTCCATACGCCCGCAGATCCGTCTGTAGCTGCCAGTCGCCGCCGATCTGCCAGCGACTCCGTGCCACAAAGCCGCCGCCGCCCGACGCGCTCATGCCAGCCTCGACGCGCACCTCGCCGCGACCGGCACGCCAGCCGCCATACACGCTTGCCGCGCCAAAGGTGGCCGCTTGCGGCATGGACGCACTGCGCGCGAACCCTCCTCCGACCTCGCGCGCGAGCTGCAGGTCGTTGTGCGCGCCAAAGCCCACCACGCCGAGCCAGGCACGATCGCCCTGACGCCATCCCAGCTGCAACCCCGCGAGATACTCGCGAAAGGCTCCCTCGTAGGTTTGATCGACGTAGCGACGCTCGGCATCGCGGGCGTCGTACAGCGCGCTCGAGCGACAGACGCCGTCATCGCACGCGTATCCTTCAGGGCAGCCCTCCACACAAGCACGCTCACCCCACGCCGCATCGACGCCGTACCTCAAGTCCTCTTGGAACAGATCGCGCAGCGGTGCACCGACAAACGCCGTTGCTTCGAGGACCTGCGCCGTTGCACGCTCCTGCTGCCAGTGTCCTGCGACACCGGAGAAGCACGGCCGTGGGCGCACGCGTGCCCGCTCGGGCTGCGTTTCCGCGTCGTCCACCGGCGATAACCACGCCGGGGTGCTGCGCGCACCGGTGCCGATCGTCAGCCCCTCGCCGAAGCCCAAATCGAAGCTACCGGCGACCCAGCTCGCCGACCCCGAGCGGCGCTCCACATACCAATGACGCACCCGTACGTGCCGGGATGGTCCATGGGTGACGAGCTGGCCACGTGCGAGATCCCAGTGCGCGCGCGTCAGCTCCTCGTAGGTGACGAGCACGCCCGCGCGCACGCGGTCGTCGTCGCCGACGCGAAGCTGCACAAAGCCCTGTGCCGGGGTAGGCGTCTCACTCCGCCAGTCGATCTGCTGCGGTAGGCGCCCGCCGCCCCGGCGTGCGAGCATCCCCAGCCGCAGCACTACCCAATGCTCTGAGACCGGGCGCACCACCACGTACGGGGCGAGCGCCATCAGCGTGCTCTCGTCGACTCCCCTCACGCTCTGCGCGTGGTCGAGGTCACGATACGGACCGCGTGCGTCGCGATATGCCACGAGCGCCTGCGCCTGTTCTTGGCTCAGCTGCGGCATCGTCGCAAGCTCGGCGGCGCTGGCGCGATTGAGGTCCATCGGCTCCTCGAGCGCGCGGCGCAAGTGCGTCGCTTGCGTCGCCGTGATGACGCCGACGTTCTCTAGATCGTCGAGCGCCGCCAGGGTGCCGAGCGCGAGCGCCGCCGCGCCTCCATCGCCCTGCGCACGTGCCTGGGCCATCCACGAGGACGCGACCGCCACGACGAACAGCTCGCCATACCCACAGCGTCGTCGTTTCATGGGCACTGCCCCCACAGACCGATACCCGCCTCGCGGGCATGCGCTTCGGCGCGCAGCAATTCAGTGGCGTAGCGATCGTTGGGTGGGATGACCATGAAACGCGCGTTGCCTTGCGCCACGAGGACCTCGTTGATGAGCAAGTCCTCGTCCCACAGATAGGCGAGCAGCCTGCCGTACCGATCGCGACACTCGGGGTCGTACTCGAGGCGCAGCTCGTGTCCTTCGCAAAGAGCCGCGTTCGCGCGCGACGCCTCGACCGCATAGCAGTCGGAGGACTCGTCGGCTCGATGGGCGATCTCTGGCGCATCGATGAGCAGGTAGCGCAACGACTCGCCATCACTCGTGTACGCCGTGTCGCCATCGACGACTCGATCAATGAGCACACGCGTGGGGCCACATGCGCTCGCGTCGCTTGCTTCGACAGACCCACAGCCCGCGCCAACAGCGCCCGTCGAGCATGCGACCACTATGTACGACAGTCTGCGCCAGGCTATGGGCACGGCGCGTTCTCCGTGCCTGGCGTGCCGACGCCGCCGGTGAATTCCGGCGACCCCGCCGTGGGCCAGCACCACGTCGCCGCGTTCGCATCATCGCTGACGGCGCTGCGGCTGTAGGCGATGCCTGCACTGGCGTCGGCCACCGGCGTCTCATCGACGCACGTCTCGCCCACCCACAGACTCACACTCGCACCGGTGTTGTAGAATAGATCACTGCTCGGACTGCCGACGACCCAGGTCGTCGGTACCCCTGCCTCCTGCGCGAGCGGCCCGGCGAACACCCAGATGGCGCCAGGCTCACCCGCGATACAGCGGTCATCCTCGACGTTGACGCGTCGACTTCGCCCCGTGTCCGGACGCAACGACACGATCTCGATCCCATTGAGATCCACGGGCGCCCCAGACGCCACCTGCACCTCGACCCACTCTCGGCCCGCGTCATCGCTCGTGGGATTGGCAAAGACCTCAGTGAGCAAGAGAGATCCTGGCTCGACGGGCCGCAACGCGCGAGCGCAGCCCGTCGCATCGACGCAGCCAACGCCACACAGATTGGCGCACCCCGGCGTGCCCACACCCTCGAAGATGCCGCGCGTCGCCGAAGAACAGAACGCGGCCGCATCGTCGTTGGCCGTCGCTTCGTCGCTGTTGGCGGTCAGGGACCACGAGACGCCCGACGTTCCCGCCGGTACACGCGCAACATCGATGAGGTCTTCGGCCCACCACAGCTCGAGCTCGAGCGCCGCGCCGTCAAACAGGCTCAGCGCCGGCGCCACCACATCGACGCGCACCGCGCCATTGAGCGCCCCATCGTCCTCACTGCCAACCACCCACCGCGCCCCCGGCACCATCGTCAGGCACCCTGGGGCCTCGATTTGGAAGCTGCGTGTGCTCGCCGTCTCGACCTTGCGCACCACGACGTCAAGGCCGTTCAGATCCACGGGGACCGACCCGGTCGCACGGATCTCGAGCCACTCTCGACCGGTGTCGCCGTCCGGCGCGTCCGCCAGCACTTCGACGACCGCGAGCGAGCCGACTCCGGGCGGCTGCACAGCGCGTGCAACATCCTCGTCCAGACACCGCACTTGTCGACACGGCTCGTTCGCCGCGCCTGGAGTGCCGCGATTGGCCGCGTCGTACGCCGTGCGCGCAGCACACCAACGACTCGCACGATCGTTGGCTTCTGCATCGGGCGTCCACGAGCCATCGAGCAACAAACTCTGACCCGTGACGGGCACACCCATGCCACTGCTGCCGTACTGCACGACGTCGAGCACTGTCCCCTGACAGCCGAGCTCGATCACGGCGCTGTCGTTCGCGAGGCCGCCGAAGCTGCCACCCCACACGTAGCGCGTCGTTAGCGTGGTCGCGCGCTCGCTCGTCACGAGCGCATAAGCGCCCACTTCGAGCGCCCCAGCACCACGCACCACGAGCTCACTACGGTGCACCGGATCCGTCGGGTCACTCTTAGCGATCACGAGGCCGTCGAGTGGCTGTGGCGCGCCGCTGGCGTTGTAGATCTCGATCCACTCGACCGCAGGCGCGCCCCCTGGGGCGACCATGATCTCGCTGATGACGAGCTCGCCGACCACAGCCCGACAGAGATCGCCGGTGGTGGCTTCACTCAAACCACAGCCGGCTGAGGCAGCTCCCAGAACCAACGCGACGAATGGGGCGTAGAAAGCGCGCGGCCGGAGACGCCCTCGTGGGTGCTCCGGCCGCTGTCGCACAAACCTATGAATGGCGGCAAGGTAGGTTCGACCTCTACAGAAAAACACAGCCGTGCTGTAACTACAAGGGGCAACCACACCCCGCGTACGCTTCCATGCAGAAAAAGATCCTATTGCTCGCCCGTGCATCGCTCATCTCCTGTCGCCGCCACGCCGACCATCGGCGCGCGCACGACACGAGATCGCAAATGCAATGCCAGCCGTCAGAAGGCAGGCGGTGCGAGCCAATCCCCAGCTTTTTCCTGGCAGTCAGATGTATTCGGGAAGGCCGCGTGGCTGGCGACACCGGCACGGCGTCGCACATTGGCACACGTCTATCCTACTGGCGCACGCAGCTGCGCCTGCACCCAGCGCTCCGCCTCTGCGGGGTCAGTGAAGACCTTGGTGAGAAACGGCGGCGGCGACACCCAGTAGATGGCCGTGAGGATGCCGCGCATCGCCGCCGAGCTGACGACGTGGGCATTGCAGACGACCACATCCTTGGCCTGTGCACCCATGACCTTGAGGTGCTCGGCGACGCGCTTGCGCAGCGCCGCCGTAGGGTACTCGAGATCGACGACACTCATCACCAGACCGAAACGCTGACCCCGTTGCGCCAACGTCTTCATGGCAGCAAAGTGGGCGTCGATATCGTCCGCCGACACTTCGCCCGTCCACGAGACGCGCACGAGCGGCCAGCTCGATTCATCCAGGTTAGGTACGGCCATTGCGAATCGCTCCTTGTGTTGGGAGTTTTCTCGATGTACCTGTTTGACGAGGAAAGGGCAAGGATCCGATATGCGCCTAGCTGTGGTGCCAGAGACCGTGATGGAGTGGCTGGGCCTGCGAGCAGGCCTGGCGCCCGTACCCCTGTTCGACACGCTCGTCGCCATGTGGCTGAGTCGCACAATCATTGTCGCATGCAAGGTCGGCGTGTTCGAGGCGCTCCGAGATGGGGGCGCCACCACTCATGAGGTGGCCCTGCGCTGTGAGGCGGACCCGGGCGCGCTCGAGAAGATGCTCGGTGCGCTGGTGGGCGCGCGGTACCTCACCTGGCGCGCGGGTCGCTATGCGCTCACCGCGCGGGCACGTCGCTGGCTCTTGCCTGGTGCACCCCAGTCGCTGCACGACAACATGGTCTTTCGCCTGTTGGAGTGGGATCTGCTCGACCACTACGAGGCGTACATTCGCCACGGGACCACGGTTGATTTGCATCGACAGCTCACCACTGAGAGCTGGGCCATCTACCCAGCCGGCATGCGCGCCCTCGCGGCCCTCACCGCCGAGGAGGTCGCCAAACGGGCGCCCATCGGGCGTCGCGCACGCACGCTCCTCGACCTCGGCGGCGCTCACGGTCTGTACGCCGCCACCCTCTGCCGGCGCCACCCGCTGCTCGAGGCGACCGTGCTCGACTTGCCGGACATGGCACGCGAGGCGGCAGCACTCATCGAGCGCGAAGGACTCGGCGCGCGCTTGCGCTATCGTACGGGGGATGCGACGAAGGAAGACTTGGGCCATGAAACGTACGACGTCGTGTTCGTCTCCCACCTCGTACATCATCTCGACGCGGCGCAAAATGAAGATCTGATGCGGCGGATCGCGCGAGCGCTCAGGCCCGAAGGCGTCGTCATCGTCCAGGAGATCTTCCGCCCCAAACTGTCGACGCGACGAGGACAAGCGGGCGCTCTGGGCGACCTGTACTTCGGCATGCTGAGCGCTTCGGGTACCTGGACCCATACCGAGGTGGCGGCCTGGCAAGAAGCGGCATCGCTCCACGCGCTGCGACCCATCTGGCTACGCTCGGTGCCGGGCACCGGCCTCCAAGCTGCACGCCGTTAGGGGCGCTGCGGCGCCACCCGTTCCAAGGCGAGCACTGCATCGCCATAGTCGGGCTGCGCGCGAATCGCGGCGCGGTAGGCCTCCGCCGCCTCGGCCGGGCGGGCGAGCTTCTCGAGCACCTTACCGAGGTTGTAGTGGGCATCCGCGTACAGCGGATCGATGGCCACCGCCTGGCGAAACGACGCCACCGCTTCCTCGGGCTGGCGCTGCTTGAAGTAGGCAAACCCCAACAGGTAGTGGGCTTTGGCAAAGCGAGCATCGAGAACAACCGCCCGCTGGAAGGCGGCGACGGCGTCGCCCGTCCGACCTGCATTGTGTAACGACAGACCAAGCTCCCCGTATGCGGCGGCGTTGCTCGGATCCGCCGCGACCGCCCGGCGATACGCAGCGAGCTCCGCGTCACGCTGTCCACGCGCGAAATACACCCGGCCGAGACCGAGCTCCGCGTCGACGTCCTTCGCACGCAAAGTCAGGGCTTTTTTGAAATGGGCTTCGGCGTCGTCGAGCTTGCCGCCACGCAGCGCCAGGCGACCGAGACCGATCCACGTTTCGGGAGCCTCCGGCGCCAGCTCGCGCGCGCGGTCCAGCTCCTCGATGGCCTTTCTGGGAAAGCCATAGTCCAACCACGCGTCGGCCAAGCTCGCCCGGGCCGTCGCGTTTTCGGGCTCGAGCTCGAGCGCCGACTCGTAGGCATCAACAGCTTGCTCCCAGTTCTTGCGCGCCCCGTAGGCGTCGCCGAGCAGCATCAAGGTGGCCGCATCGTTGCCATCCGCGGCGACGACCTGCTTGAGCTCGTCGATCGCCTCCGCGTAGCGCCGATCCTTCATGTAGGCGAGCCCGAGCTTGCGATGCGTCGCCACGTCCTCCGGATGTCGCTCGAGCGCACTCTTGTAGGCATCCAGCGCGTCGCTGAATCTGCCGCGCTGATAGTAGATCTCACCGAGGTGCAGCTGCGCTTCCTGGTGATTGGGGCTCAGGCGCAGCACGTCGCGAAACGTCGTCGTTGCCTCGTCGAAGCGTCCGGTTTTGTAGTAGGCAAGACCGAGATTGAACGCGGCATCGATGAAATCCGGCTTCGCTTGCAGGGCCGCGCGAAACTGCACGATGGTCTGGGGCATGTCGCCGAGCTTGTCGTACACGACCCCGAGGTTGTTGTACGACTCCGCCTGTTTGGGATCGGCGGTTACGGCCTGTTTGTACGCTTCGGCCGCCTGCAACAGCTCGCCGCGCCGCTGCAACACGACACCGAGATTGTAGTAGGCACCCGCCTCACGGGGATTGGTCTGGATGGCCTTCTTGAACGTTTGGATCGCCTTGTCGACAAATCCGCGGTCCGCGTACGCCTTGCCAAGATTGACGAGGGCGGGCGTGTAGCTCGGGTCGAGGCGCAGCGTCGCCCCGTACTCGATGATGGCATCGTCGGCGCGCCCCTCTTGCTCATAGGCAACACCGAGGTTGTAGTGCGCGGCGGCGAAGGCTGGCCGCATGCGAATGGCCCGCTGAAATGCCGACAGCGCTTTCTCGGAGCGCCCCAGCTCCAGATACGTTAGCCCGAGGTCGAAGACGATCTCGGGCGCGGCATCGTTGAGCTCCCCGGCCTTGCGCAGCGCGTCCACCGCGCCGTCGAGATCCCCCGTGCGGCGCAGCGTCAGGCCGAGGGCGTAGTAGCCATCATCGTCTTCAGGCGTGAGGCGCGTCACAGTATCGAAGGCTGCTGCCGCGCGCTGCATCTCACCCTTTTTGAAATACGCGAGCCCCAGAATGTAGTGACTGGGCGCATCGAGAGGCTCGCGCGCGACCACCTCCGACAGTCGGCGTATCGTGTCATCGACATCCCCGAGGGGCTGCGTTTCCGGAGGCATACCCTCGGGGTCAGCGGCGAGGACTGATGACGCGACGCCCACCCAGATGTCGTGGTTGATGTTGTGGGATGGGAGTTTCGCG
>CAYHNK010000141.1:0-11553 GCA_964357695.1 uncultured Bdellovibrionales bacterium | reverse complement strand
TCGCGACGGGTTTGTTCATCCGTCATGGTTTCGAAGACCTCAAGGATCCCCCGCTCGCCGTCGAGCACGACGTGCCGAGCTAGTCCCCCGTGGCGCCCGCCGCGAGAACAACGCCGACCAACATAAGCCCAAGACCGTCTGTTGCGAGACCAAGGCCAAACAGGGCCCATCCCGACAGGAAGAGCTCTTCTCTTGCGAACTGCATAGGAGCTTGTCCCGCTTGTCTGGCCTGAGCCACCAACACATCACCCGGCTCGGGATCTCTAGTCGCAGCCCCACTTTGCGCCGGTACTACTGGATGGCTGTTGCCAACCGCCACTGGTTCCATGGTTCGTCTCCTTGAACTGCGTGTGCCTCGTTCGCCACTCCAACCGTCCGCGAAATCGGAACAGACTAAGCATCGGCGCATGCAGCCGAGTAGTTGCCCCGGGTGCACTTTCAATTTCGGCGCGCCCACGATCGCGGCCGGCAACGTATTGATTCATCCCTCGCTGACGGCACCGCGGGACGACGGCGATGGTTCGCATCGAGGCGGGGACGGTGATCACCCACTAGCGCACGTGGACGTCCGAGATGACGTCCACGCACAGATGCGTCGGCACGTCGACCATGTGCCGGGCGCCATAGCTCGTGCGGAGTCCCGACCGCAGGATCGAGGACGGCGGGAAATGCACCGATCGAACCTGACGCAACACCGGCTCCCGGCGGCCGATAACATTGTTACGAAACACCAACGTCGCTTCGCGAGGAGATCGCCATGTCAAACGAGAAGATTACGCCCTTTGTTGGTTTTGCCGCAGGCCTCACCGGGTCCAGCGTCGAAGGCGGCGTGCTCTATGGAGCGACGAACGAAGGCACGAGCTACTACGCGAAGGTGGAGTCCGGCGCCACACAGCCTGGCGCGACGTGCAACGAGGACAGAACCGTGTGCGTCGGCATCGACAAGCTCGATTCCTTTGGCTACGTCGCCGCCGGCGTCGGTGTCCAATTCCTCGATCGATCGGGTGGCGTGTTCAGCGCGGGCGCCCTGCGAGGAGCCTTCGCGGAAGCGCTCGCCCGCGACGGCGGAGCCACGGTCGCCTTTGGACTCATCTCGCGTGTGGGCAATAGTGAGCTACGTGGCGGCGTGTCACTGACCCGTGACGACGACATTCGCGAGGAATACGCGAAGAACGGCATTGACCGCGACCTGCAGGCCAACGTGACCGTCGGTCTGCGCTACATGTTCTAGCCTGAAGTTCCCCGCCCTGTTGAACGGATTTGGCGCACGCTACTGTCCACGTGGCGATGGCCTCCGCGCGGTCGTAGGCGCGCTGCTGGTGCGCCGTCGGCACCGTTTGCCGCGGTGGGCGCGGGCGGCACTGATCGCGTCGAGCCTCCGCCTTGCCCCGTCGTTCCAGGCACCCGTGCGGACAAGGTCTCGTACGAAGAAGCCCGGCGGGCGCTCGGTGCCGGGGAATTCGATATCGCCGTCGCGATGATGCACGACCTCGAGGCCCGGTTTCCCACGAGCCCGTACGCGAGGCAGGTTCAACTCGACGCGGCGTACGCGCACTACAAGGCCAACCAGCCGGACGCCGCCCTCGAAGCCATCGATCGCTTCTTGCGCCTCAATCCGCGTGACCCCTGCGTCGACTACGCGTGGTACCTCAGGGGCCTCACAAACTTCAATCGCGGGGATAGCTGGCTTGACCGGATGTTTTCGCACAACCCCGCACAACGCGATCCCAAGTCGCTCCGCGCCGCCTTCGACGACTTCGCCACCTTGGTTCGACAACACCCCGACAGCCGCTATGCGGTTGATGGCCACAGACGACTGACGCACCTACAAAACAAGCTCGCCGCCCACGAAATGGCGGTGGCAGACTACTACATGAAGCGGGAAGCCTACCTCGCCGCTGCAAACCGCGGGCAGTATCTGATCGAGCACTACCCGCAGGCGCCGGCGCGCATTCGTGCGCTGCAGGTGATGATCGAGGCCTACACGAAACTCGGCATGGACGACTTGGCGCAGGATGCCCGCGCCGTCCTGGCGCTCAATCACCCAGTCGACCCCGGCACGGTCGATGCGATCGCGGCCACGAGCGGCCCTGCGGTGCGTTGAAACCGCCAGCGGGCGCACGCCGGGCGCGTCCGCGTTGTTGCACAGAGTCGGGTCGTGACCGAAACGGGCCTTGACCCTCCGGGGGGTTGATGGACACCCAGTTAGGTAAGCTCATAAGCAGAGTGGGTGGCTTTCAAGCACTTCATCCAATCTGTTACCCCGGGCGTGGCGCTCAATCTCAACGCACAGGAAGATCTTGCGATGCGGGGGCACCACCGCGGTTGATGGCGCCTTGCGAACGCCGCCGACGCAGGACAAGCGGTGCCGCAATCACCCACAACCCGACCCACGGGCCGAGCGTTGCAGCGCAGCTGCAGCCGCTCGATACGCTGGCGCGAGTGCACGCGTCGTCCGGCACGCTGTCAACGTCACCGTCGCAATCATTGTCGATGCGGTCGCCGCAAACCTCCTCGGCCCCAGGGCTGATGGCATTGTCACTATCGTTGCAGTCGGAGCCATCGCACGCCATGTTTGGATAGCCGTCCCCGTCGGCATCCGCACACGCGTCCGGGCAGTCGCTGTCGGTCGCGTCGATGGCGCCGTCGCAGTCGTTGTCCACAGCGTCGCTACAGTGCTCTGTGGCAGGGAGCACCTCGTCCGCGCACGAGAGGGGCCACGCCTCGTCGACACACGCTTGGTTGCCGTCCTGGCACGCCCCCACACCTCGTGTCGACAGCGCACCGCTGTAGCACTCCCGCGTCGCGCCGCTGACGCAGGCGGGACACACCTCGTCGGTGGTCCCCGCGACGCAGTTGTCGTCAATACCGTTGCACTGCTCACTGGCGCCGGGGTGGACGGCTCCCGCGTTGTCGTCACAGTCTAGTTGGGAATGCGTGCACGCAGACGAAGCTGGTGACCCGTAGCCATCGGAGTCCACGTCGGTGCATGTTGGGGCGACCGCTCCGCCCGATCGCGTCCCAATGAGCTCGTCACCGGTGACGTAGGCGCCCATGACCGAGTCAAAAGGTGCGCCCCGACCGTTGGTGGGATACGAAGTGCGCTTGTAGGACTCCGGCGTCATACCTCCGGCATTCACAAAACCTGGGTCGGTCGTAATCGAGTGCGTGTCGTAGCCCGCTTCCTCGGTCCTGGTTCCCGAGCCATGGAAGTTGTTGTAGTCACAGTAGGCGGGTAGCGCAGCCCCGGTATCGTAGGTGAGAAACGCCCTGGTCGGCTGCGCGATGATGTTGTTCCATACCTGACCGCTGCGGGAATCTTCGCTCAGAACGATGCCATCGCGCGCGTTGTGGATGGTATTGTTGAAGAACTGCGCACCGTGCTGAAGCGCGGTACCGTTGGGATACGTCTCGACGGCTATCTGCCCGATATCGACGAAAACGTTGTGGTGGACCTTGTGCCCGCTGCCATCCACATTCTCCTCCGTCAAGACCACCCCCGAATACGCCAAGGAATGGATGAAGTTGTTGTAGATCTCGTTGTCGGTGTTGACGTTGATCTTCTGCATGACGCCGTAGTCGCCCTCATGCATCGTGTTGTGATGAACCTTGGTGCGCACGGCCGCAAATAAATACACGCAGGCGGAATTGATCACCTGTCCGCCCGAGCACCGCAAGTCGTTGTCGTAGATCTCAACGTCATGAGCATCTTCGACGCGAATAGGTGCTGAGTTGCGGTGTCCATCGCCAAGCGCACTGTCGATGCCGGCAAACGTGCAGTTGCGTACGATGCTGTAGTTCGAGTTCCAGTAGAGAAAGAACCAGTTCTCTCGATCCGAGTCGTGTAGGGTCCCGCTGGAGAACCCATCCCATATGATGTAGTCCACGTCCCGGGCGCCAAACGCCGGCGATTCATTGCTGATGCATCCGTTCACCCTCGGCGTGTGGCCAGGGTAGGCCATGAACGTGATGGGGTGACCCGCGGTGCCGGAGTTCGCCGGTGCCATGGCGATGTATTCCCAAGATCCGGAACATTCGTCTTCCACGTCGTAGGTACCGCTCTGGAAATAGACAAGATCGTCAGCCACGGCGTTTGCCATGGCCGTCTGCCATGAGCACGGCGATCCAATGACGGTGCATTGCTGCCAAGCGGAGGCGCCATCGTGGGCCACGTAGTAGGTTTCCGCTCGCGACGCGCGAGGCGACGCGATCAGGATGGCTGCGACCACAAGCGTCGCGGCAATGAGGCGGGTTCTCGCATTCGAGGAGGTCGTGTGCGATCTGCTCATCCTTGGGCACCTCCCTTCGCGGTTATGGCGTGATCGGAGAATAGGACGACGAGCCGCCCACCTCGACTAAACGCCAATGGCTTGCACCGGCGCCTCACCTCACAACAGCTCATCGCGACGAAAGAAAACCTGCACACATCGGTCCGCTCTGGAGTCCTACGAGCAGCGGCCTCTCGTGTTGGACGAGAGGCACGAATCAACCAACGTAGGAGACGATTGATGAGCGGGTACAGGGATGTGTTTGTGGCTACGGCAGCGACCGTGGCGATGCTGAGCGGCTGCGCGAGTGGCGGTCTACCGAGCTTTGGTGCCGAGATGGGGATGAAGTCGGTGATGGGGAAAGAGGTCCGCGCCCCCTACACCAGCGTCGCGAGCTATTACGGCTTCGTCGAGCCGGGAGCCAAGCCCGACGCCGTCGTCGACGGCAAGAACTTCTACTATCTCTATCTTTGGATCCCGGCGGTGGCGCCGGAGCTCGGCGTCCGCATGATGTCGCCGGTCCCCGCCGACGTCACCCCTGAGGAAGGCGACTTCAAGGCTGCGTCTTGGGACAGCGCCGGCGCCAACGATGCCAAGACGGCGAAGAACTACTTCGACACGTACATCACGTTCGAACGTCACGCGACGATCCTGACGCCGGAGGCCGTCTCCAGCGGCACGCGCAAGATCGCCGAAGCCTCCCAATGGATGACGCTCGAGAGCAACGACGACACCAGCGAGCTGCCGACGCAGCCCTCCGGCAGCGCCTACAACTCTCTCTTGCGCGTCACCGACGCTACCAAGTTGCTCCGTGGCCTCTATCGCATCGGCTTTACGACCTACAAGGTCGGCGACGTGCAGGGGACCTTCGTGGCGCAGGTGGGCGCACCGGTGAAGCTTCCCGGCGTGGTCATCGACAAGACGATTGACGGCTTGCTCGCAAAGATGAACGGCGGCTGAGGCCGAAATCCAAGAAAGCGCGGCGTAGCAGACCGAACGCGGGTTCGAGTCGCCTTCGTCGCCGCCTGGCTCGTCATTGCCGGGTTCATTTTTCACATCGGTTGACGTACGCGCAACCGTTGCCACAGGAGCATCACATGAGAGTGCTATTGACCGTCGCCCTTCTTCTCGTCCCCGCGGTGTCGCTAGCCGGCATCCAAGAGAAGAAGGCCATTGCCGCAAGCGAAAAACGAATGAACGAGGAGCTCGTCCAGGTCAGCAAGGCCTGCGGCAACGCAAAGCTCAAAGCCACCATCGATTGGTCGGCGTGGGAGAAATACGCATACAAGGACAAGGACGAGAAGGCCGCCATCCTCGGGTATGTCGGTGGCCTGATCGCCGAGATTTACGGCTTTCTCGAGTCCACCTGCACCAAGGACGAGCTCTACAAGAGCGAAATCGCCAAGCTCACCGTGCTCGCGTTCTCCGGCAAGCCGGAGCGCAAGGAGTACGATCAAGCGGCGTTCAAGCTCAAAGGCACGACGCTCGTGGTCTCGCTCAACGGCGACGGCGTCGGCAGCTGGAAGAACGAAGAGGCAATCAAAGCCGTGTGGGAATAGTCGACACAGCGAGGGGGGGCTATCCCCCTCGCCCCACCGCACACCCGTGAGGTTCGCCGAAATGCTCCTTCTCGCCCTGCTTGCCGCTCTGAGTAGTACCGCAAGCGACGCCAAGACCTACACCCTCGAAGACCTACAAGCGCTGCGGCAACGCGGCAACTTCAGCGAGCTGCTCGAGCATCTCGAAGACGTTGCCCCGGGCGATAGGAACAACGCCTGGACGCTCCTCGCGCGCGAGTCACTGCGCGAAGGTTTCAAAGAGGTCGCGCCGCCCGCCGAGGCGTATCGCCTGGAATTCTTTCTGGAGCGCTTCATGGACCGCTTCGCACCCCAGGCGAAAGCCGATGCCGCGTTTTGCTTCGCGGTCGCCAAGAGCACGCGCCAGCGCCTCTCGGAAGTGCGGGCGATGACCTACTTCGAATGGGGTCTGCCCGCGAGCCCACAGCCCGCGCAGTGTCAGGATGTCGATCTGAGCCAGGCCGTGTCACAAGCGCTGCGACTTCCTGGAGAGCGACGCGAGGCCCAGGTGGCCCGGCGCGTCGCCTTCGGCCCGTGCTTTGAGCCGCTGAAGGCGGTCATCAAGGATGCGATCAATGCCAGTGCCGACGGTCAGGCCAATGCGTGTGCCGAAATGCTCGCACGTGATGCACTCGGCGGCATCACCCAGAAGAAGTGCACCCGATTTGTCGCCGAGCGAGGCAGCCCATGACCCTGGCGCTGTATCTACTCGTTCTTGCCGCGGGTCCGACGTTGGACGCCCACACGCAGGAGCTCAAGGTGTATACGACGTACACCGGCGGGCCGCGGGCGACCTTGACCCTGTTGCCGCTCGGCGCTCGTCACGAGCGCCGCATGCTCGCGCACCTCGATGCGGCAGGGCTTGCCGAGCACGACACGCTCGCCGTCTACGAGGGCCGATGCGAAACGACCGCCTGCCAAAAGATCTACTACCAAGAGGTGGGAGGCACACGTCGCCTCTTCGTCACCGAGTCGGGGTCTTTCGGCGACTATCTTGCTCTCACCCTCTCGGGTCGCACCGAGCCCCTCGCCCTTGGCTATGACGAAAAGAAGTCTCGAGCTCGATCCGCTCAGAGTCTGCTGCAGCGCTATCTCGACGCGGTCGGGCGGCTCGAGCGCGGCACGATGTCGGGGCCCGACCTCGCGGCATCGCTGCAGCGGGCGGGCGACCACGTTGCCGAGGCATGCGGTACGCGACCACAGTTGCAGCTGAGCGTCGCCGATTTCGAGACCGCGAGGCTCAGCCACCTCGTGGGTATGGCGCAGCACGTCGCCATCGGCATCGCCACCGCGTGCGGCGATCCAGACTACCGCGAGGTTCTGGGCACGCTCCGGACGATACGCTTCGTCCCCGGCCCCGCGTCACCGTCGATGCGGCTCGACGACCCTCACGCGCTGCGGATCTTTCTCGGCCCTGCGACCTTTAACCCCACCGTCGAGGCGCGCACATGGCTCGAGGGTCTCTAGCCGCCCGCGCCGGAGCACGGCGTGTCAACATGGGTGCAAGCGGACCAGGCGCCGTCACCGTCACGCGAGACGTAGTAGCAGTGCAGAGGGTCGAGACAGACGTCCACCGGTAAAGCAGAGGTCTCCCTGTGGGCCATAGCCTACGGTGCAAGCGTTACAGGCCGCACCGTCCCAACCAAGCTTCGCAGTCGCAGGTGCCGTGAGCACAGGTGACGGTGGCGCACAGACCGCAAGATACCACACACCTCGACATGGCGTCTCCCGTCAGTAGCGAAGGACGACGTCGTCCACGTAGACGTCGGCGTCGGCTCCCCACACCGCCCCCACCAGCACGCCATCGAGCGGCTCACTCGCGAAGGCGACGCTCGCGGCCGCTTCTTGATCGTCCAGGAACTGGGAGAATGGTACCTGCACCTGTTGCCAGCTCGTCGTGGCGACGAGCGTGGCGTACGGTGCGTGAAAGTAGACCCCCGCGCCCGTCCCCAGCGAGAGCTCGAGATAGTGGATGGGCGCTGGCGTCGCGACGCGCGGCACGACCGAAAGATACGCCTCGACAAAGGCGCGCGAGCGCTCGTCGGCAGTCAGCGCACTCAAGTCGAGACTCAGGCCGCCAAGCTGCATGTTGATCCAACCGCCCCGCGTGCAAGCCCCCGCCACTTCGGCGCAGGTGTCGATCCACAGCGCCGCGCTGCCTGTGTGGGAGCGCGCCGCGGTGGTCGGGTCCTCGGTGTCAAACCACCCCCCCGGCCCCGTGTGCTCAGTCTCTTGAAAGATGGCCACCGCCTGTGTGGCCGCCGCAGCGGTTGTGCCCGTGCCTTCGGCGACGACCCGTGATTCGCCCTGCTCGTCCCACGTCCAAAGCCACGCCGAATACGCGGTGGTCGGACTCAGTCCGCGCACAGTGGTGCGTGCAACCAAGTTCGGCCCGAATGGAGAGATGCGCCAAGCGAGATTGGCATCATCATCGGCGCCCCACACCCGGGCCACGCCGCTCTCGAGCTGTGCCCGACTCGGTGCGAGCCACAGCATGTACCCCGCCACGTCGGCAGGCAGCGCCGCGGCATCCCAGCGCCACGTGATGCTCTCGGGCGTCGGTGTCGCCTCAAGAGCGAGACACGTACCCTGCATCGTGCACGAAGCCGCTGGGTCGCCGTCGAGAAGGTCCGAGCGCACCGTGCATCCGCCCAGACCCACAGCGACGGCCAAGAACACGGGCCTGCGAATCATCACGGTGACCTCGCGTGAGCCGCACGCAAGAGCAGCGCCGCCTCGCGCGCGAATCTGCCTTGCGGGTGAATCGAGAGGTAGCGCCCCAGCAGCGAGGCCCCGTCGCCGGCACGGGTCGGGTGGTCGACTGAGAGCTGCGCCGCAGCAAACAGCCCCATCTCGCCCTGCGGCAGGTCGGCGAACCGTTCGGCGACCCGCAGATAAGCGAGCACGGCGTCGTCGTAGTGTCGCTCGCCCATCGCCGCCTCCGCCCGCAGCAGTCCGAGCTCGGCCTGCTCGAATCGTCTCAAATCACGCCCGCGCTCGACTTCTTGCAAGAGGTCACGAGCCGCCGCGACATCGCCCGCATCAATCTTTGAACGGATGGCAGCGAAGCGCGTGGCCACCGACGCATGGGCCGCATCACCGGCGTGGGTCGGACCCCGCTGGGCATCAACGACGCCGATGGGAGGCACGGTGAGTGACTGCCCGGCGTACAGCCGTACGACAGCGCCGTCGGCTAGCGCCACCACCTCGACGATGCCGTGCGCGACCACAACCGTCGTGGTCGGTGGATCCGACGCGGCATCGCGGTCCACAGAAAAGGCCGTGCCCACAACCGTGATGCGCGCCTCGGCGGTCGTAACCGAGAGGGGAGCGCGAGCAGGCTGCGGCTCGACGTCGAGCTGCAATGAACCGCGCTCGAGCATCCACTGCTGCCCCACCACGTCATCGAGGCGCACGCGTGCATGTTTGACGGCACGCAGCCGCGTCCCGTCGGCGAGTGCTAGGGTGGCTTCGGGCGTGCGAGCTTCGAGCCAGACGCCCCGCGTGGGGGACTTGCCGACCGACAGCTCTGCGACCGACTCTGACGCGAAGACGCCATCAACCACTCTCGGCGCCCTCGCTGTGGTAGGCGCACGCGAGCCTTCGCCATGCAGCGAAGGCCCTGACCACACGGCGAGTAGCATGGCCGCTGCCGCGAGTGCGGCAACGGCCCCGCCCCACACCAACGACGGCAGCCACCGGGGCGTCGCGCGCGCGCGTGTGTCGCGCGCAAGCAGCGCACGAGCCAGCACGGCCTCGCGATGTCCCTCAGGCGGTACATCACGCACGTCGCGTACGCTGGCGAGCAGGCCCTCAATCTCACGCGAGCGCGAACGACACGTTTCGCAGGTGGCAACGTGAGCGGAGACGCGGGCGCGACGCGACGACGAGAGACCGCCGGTGACGAGCTCGGCCAATACCTGCGTGTCGACGTCGCAGCGCGTAGTCATGACCTCTCCCCCTTCGACCCATCGGCTGGACCGAGCTCGGCCGCGACCAGCTTGGCGAAGTGCTTGCGGGCGTAATACAGACGCAGACGCGTCGTCGAGTGCGCGCTGCCCGTCATCGCGGCAATCTCCTCGACCGAGTGGCCGAGAACGACCCGCAAGACGAACACGGTGCGGTGCGCTTCCGAGAGACCACCGAGCACTTGAAGGGTTCGGCGCAATTGATCTCGGGCCGCGGCATCCCGCTCGGCGCCGCCGTGCTCGACGACATGCGACTCTTCGTACGGCACGTGTGCCCGCGCGCGCGGGCGACCACGCACGAAATCGCGCGCCAGATTCACAGTGATGCCCCCTGCCCAAGTGGAGAAGGCCTCTGGGCTGCGCAGCTTGGGCAGACTCTCGGCCACACGCAGGACCGTCGTCTGCACGAGGTCGTCGAGATCCTGGCTGGGCCCCAACATGCGCAGCAGCATTCCCCGCGCAAGGTCGTACGCTGCTTCCAGTACCACCGCCGTGGCCTCCCGATCGCCAGCGATGGCGCGCTGCACCAGCGCGGCGGGGAGACTCGAGGCACGACGACGATGTTCCACATCAAACCCTAGGACGGCGACCGAGCCCAAACGACTAAGACCCCCACCACAAGCTCAATCTTGCGCCCGTGGCGTAGTGGCCGGTGGCGAGCACCGGCGCACCCGCCGACTCGAAGCGGCGATCGACCGGAAGCCACTGCACCATCGGACCGACGCGAACGCTCCACCCCGCCCACAGTGGCACCTGCCCCGTGACGAGCAGAGTGAAAAACGGAATGGCGTCCGCGGAGCTCTCACGCACAGCGGTCGCCTTTGAGCGCGCGGAGACGCGCAGCAGCAGCCCGCCCGCTTCGAGACCGGTCCACACTGCAAGGCGACCTCCCCAGAGGCCGGAGAGCAGGCGGCGTTCGAGCCCCACGCCAAGCCACAGGGGCAGCGCCTTGCCGCTGAGCTCTGCGGTCGCCGCCTGGGTTGGCCAGCCTGCAGCGAGTGCCACACCTACACGCCAGCGCGGCAGTGCGACGCCCAAGTGCAGCCCTACCGCAGGCCCGTTGAGCCCGTCAGGCGTCGGCCAGCGCAACGAGCTCTCGAGCTCGCCAAAGAGCTGGCGGTCAGAACATGCCGGCTCCGCCATGACCCGCGGCGCGGTCTCGACCTCCGGCGACGCCCCCACGCGACGTGTCTCGACTAGGAGCGCCGCGCGCACGAGACCTCGCAGCCGCAGCGCTAGCACGCGATAAGGCGTTGCGGACGACCCGCCCACCACAGGCTCGCGCACCGTCTGCGGCGTCGCGGCGCCTTGCGTATCAACGAACGCGGCCTCGACCTCACGCTCGCTCTCCGAACCCGCGTGCCACGTTACCCACGCCACCCATCGTGCACCGGTTCGCTCACCGATGCCTCGCGCCCACGTCACAGCCTCGTCCGGGGAGCTTGGCGGCGGTCCGTCGGGCTCGACAAAGAAGCGATCCACATCGCTCAGATGCGTATCGAGAGCCTGTCTCAGGAGCGCTGCCTCGAGCTCGCCCGCGCCGGCCCCCACCGCAATCGCCAACGAAGACTCAAGAGCCAACGCCGGACCCTGCACCGTGATCGCCCACGGCATCACCGCGAGCAGAGATAGGCCCAGAGGCATCGCAAGCGACGTTACCTCAGGGCCGAATCACAGGCAATTCGCCCTCCCGCGCGCGCTCTTGCCAAGGAACGTGTGCTGAGCGACACATGGGCGCAT
>CAYHNK010000140.1:0-11558 GCA_964357695.1 uncultured Bdellovibrionales bacterium | reverse complement strand
ACACCATTCGCCGCGAAACGCGCGAAGGCGTCGTCAAGGCGCTCAAGAAGCTGCCGCGGCGCCTGCAGACGCTCTTGTCGCTCTACTACTTCGAAGAGCTGACCTACAAGGAGATCGGTCGTTTGCTCGGCATCTCGCGCTCACGCATCAGTCAGCTGCACACCCAGGCGATCGATCTCCTGCGCGGGCACCTCGCGGCTGCCCAGGCCGAGTAGCCGAGCGAAGTTGTCCGCCACGTACGCGTCTGCCTGAACCCCCCCAAAAAATGTGCCGCTGAACCTATGGGTGGGCGCGCGGTAGCGCCCCCTGGCGAGGGCGACGTGGACGATCGCACACGACAGAGCGAGCAAGCCGCGAGCACGCCTACGCCGACCACCGGGAGGCCGACGATGAGCCGTAGGCAAACGTTGGGCGAGCTGCGTCGCCTGCTGCGTGAGCAACGCTACGAGATCGATTTCGAAGCGCTGGCCGATTGCCTCATGGGCGCTGGACTGCTTGCTGAGCCTCGGCGGGTGCGCCGGCGCGAGCGGAGCGAATGATCGCCCGCTGCCTCAGGCCGCACTCTTGCAGTCGTACAGCGGCACGACCTCTCGCGCGGGCCTGTCGACGGCGCGCACCGGGCTCGTGAGCACATCGGCCGAGAAATAGAGCTTGTCGCCGACGCCTACGCCGCTGTGTGCGGCCCGCCAGGCTTGGCCACCGAGCGCGCTCTCGAGGCGACTGCCGACGGCGCTATGATCACGGACCCATTCGCCCGTTGTGAGATCGCGCACCGCGACGCAGGTCTCCCCGCGCATGTGATATTCTGTATGATTGGTCACCAACACGCGGTGGCGACGACGCTCCGGGCCTTGGTATGACATGTAGCGACTCCGATGCGAAACTGCAGGACTATTCACCGCTGTTGAATATCGGCGACGCGCCGCACAAGGTGCGTGCTTCTCGATCTTCGCGTCGTTCTGCGGTACGTGGCTAAGTCATGACCCGTGGCAGCGAGCTCTCCTACCAGTGGGCGCCTGAGTGTACCGAGCGCCCCGCGCGCGAACGGGCGCAGATCCGTGGTATCGTCGTCCACCGCATCCAGGTGTCACAAGAAGATCCCAGCTATGGCGATGGCCCGAGCGAGATCATGCGCTTTTTTCGCGAGCACCCCATCGGCCGCGAGGCGACCGGTGGCGCCATGCCCTACGCCATCATCATCGAGCCGAACGGCCACGTGACGCAGTGTGTGCCGCTCGATCGCGTGGCACCGCATGCGCGGGCGCACAACCCCACCACCGTCGGTGTCGCTTGTGTCGGGGACTTTCGCTCCGTGCCCCCGACCGAGGCGCAGCACCGCCCGCTCATCGAGGTGTGCGTCGCGCTCACCGGCGAGCTCGGGTTGTCAGCCGACGACATCAAGGGTCACGACGAGCTTGCCGGCGCGAGCCGCGATGCGAGCAAGGAGTGTCCCGGACGATTCCTGCCACTTGATGCGGTACGAGCCGACGTGAAGCAAGCGGCCCTCGGCGCTCGCACCAAGCTCCCCTTTCGCTGGGCGCTACCGCGGGGCGCTGCGCGCGCTCGCCGGTGGTTGTCGCGTAGCGTGGCGCTCCTTTTTGCCGTCGTTGCCGCCGCCACGGTCGTCGGGGTTGTGCACTGGCTGTCGCGGCGCGAGAGTGTACGTCTTGGGCGCTCCGTGGCGCTCGAGTCGATCGGCGCCGAGCTCTTTTATCTCTCGATGGGTGGTCTCGCACGGCGTGGTCCCGATCGCCTCATGGTGCTTCGCTTTGTGCGCCCCCCGGAGCTCGTGCCGCGACATTTCCGCGCCGACGGTTTGCCTCAGCCGCTGGCGGTCGAGGGCTGGCGTGACCATCTCGGCGCGGCCGTGGTGGTCAATGCGGGTCAGTTCGACGAGGCGCAGAATCATCTCGGCTGGCTCAAATCCAATGACCGCTGGCTTGCCGAGCGAGCCAAATCTGGCTGGCTCGGGTTGCTCGTCAGCGGTCCGCACGAGGGACCGCCGTGGTCGGGCATCATCGATCTGGACACCTCGAACCGCGACATCGTCGACCGCTATCGGCATGCGGTCCAGTCGATGATGCTCGTCGACGAGCAGGGGCGCGTGCGCGTGCGTGATTCGGAGCGTGCCGCGTGTCGCACCGTGGTCGCGCAGGATCGCGCGGGTCACCTGCTCTTCATCTTGACCGAAGGCGCGGTCGTGCTCGGCGATCTCGCGCGTCATCTTGCCGAGAGTCCGCTCGACATCGTGCGTGCGATGAACCTCGACGGCGGTCTCGAGTCGCAGCTTGTCGTGCATACGCCTGAGCTCGAGCTCGTTCACTATGGCCAGTTTGGCATCGGCAGCTCGCCGCTTGAGGCGGGTCCCGGGGAGCTACATTGGCCGCTGCCAGCGGTCATCGCTGTGATGCCGGCAGCGCCGCACGCTGATCATTGACAACCTACGACCAGATCTGTAGGTTGCGCGCACACATTGGTGGCCGCTCGGGTTCTACGGGACCCGGGTTCTACTGAGTGGGCCTTTGCCCACTTTTTTTGTTTCTGGACCCTTGCTGTCGTGAGGATCTGTTGATGGCCGCAGAAACGGTCAGCATCGAAGAGCGCGTGGCGAGTCTGGTCGAGCCGCTGCTCGCCCGTGACGGCTACGAGCTTGTGTTCGTCGAATACGTGCCGCGCGGGCAGATTTTGCGCTTGTTCATCGATCGGACCGAGGGGCGGACCGACGGGCGCACCGACGGGCACGAGGGTGGTGTGACGCTCGACGACTGTACGCGGGTGTCCCGCACGGTGAGTGATCTCCTCGATGTCGAGGGTATTTCCGATGACATCAATGCCCGCTACACGCTCGAAGTGTCCTCGCCCGGCTTGGATCGACCGCTCGTCAAGCCGCGCGACTTCGCGCGCTTTGTCGGTCATACGGTGAAGCTGACCACGCGCGAGCCCATCGCCGGGCGACGCAAGTTCAAGGGTGCGCTCGTGCGCGCCGATGAGGCGGGGATCGCGCTCGAGGTCGACGGCCGGGCGCAAGAGCTCGGCTACGGGGCCATCGAGCAGGCGCGGCTCGTGCCCGAGCTTTAGGGTCGAGAAGTTGGAAGACGAGACGCCGGGACTGCCCCGCGTCGTGACGGAGGATAGAACCATGGATGCAAATCTCAACTTGGTGATGGACCAGGTCAGCAAAGACAAAGGCATCGAGCGCTCGGTGCTCATTAACGCGCTCGAGGAGGCGATCCTCGTCGCTGCCAAACGTGCCTTTGGCACCGAGCGCAACCTCGTGTCGGCGTTCAACGAGGAGAAGGGCGCCGTCGATCTGACGCAGACCATCAAGGTCGTCGCCGAGGTCACCGACACCTTCAATGAGATTGGCGTCGGTGAAGCGAGCGAGCGTGGCATCGAGGTGGAAGCCGGCGACGAGATGGTCTTCCCCATCTACTACCTCGACCAGGACGCTGGCGCGGCCCGCGAGCAGGACGAGCAGTACGGCGACATTCTGCGCCTCAAGACCTATCGGCGGTCCTTTGGACGTATCGCCGCGCAGACGGCCAAGCAGGTGATCATCCAGCGCATCCGCGACGCGGAGCGCAACATGGTGTTCAACGAGTACAAGGATCGTAAGAACGAGCTCGTCACGGGCATCGTGCGGCGCTTTGAGCGGGGCAATATCATCATCGATCTTGGTCGCGCGGAAGCGGTGTTGCCGCTGCGCGAGCAGTGCCCGCGTGAGGCGTATCGCGTGGGCGATCGCGTGCAGGCCTTCGTCATCGAGGTGCAAGAGATCTCGCGTGGACCGCAGATCGTCTTGTCGCGTACGACGCCGCAGCTGCTCATCAAGCTCTTCGAGCTCGAGGTCCCCGAAATCTACGAAGGCATCGTGCGCATCGAGAACGCCGCGCGTGAGCCGGGCGCCCGTGCCAAGATTGCCGTGAGCTCGCGCGATCGCGATGTCGACCCTGTCGGCGCTTGCGTGGGCATGAAGGGCTCGCGCGTGCAGGCGGTGGTGCAGTAGCTGCGCGGCGAGAAGATCGACATCGTGCCGTTCTCGGCCGATCCGGCGACCTTCGTCTGCAACGCGCTGCAGCCGGCCGAGGTCAGTCGCGTGCTCATCGACGAGGCCAATCATACGATGGAGATCATCGTGCCCGACGATCAGCTCTCGCTCGCCATCGGCCGCAAGGGTCAGAATGTGCGTCTGGCGAGTCAGCTGACGAGCTGGCGGCTCGACATCCATTCGGAATCGCGCATTCAAGAGATCAAGGATCGCGCCTGGAGCAGTCTGCTCAAGGTCGAGGGGACCAACGAGTTTCTCATTCAGACGCTCTACAACCACGGCATTCGCTCGGCGCAGCATCTGGTCGAGTCGGATCGAGAGTTCCTGCTGCAATTCCCGGGCATGACCGACGAGGGTCTCGAGCGTTTGGTCAAGAGCGCCGAGGACGTGGCGGCGACCGAGCGCAAGGATGAGGAGCGGGCGCGCGCTGACGCCGAGCAAACAGCCCGCGCCGCGGACGTGGGTCGGCGCCTGACCGATCTCGTCGCCCTCAACGAGGAGGGGCGCATGCGACGGGTGCGCGGTGTCACCGAATCGACCTACCGGCAGCTCGTCGACAACGGCGGCTATGCGAAGGTCGAAGAGGTGGCCGAGGCGGAGGTCAACGAGCTCGCCGAGCGCGCGGGGATCAGCGACAAGAAGGCCAAGCAGCTCAAGTACGCCGCGCTGCAGTGGCTCAAGCACGAGGACGAGACCCGTACGGCCGCGACAGCCTGCGGCATCGAGGTGATCGACGGTGTTGTGCGCCTGCCTGGTCAGGACGAGGAGGAGGCGCCGGCCGAGGAAGTCGAGCCCGCCGTGGCCGCCGAGCACGTGAGCCCGGCCGAAGAACACAGCGCAGGGGCATAAGGAGCCTTTCGTTCATCTTTCCCGATCCCCAGGAGCTCGCCGTCGAGGCGCCCGCACGTACGAAGCGTCACGCCGACGTCTCGCAGCGCAGCTGCGTCGTCTGTCGTGCGGAGCGTTCACCACGCGAGCTCGTGCCGCTCGGTGCGGTGGGGGATCGGGTGGTCGTGGGGACCCGAGCGCCCGGGCGCGGAGCCTGGGTGTGCGCGACGCGGGCGTGCCTCGGTGCGCTCGAGACGCGTCACGTGACGCGTGCTTTTCGCCGGGCGGTGATCGTGTCGGACACCTTGCTCGCAGAGACGCATGCGCTCGCCGAGCGCAAGGTGCTCGAGCTCGTGGGTCTGGCGCGGCGGCAGGGGACGCTGAAGGTTGGCGTCGATCGACTCGCCGGCAACGACGCGGCGGGGGCGTTTGTGCTGTTCGCTACGGATCTTTCGGATCGTGGTCAGAGGCGTCTCGCGGGACGGGCGAGCGCTTTTCTGGACGCAGCAAGACTCGGCCAGGCGTGCGGCATGGGGCGGGTCGGAGCGTTGTCAATCGCGCCAGGTGCACTGGCGAAGCAGGCTGCATATTGGCGGCAGGTGTGGTACGAGACTGCGCCTAGTGGTGAGGACGAGGTCGACGATGGGTAAAGTACGAGTTCACGAATTGGCCAAAGAGTATGGCTTGGACAACAAGGACGTGGTCCAGCGCCTGCAGGCGGCCGGCATTTCGGTCAAGACCCATTCGAGCTCCGTCTATGAGGACGAGGCGCGAGCGGTGCTCGACAAGCTCAAGAAGCCGGAAGTCGTTGTCGCGCCTGCGGTACGTGGCGCCATGATGATCGTGCGCAAGGCCGCAGTCATCGCGCGCGAGCGTGACGAGGCCGAGCAGGCATCGGCGGCGGACGAAGCCGCGCTGGCCGAGGAATCGGCACAGCAGCTTGCGAGCGAGGCCGAGGGCGAAGAGATCTACGCCGAGGCGGCCGAGGTCGGCGGCGAGGACGAGGTCGAGGACATCGAAGTCTACGAGGCAGTCGATGGCGTCGGCGCGATCGAGACCACGGCCGACGAGGTCGCCACAACCGCGCATGCCGCGCAGATGGCAGTCTCGCCCGATGCCGGCGGCGCAGTCGCGGGGGTCGTGGAAGTGCCGGCCCCCGAGGGCGCGCGCCTGACGAAGACGGCGCCAGGTGGGGCGCGTGTCGTGCGCATGATTGATCGCGAGAAGCTGCTCGAGCGCTTGCCGGCTCGTCGGCTGGGCGCAGGCCCGCGTCCGGCCGGAGCGCCGCCAGCGGCGGGAGCGGCGGCTGGGGCGGGGGCGGCAGCCGGTCAGCGGTTCGGGCGTGTCACCGAGCTTCAGGTGGTCACCGATCCGTTCGGCCGCGGTCGCGAAATGGTCGATATCGGTCGCGACAAGAAGGGCAAGCCTGGCAAGGCGGTCAAAAAGAGTCGCGCGCCGACCAAGCGCGAGATGATGGAGATGCGCGAGCGCTCCATGCACCCCGCGCGGCTCAAGCGCAAGAAGACCGTCAAGCGTGTGGCGCGCAAGACCGAGCTGACGCAACCGAAGGCCTCCAAGCGCGTCATCAAGATGCGTGAGACCATCACGGTGGCCGAGCTCGCCCATCAGCTCGGGGTCAAGGCTTTCGAGCTCATCCAGAAGCTCGTGGGTCTCGGCATCATGGCCAACATCAACGCCAGCGTCGATTTCGACACGGCGCAGCTCGTGGCCGCCGAGTATGAGTACACGGTGGGCTCGCAGGCTTTTGCCGAGGCGGAAGCGCTCGAAGGCGATCAGGTGGCGGATGTGGATGAGGATTTGAAGCCGCGCTCGCCGGTGGTCACCGTCATGGGACACGTCGACCACGGCAAGACGTCGCTGCTCGACGCCATTCGCAAGACCAACGTCGCCAAGGGCGAGGCCGGCGGTATCACGCAACACATCGGCGCGTATCAGGTGGCGGTCAAGGGGCGCGGCACGGTCACGTTCCTCGATACACCGGGCCACGCGGCGTTCACCTCGATGCGCGCCCGCGGCGCTCAGGTGACCGACATCGTCGTGCTGGTGGTCGCGGCTGACGACGGCGTCATGCCACAGACGCAAGAGGCCATTCGCCACGCGCAGGCAGCCGAGGTGCCGATCATCGTGGCGGTCAACAAGATCGACAGGCCCGACGCCAACGCTGACCGCGTCATGCAGGAGCTGACGAAGTTCGAGCTACTCTCGGAAGCCTGGGGTGGCGAGACGCAGTTTGTCAGCACCTCGGCGACGCAGGGTACCGGCGTCAAAGAGCTGCTCGACGCCATTTTGCTGCAAGCGGAAATGTTGGAGCTGCGGGCCAATCCCGACCGCCCCGCGGTGGGTGTGGTGGTCGAGGCGCAACTCGACAAGGGCCGTGGGCCGGTGGCGACGATTCTCGTGCAGCAAGGCACGCTCAAGCGTGGCGACGCTGTCGTGGTCGGCGAGTACTCGGGCAAGATCCGCGCAATGACCGACGATCAGGGCCGTCTGATCCAGGAAGCCGGTCCTTCGGCGGCGGTCGAGATCTTGGGTCTCGACGGCGTGCCCGCAGCCGGCGATTTGCTCAATGCAGTCGCCACGGCCGAGGTGGCACGCGAGGTGGCCGAGCATCGAGCCGCGCAGAAGCGGACCGAGGATGTGGGCGGCCGCGTGAAGATGTCGCTCGAAGATCTGATGAAGCGCATGAAGGGCGGCGAGGCGCTCGAGCTCAAGGTCGTGCTCAAGGCCGACGTGCAGGGCTCGGTCGAGGCGGTGCGCGAGTCGCTCGTCAAGCTCTCGACCGACGAGGTGAAGGTCAACATCATCTACGGTGGCGTTGGCGCTATCAGCGAGTCGGACATCATGCTCGCCTCGGCGAGCGAAGGCATCGTCGTCGGCTTCGGGGTGCGTCCGGACTCGAACGCCCGCGCGGTCGGTGAGCGCGAAGGCGTGCAAATCCGCACGTACGCCATTATTTACGAGCTGCTCGACGACGTGCGCATGGCCATGGAAGGCCTGCTCACGCCCGAGTCCCGCGAAAACGTCGTGGGCCGTGCCGAGGTGCGCGAGGTGTTCCACATCACCAAGGTGGGTACGGTCGCTGGCTGCCGCGTGGTCGAAGGCAAAGCGATGCGTGCTGCGCGGGTGCGCCTCTTGCGCGACAGCGTGCAGGTGTTCGACGGCAAAGTGTCTTCGCTCAAGCACTTCAAGAACGACGCGCGTGAGGTCGACAGCGGCCTCGAGTGCGGCGTCTCGCTGGAGGGCTTTAACGACGTCAAGGCCAACGACGTGCTCGAGTTCTACCAGATCGAGCAGATTGCCCGCACGCTGGACGCGCCGCCTTCGAGTCGACGTCCCCCGCGCGGTGGCGCCGAGGCGCACGCGTAGCCTCGGGCCATGATTGTCGGCGTCATGGAGCTGACGCTCGCGCTCTACGACAACGAGTCGCTCAAAGAGAAGCGCTCGGTGGTCAAGCGCGTCGTGCATCGCTGCCGCAACACGTTCAACGTCTCTGCCGCCGAGGTCGAGGCTCAAGACCGCACCGATCATGCCGTCATCGGCATCGTCGCGGTGGGCAGCGACCGGCGCTACGTGCAGGGGCTGCTCGACAAGGTCGAGGGCTTTGTCGATCGCCTGGCCATTGCCGACATCATCGAGGCCAACAAGACGACCGAGGTGTATTGAGGATGCGTGATGCGCGGGCGCGCCTCACGGAGCTGCGACGGCTGCTCACCGAGCACGGCCATCGCTACTACGTGCTCGATGCCCCCACCGTCTCGGACGCCGAATACGACCGCCTGTATCGCGAGCTCGAGGAGCTCGAGCGCGAGCACCCCGACTGGGTGACCCCGGACTCGCCCTCGCAACGCGTGGGGGGCGCGGCGCGTGAGGGCTTTCGCAACGTCGCGCATACGTACCCGATGGTGTCGCTGGGCAATGTCTTTGATCACGAGGGCCTGTGGGAGTTTGACCGCCGCGTCAAACGCCACCTCGGGCTGGATGAGGCCGTCGCTATCGATTACGCGGTCGAGCCGAAGATCGACGGCCTCGGCATCGAGCTCACCTACGAAGACGGCCTGTTGGTGCTCGCCAGCACCCGCGGCGACGGCACGACCGGCGAGGATGTCACCGCGAATGCGCGTACCATCGGCAGTATCCCGCTGCGCTTGCACGACACGGTTCCGGGTAGGCTCGAGGTCCGCGGCGAAGTGTATTTCCCCAAAGATCTCTTTGCCGCGCTCAATCGCGAGCGCGAAGAAGAGGGTGAGCCCGCGTTCGCCAACCCGCGCAATGCCGCGGCCGGCTCTTTGCGACAGCTTGACCCCGGCGTCACGGCGGGGCGACCGCTGCGGGCGATCATGTACGCGCTCTCGAGTGTGCCGAGTGGCGTGGGCATGCCCGAGACGCATCTTGGGCTCGTTCAATGGTTGCGCGCGCTCGGTTTCGCAGCCCTACCGACCGAGCTGTGCCACGGCGCGGACGCGGTCGTAACGGCCTACGAGCGCTTTCGCGTCGCGCGCGATACGTACCCCTATGAGATGGATGGGGTGGTCGTCAAAGTCGATGTGCACGCCTTGCAGCGTGAGCTGGGCATGGTGTCGCGGGCGCCGCGCTGGGCCATTGCCTACAAGCTGCCGGCACAGCAGGAGACCTCGACCGTCCTCGACATCGTCGTGCAGGTCGGGCGCACGGGCGCACTGACGCCGGTGGCACACCTGGCGCCGGTGGCGGTGGGTGGCGTGACCGTGAGCCGCGCGACGCTGCACAACTCCGAGGAGCTGGCGCGTAAAGACGTACGCGTCGGCGACACCGTGCTCATCCAGCGGGCCGGTGATGTCATCCCGGATGTCGTCCAGGTGGTGCTCGAGAAGCGCCCGGTCGGGGCGGTGCCGTTCGTCTTTCCGAGTCACTGTCCCGAGTGCGGCACGCTCGCGGTGCGTCCCGCCGACGAGGTTGTCTGGCGTTGCCCCAACGAGGCCTGTCCCGCGCAGGTGCGCGAGCGCATCCGCCACTTCGCCTCCCGCAGGGCGTTGGACATTGAGGGGCTCGGCGTCAAGCTGGTCGAGCAGCTCGTCGCGCGGGGCCTCGTCGGGCGCGTCGCCGACCTCTATCGCTTGACGCGCGAGGATCTCTTGGCGCTTGAGCGCTTTGCCGATAAGAGCGCCGATAATCTCTTGGCGTCGATCGAGGCCTCCAAAGAACGGCCGCTCGCACGGCTGCTCTTTGCGCTTGGAGTGCGGCACGTCGGCGAGCACGTGGCGCGGCTCGTCGCCGAAGGGATGGGCACCCTGGCGCGTCTGCGTCAGGCGTCCGCGGAGGCGCTCGAGGAGTTGCACGGCGTCGGTCCCGAGGTGGCAGCAGCTATCGCCGCTTATTTTTCCGCGCCGCAACACCAGGCGCTCGTCGACGATCTACTGGCGCTCGGCCTACGGCCCGTCGAGACGACCACCGTGCCTGTCTCTACCGCGCTCGCAGGAAAAACCGTCGTGGTGACCGGTACCTTGCGTGGCATGACGCGCGAAGAAGCACACGCTCGCATTCGCCGACACGGCGGCCGCGCCGCCTCCAGCGTCTCCAAGAAGACCGACTTTGTCGTCGCCGGCGAGAGCCCGGGATCCAAGCTCGAGAAGGCCCGCGCATTGGGAATTGAAGTGCTGACAGAAGACGAATTTGCATCGCACTATCAGTAATATCGCGTGATCGCCGGCGTACGCTGCGAAATAAAATTCCCTAGCCTCGTGGATCGAATTGGGCTACCGTCCGGCCCAAACTCGCGGGAGGGGGCACCTTCGCGCGGCGGTGCGTGAACCCATTTTCTTGCTAGCGCCCTTCGAAGGGCAAGGAGAGAGCACATGGTTGGTGGAACGAAACTTCGACACAGACTAGCGCGCTTGTTGCGCCCAACGTGGATCTCTCTTGCCGGCCTGGCGCTCGTCGCTTCGGGTTGCGTCGAGAGCAAGGAAAAGGCCCCGGTGCCGCACGTGAGCATCACCGGCCCGATCACCGTGCCCATGGGTGAGACGGCCGCGTTGCTCGCCACGACCGTCGGCGGCACCGACAGCACCTACATGTGGACGTCGCTCAACACCCAAGTCGCGACGGTGGACGCCACGGGCGTCGTCACCGCACTCGCGGAAGGCGCGGTGGTCATCCACGTCGAAGGTCACAATTCGGGCCTGACCGGCACGTGGGGTATGACGGTCCTTAACAGTACCGCAAACGTCGCGGTGACTGAGCCGCCGCACGCGGCCGAGTGGTTTGGCTCGGGTCACGCCGACGCCGCTGGCGAGCCGTTTCGTCATTGGGACGGCGACGGCGAGATCTCGACGAGCTGCGCCAAGTGCCATAGCACGAGCGGCTTCGAGGATTTCCTTGGCGTCGACGGCACGGCCGCGGGCACGGTGGAGAACGCCGCGCCTCTCGGTCAGGTGATCGAGTGCAAGGCCTGCCACAATCCCGAAGCACAGGCGCTTACCAGCGTGACGTTCCCCTCGGGCAAGATCGTCACCGGTCTCGACCACGGCGCCATCTGCATGCAGTGCCACCAGGGCCGTGAGTCGACCAGCACGGTCGAGGCGTACCTCGTCACCAAGGCCTACGTTCCTGGTACCACGGACGACGATGTCGTGCTCGCTGGCGCCTCGTTCCGCAACATTCACTACTTCCCCGCGGGCGCCACCTT
>CAYHNK010000139.1:0-11566 GCA_964357695.1 uncultured Bdellovibrionales bacterium | reverse complement strand
CGTGGCGCTCTCGGCACGCACCACGTTGCCGCTGAGAAAGGTGACGACCACCTGCTGACTGCCGCTGCGTACCGTGAGCGCGCCGGTCTTGCTCTGGTGACTGATGAGCTGAAAGATGTCGGCGATGCCGAAGTCGCGCAGTGTGCCTCTTAAAGCCATGCGCGATCCTCTCGCAGGCCGCGCCACACGCCGAGCCCATAGACGACCGCCAGCAAGGAGCCATGCAGCGTTGCGGTGATCCACTCGAAGCCGGCGAGGCTGTGCACGGGCATGGGCAGCCAACCCATCGCACCGCAGAGCAACAAGAAGAGCGTGCCTGCGGTGGCCATCGAAAGCAGCCCGCGCAGCGACTCGCCACGCAGCAAGTCAGGGGAGCCGACAAGCAGCACGGCGAGAATGCCGCGCACGCGTCGTGTACGCGCCTGGTAGCGGCGCACTTCGATCTCCTTTTGGATCTTGACCTGCGCCTCGATGTCATCGGCGGCGACGAACGCGTGGTAGCACTGGCCACAGTGGTGCTGGTCCGGGAGCTCCGGATTGCACCGCCAGCAGGCCGCCTGACCACATCGACCACAGGCGGCGCTCGGGCGCACGAGGCGCCGCAACCACCCGACGAGGATGACGAGCAAAGCTGTGGCAATACCGTAGAAGGCAAAAAAGAACCGCCGCGCGCCACCGCCCACCCACTGCCACAGCTGCAGGCCTGCCTGACGATGCAGCGTCCCAGGCTCGATGGGCAAGCCGAGCAGCCGGCGGGCCGCCCCCACCGACACGACAAAGCCCGGTCCCTCTTTCTTGGCACGCTCGGCGTAGCTCTCAGTGGCCTCATAGTCGAGCGAGCTCGCCCGGCGAAACGCCTCGCCGGCCTTCTGGTGCTCGGTGATGGCGTAGTAGACGCGTGAGAGATTGAAGTACGCGATGGCGTTGTCGGCATCGTGGGCAATTGCCCGACGGTACGCATCGACGGCGCCGTTGGCGTCGCCGAGCCAAAAGCGCACGTTGCCGAGGGTGGTGAGCAGGTCGGGGTCGTTCGCGCCAAGCTCTTCGGCGCCAGCAAGCAGACGACTCGCCTCTTCGAGCTCACCGGACCAGCGTGCCCTCATCCCGAGGGTGTAGCGCGTCTCGGCGGTGGCCTCAGCCGCACGCAGCGCATCGACAGCGTCACTCGCTAGCATATCGACGGTGGCGTCGTACATCTGCTGGCTGCGCGAAGTTGGCGCCTCGAGCAGCAGCAACAAGGGGGGTAGAGAGAACGGCAACGCGCTCAGATAGGCAATCGCCACGACCGCGCCGATGCGCTCGCGCACGTCGAAATACCACGCCATGATGCCGCACCATACGAGCACCGCCCACAGCGGTCCGAGCCCCAAGACGACCGGCGAGAGCACGAGTGCCACGGCCGCGACGGTCGCGAGCCAGCGACCACCCACGCTCGCGAGCAGGTGCTGCACGTCGTGACTGAACGTCCGCACGTGACGATACAGAACCGCCAGGGAAAAGAGCGCCACCGAAAACGCCAACGCACTTGCCCAGGCCAGCGCGACGTTGGCGAGCGTCTCGCGCCGAAGTGGAGGCTCGCGCAGGTGCTTCCACCCCGCGCGCAGCACGTGCCCGGTGGCGCGCACGAACGCCCCCTGGTGCTTCCACTGCGCGGCGGCGAGCGCCAGATGCGCACGCGGCAAGTCGGGGGCGAGGTCGACCGCACCCTGGGCGAGGTCGAGTGCCTGGGCGCCACGTCCCGCGGTCAGCGCGGCGGCGCTCTCACGGGTCAAAGCCTCGCCGCAGGCGAACATGTTTGGCCAGCCCGCTTCCTGCTTGCCTGCGACGATCTCGGCGAGGATGCTGCGCGCCTGCGCTTGGCCGCCCGCCGCGAGTGCTTGTCGACGCGTCGTCCACAGGTCAAGGAAGTAGCGTGGCGGATGCCCCCGCGGACGACTGCGCTGTACCAACGATAAGTCGGGAGCGATACGCGGTAGCTCAGGGTCGGTCGGCGGCACTGGGGCGCTTGCGACGTCGCGCTCGCCCGGGTCGGCGAGGTAGGGTAGGCCGGCCTGCGCGTGGGCCTCCTGGCCGCACGCAGCGGGCACCACAAACGCAAGAAGACACCCTGCGGGAGTCAAAAACAGTCGGGATATCAATGCCTTTTGCCTGTCGCGCAACCGCCCACATCCTTTGCCCTTTGGCGTAGCACAGGGCCGTGATATCCACAAGTCACGAGGCTTGCACACGACCCGCAACCGTATCCGGACGGCCCACGAGGGATATCATGGAAAGTGATCGCTTCGCCCGCGCCGCGCAGGCCTTCGAGCGTCTGTGTCGCGTGATGGCTCAACTGCGCGCCCCGGGAGGGTGTCCGTGGGACGCCGAGCAGACGCTCGCCTCGCTCAAGCCGTACCTCGTCGAAGAGGCCTACGAGACACTCGAGGCCATCGAGCGTGGTGACCCACGCGCGCACTGTGAGGAGCTCGGAGACCTCCTCTTGCAGGTGGTGTTCCAGAGCGAAATCACTGCCGAGAGCAACTCTTCCGGCGCCGCCGAGGTGGCGCTAGCCATCGTCGACAAGCTCATACGGCGGCATCCCCACGTGTTCGGCGATCAGAAGGCGAGCGACGTGAGCGAGGCGCTGCATCGCTGGGAGGCCATCAAGGCCACCGAGCGCGCGCCTGAGGCGAGCTGCCTCGACGGCGTGCCCCGGGCCCTGCCTGGCCTCTTGCGCGCCCTGCGCACCGGTGAGAAGGCGGCCGCGGTGGGCTTTGATTGGCCGACGACGCGGGGGCCCATCGACAAGATCGAGGAAGAGTGGCGCGAGCTGCGCCAGGCGGTCGACAATCCCGACTCGCCGTCCGAAGCGATCGAGGAAGAGATCGGCGATCTCATCTTCAGCGTCGTCAACTTCTCACGCCACCTCAAGATCGACCCAGAAGAAGCGCTCCGGCGCACGATCGACAAATTTCAGACTCGTTTTCGCCACATCGAGCGGCGCCTGAAAGAGCAAGATCGCACGCCGAAGCTCGCAACGCTTGACGAGATGGACCGATTATGGGAAGAGGCAAAGCGCCTCTGAGCCATCAATTCCCGCCTGTGGACGACGCTGTGGACAACTGTGTGCAAGAGGCACCCCTGTCCTCACCGCGGCGCTCCTCATCAGTCAAACCGATAGCTATGAAAACTAAAATATATCATCCAGATACAGTGGCTACTTGTTGTTGACTGTGTGTTTATTCTCGCAATTTTTCGTGGTCAGAACGCCGTCCACAGGCCGTGCGATGTGGGCCTCCACGCGCACAAGCGGACGCGCGCTCACGGTCGCGCAAATGCTTGTGCGCCAAGGGTGCTACACAGGGCATCCGCGTGTGCCGTTGGCGCACAGTGGGAGCTAGGTCGGTCGGCACGGGGGGCACAGGGCGCGAACGCCCCTCGTCGCTGTCGATGCGAGCCCGAACGCGCGTAAGGCGAGCTTGCCGGCACGCGCACGCTGCGCTGGCGATGCGCTAATTGCTTGACAGTGAGGCGATAGCTTTGTTACGTGCCGCTGCTCCGGCTCGTTGGCATGCGTCGACGATGGCGGAGGTAACCAAGCAGGGAGCATATCGTGGCATACCACAAGTCGGCAGAAAAGCGCGCGCGCCAGAACGAGGCGCGTACCGAGCGCAACACCGCAGTCCGCACCCGCGTCAAGAGCGGCGTGCGCACGTTCCGTGAGACGCTCGAGGCAGGTGACAAGGCAGCGACCCAGCAGGCGCTCGAGAGCGTCACGCAGACGATCTACAAGGCTTCCAGCAAAGGTGTGCTGCACAAGCGCACCGCCGCCCGCCGTGTGGCGCGCCTGATGCGCGCAAACAACAAAGCCAGCTGAGTCACGCGCCCCGGCGGCGCGCTACGTCCCAGATGACTTGAGTAGTTGGTCGAGCAGCGCGCGTTGCTGCAACGGCATGCGACGCTCAATTTCTGCCTGCGCTCGCGCGGCGATCCCCGCAGCAACGTTAACAGTCGTGGCAATGATCTCGTCGGACGCCCCGTCTCCTATCTGTGCGAGAGTGGCCTTGGCCTGCACGAGCTGTTCTTTGGCTCCCGCGGGCGCCGCCCCGAGGGCCTTGAGCTGAGCGAGCAGCTCGCGTCCGTGCTCGATGATGCGACGTGCCCGAGCGATCCCACCACGCTCGAGATCGTGGAGCACGGCTTGCGTGGTCTCGGCGTGCTCCATCACGGCTGCCAGCAGCACGCTGTCCGTGGGCATCTCCAGCTGCTGGCGCGCGATACTCCGCCGCATTTGGCGCAATAGACCGAGCTCCACGAGCACCTCCGCGCTCGCGGCGATCCCTCCATCCGCAAGCAGACGCCCGATGCGTGCGTCGAGGTCGTGCACGGCCTTGGCGAGTGTGGCCCCGGCAACGGTGATTGACGGCCCCATGCGCACGGGTGTGGGCGCGGCGGTCGGCGATGTGCTGGGCGCCTGCATGCCAATCGTCGTGCGTCCTGCCTTGGCCGTGCGCGCAATGCCGGCACGATCACCGAGCACTTGGCGGATCCGATCTTGGATCACCTTCGGCTCGAGCGTCCCGTCTTCGAGGCTCTTCTGTAGCATCTCGACTTGTCGCAAGCGCTCGTCATACTGCGACGCCAGCTGATCGCGACGAGCGCGCAGCTCGGCGAGCGCCGCCGCCAGATCGCGCTCGGTCTGCGCTCGTCTTTCAGATGTGCCGCTATCGCTTGTCACAGGCGCCTACTTAACCACAGATGAGCCCGCGCCTCCAAGAGACGACGACTGGCCACCGAGGGCGATGGGCTCGGCTTGCGCAGCCGTACCACGACGTGGCCCGGAATTGGCCGCGAGCTGTGCCTGGGTCGCCTCGGCGATGGCGCGCGCGAGTACCTGTTGGTAGGCCGCATCGGCCAATAGCTTCTCCTCGGTGGGGTTCGAGAGGAAAGCGGTCTCGACGAGCACGGCGGGCATGTGCGCCCCGAGCAGCACGTAGAACAGGGACGCCTTGGTGCCCAAATCGCGTGTCACCACTTTGTGTTGCTTAGCAGCCACCATGAGGCGCGTCTGGATGTTGCGTGCCAATTGCTGCGAGCGTGGCGTGTGCGCCTTGACGCTCAGATCGGCGAGAATGAGCTGCACGTCGCTGACCTGCTCCTCGCTCGTCTGATTCTCCACCGCCGCTAGGCGCAGCGCGTAACGGTCGTCCGTGACGTTGAGAAAGTACGTCTCGATACCCCGTGTCGCCGGCCGTCGATGCGAGTTGGCGTGGATGGAAATGAACGCGTCGGCTTCCTCACGGTTGGCGAGCGCCGTGCGCTCCTCGAGCGGCAGGAAGCGATCGTCGTCGCGCGTCAGCGTCACACGAACACCCTGCCCTTCGAGGGCCTGCTGGGTCGCGCGCGCAATCGCGAGGACGACGTCCTTTTCACGCACGCCCGTCGGCCCGGTGGCACCATAGTCTTTGCCACCATGTCCGGGATCGAGCACCACGTGGGCGCGATGAGCCACGAGCGGCGCAGCAGGCATCGCGGTCGCTTGCAGATCGATGACGATGCGGTACGGGTTCTCCATCACCATGACGCGATGGGTGGCTGCGCGCTTGAGCGTGAGCAGCACGCGTACCGTGCGCGGATCTTGTTGCACGAGCTGCACGCCGCCGACGAGCGCGTCGTCAATCGATGGTGGACGGACGCCGCCTTGAGCGAGTCGCACGTCATGCACCTCCGCGATGATCTGGCCGCCGCCCTCGCCCGCCACCGTCGACGAGCGTGCCTGCGCTGGCGCCGACAGGTAGAGCGCCACGCGGGAGTAGGCGGCGGTGCTCCACTGCTTGACCTCGGTCACACTGGCGATGCGGGCCTCCTCGCGCCGTCCGACGAGGGCGGTCTGCCCTTGCGGGGCACGCCGTTGCGCCGCGAGCTGCCCGGATGGCACGGGCGGCAGCGTCTTCGCCAGCTCTTTGGCGCGGGCGGCCATGTCACCCTTGGGATAGCGGTCAAGCAGCCGTGCAAGTGATGCAGCGGCGGCGCGGCGATCATGACGGTGCGCGAGCTCGAGCTGGGTCCGCTGCCACAACGCGTCGTCGGCCAGCGGCGAGCGCGCATAGCCATCGACGACGTCGCCGTAGGCGTCGCACGCGTGGTCGAGATCGGAGCCCAGGCGCGACACTGCATACAGATCGCTCCACAGCTCCGCGGTGGTGTACGCGGCGCGCTCCGCCTGAGACGTACCTGGGTACTCGGTCTGTACCGAGCGAAACGCCGCGATGGCCTTGAGCCAGTGGTGGCGATAGCGCTGTTTGTCGCGACCCGCGCGCAGAGCAAAATACGTGCGGCGCGCCCCTTCGTAGGCCGCCGCGGCATCGTGCTTACTGGCGTACGCGACCCGCGCGAAACCTACCCACGCGGCAATAAGAGTCGCCAAAACGAGAGGGCTCGTGCGGCGAAACGATGCAGATAAAGCGAGCACCAACTCTGGGTTTAACCCACGTCGGCGGCTTCTCCCAAAAATAGGCCGCATTCGGGACACTCGGGCGCCGCGGCCGGGACCGAGGTGCCGCAAGCCGGACAGCTTTCGATGCTTACCGTCGACGGCGTTGCGCCATCGAGTCCCTCAGCGCCGACGCGCTCCTCCCACAGCCGTCGAAACACCGCCGCCGCCCGCTCGGTGTCCTCCGCCGCAACGAGCAGGCGAAACCGCGCGTGCATGCCGGGCTCCACGTTCGCCTCGTCCGACTCGGCACCAATGACGCTCGCAACGCGATCGCTGGCGAGCAGTCGCTGCACCCGATGCAGCTCCACGTGGACGCCGGTCATGACCGCCGCAAGCTCCTTGTCCGCGAGCAACGTCGCCATCCCTTCGGGGGTGGCAAAATCGTCCATGGGCGCGAGCGCCGCGACGAGGGCGACATCGCAGTTTCGGCAGCGACTGACCGTGCTGATGAACTCCGAACGACACGCGGGACAGAACATGTCTCTTTCTCCTACGTCACGAGCGCCTTGAGCCGCACCACGAGCTCGAGCGCTTGCATGGGTGTCAGGTGCAGGGGGTCAACGGCGCGCAACGCCTCCTCAAACGTCGTGTGCCCTGAAGGACAAGCTGCGCCCACCGGGCCACGCTCGCCGGTGGCGCCGCCGGCCGACGAGAACGCGATGGCTGGCAGGCCGCGCTCGTCGAGCTCACCACGCTCGAGATTGCCAAGGATCTCACGCGCCCGGCGCAGCAGCGATTCGGGCAGATCGGCAAGTCGCGCCACCTGAATGCCGTAGCTGCGATTGGCGGCGCCCTCTTCCACGCGGCGCACAAAGACGATCCGTCCGTCCTGCTCGTGCACTGCCACCCGGGCATTGAAAATGCGCGGCCGCTCAAGCGCCAAGTCGGTGAGCTCGTGGTAGTGGGTGGCAAACATGGTGCGACAAGCGATGGCGTCGTGCAGGTGCTCGGCGACCGCCCAGGCGATGGAGACCCCGTCGAAGGTGCTCGTGCCGCGGCCGATCTCGTCGAGCACGACGAGGCTCTGCGGCGTGGCATGCTTGAGGATGGTGGCCGTCTCGAGCATCTCCACCATGAACGTCGAAAGACCCTTGCCGAGACTGTCGGCGGCGCCAACGCGTGTGAAGATGCGATCGACGAGCCCGATGCGCGCACTCTTGGCCGGCACAAACGAGCCCATGTGCGCGAGCAAGGTGCACAGCGCCACCTGGCGCATGACGGTAGATTTCCCCGCCATGTTAGGGCCGGTCAGCACCATCAGCTGACGGTCGCGCGCATCGAGGCGCAGATCGTTGGGGACAAAGCGCTCGCCCGCGGGCATCAAGCGTTCGAGCACGGGGTGGCGTGCCTCGACGAGATCGAGCACAGGCTCGTCGCAGAGCTCGGGACGGCTGTAGCGCCCTTCGTCGGCCACCTGCGCGAGACTGGCGAGGGCGTCGGTGTCGGCTACGAGGCGCGAGAGTGCCCGCAACCGCGCGGTCTCCCCTCCGACGCGCGCCACAAGGTCATCGAAGAGCTCTGCCTCGCGGCTCTTGCGGCGCTCGTCGGCGCTGAGAACCTTCTCCTCGAAGGTCTTGAGCTCGGCGGTGACAAAGCGCTCGGCCCCGACGAGCGTTTGCTTGCGCTCGTAGTCGGCGGGGACCTGGTCGAGATTCGCCCGCGTCACCTCGATGAAGTAGCCAAAGACACGGTTGTAGCGCACCTTGAGATTGCCAATCCCTGTGCGCGCCCGCTCGCGCTGTTCGAGCTGGAGCAGAAAGCCGTGCCCTTCGGTCGACAGCGCAATCAGCTCGTCGAGGTCGCTGCGGTAGCCGCGGCGAAAGACGCCCCCTTCGTTGGCGGCAAGCGGCGGCTCGTCGACGAGCGCGCGCTCGAGCTCGAGACGCAAATCGGCGACGTCGTCCGCCGCCCGCCAACGCTCGCCGAGAGGTCCACTGGCGTCGCCCAAGATGCCACCAATGGCCGGTGCGCGCTCGAGCGAGCTACGAATGGCCACGACGTCGCGGGGCGTGGCGCGACCGATAGCCACGCGCCCGATGAGCCGCTCGATGTCGCGCACGCCCTCCAGAGCGCGTTGCAACGCCTCGCGGCGGGGCCGATCACCGACGAGCAAGCCGACCGTGTCGAGGCGTGCGGCGATGACGGGCTTTGCCTGCAGCGGGAAAAGCAGCCACTGTGCCAGCCGACGCGAGCCAATGGCCGTGCGACAGCGATCGAGGTGCCACAACAGCGAGCCCCGCTTCTCCCCATCGCGCTGGGTGCGCACGAGCTCCAAATTGCGTCGTGATGTCTCATCGAGCACGAGAGTGTCGCCGCGTGCGTAGGAGCGCGGTGGCAACAGATGGCGCAGGGCGCGCCGTTGCGTCTCTTCTGCGTAGGTGATGAGCGCCGCCAGCGTTCCTTGCACGGTGGCGGGGTCCGCCCCGCTCGGGCCGCTCACTTTCGCGGCGCCAAATCGCTCGCCCAGCGCCTGCTGTGCGGCGGCGCCCACCGGCCAGCGCACCTCGTCGAGGCCGCGCACGGCGCAGACATCATCGCCGACGCTTCGAATTATGCCCTCGCGCTCAACCGCCGGGACGAGCAGCTCACGCACACCCATGCGACGCAGCTCGTCACTCAGCGTGTCGGGGGCACACGTGGTCACGAGCGTTTCGCCCGCGAGGAGATCGAGGAGCGCGAGGACGACCAGTCCACCCGGGTCGAGAGATACGGCCGCGAGGTAGCTCGTCGAGGCTGGATCGAGCGCTTCGAGGTCGGAGATGGTGCCCGGCGTGATGATGCGCGTCACGGCGCGCCGCACGAGTCCCTTGGCCTTGCGCGGATCCTCGATTTGGTCGCACAGGACCACGGTGTGGCCGTGCTCGACGAGACGCGCAATGTACGACGCGACCGCATGGTGCGGCACCCCGGCCATCGGGATGGCCTCTGCGCCCTTGTCCTTGTCGCGCGAGGTGAGCACGAGATCGAGCACCCGTGCAGCGGTGACGGCGTCTTCGAAGAACATCTCGAAGAAGTCCCCCATGCGAAACATGAGGATGCCGTCGGGATGCACGGACTTCGCGGCGAAGTACTGCTCCAGCATGGGCGTGACGCGGCGGCTTCCGAGCGTGTGCTGCGGTCCCCGCGCGATCGACTCATCGATCCGGGTGGGGCTCGTCGCCGGCATCGCCGGCTTACTTCGCTGCTCGTGCATCGAAGTGTGGCTTGAGCAGATCGTAGGTCTCGAGGATGTGCTGCGAAATGACTTTCGTTTCGCCCACCACCGACATGAAGTTCGTGTCGCCGTCCCAGCGTGGCACGAGGTGGTAATGCAGATGGTCGGGAATGCCAGCGCCCGCACTCTTGCCGAGGTTCATGCCGAGGTTGACGCCGTGCGGGCCGAGTCCGGCGCGCAACGCGTCGATGCTGAAGGCTAACAGATCGTGCAGTGCACCAAAGGCCTCCCGCGTGAGTGCACCGAAGTCCGCCGCGTGCGCGCGGGGCAGCACGAGCAGATGGCCGTTGTTGTACGGATACTTGTTCATCAGCACGACGGCGTGCGGCTCGCGCAAGAGCACCAGGCGCTCGCGATCATTGCCCTCGGGCTCGCCGAGGGAGCAGAAGACACACGCTGAGCCAGGACCGCGCTGAGTGTCGCTCAGGTAGGCCATACGCCATGGGGCCCAGAGCCGCTCCACGCGCTCATGCTCCGGTGGCTTGCGAGCCGGGTTCCCACTCGGGCTCAGGCGCTACGGCCGTCGTGTGCCCGCCGTCAACGCGTGCACGCAGCTCATGCCCGACCGTAAAGAACGGCACGCGCTTGGACGGCACATCGATCGACTCACCGCTCTTGGGGTTGCGACCCTGACGTGCCCGTCGATGACGCACGGAAAAGCTGCCAAAGCCACGGATCTCGATGCGATCGCCGCGCTGCAGGGCGCCGGTGACCGAGCCAAAGACGGTATTGACCACGATCTCGACGTCGCGCGTCGACAGATGCGGGAGCCGCTGCGCGACCGCCTGGATGAGCTCACTCTTGGTCATCTCGCCGGTCCCCCCGAACGGGCTACAAACGCTTCAGGCTACTCGTCGTCGCTCGTCTGCTTCTTGGCGAGCTTGCCCGCAAGTGCCTGACCAAGCGCCGTCGTGACGCTCGCCTCTTGGTTCATGTACGCGCGGTAGTCGCTCGTACCTTCTTGGGCGGCCTTGATGGACAGCGAGATACGACGTTCGCCCGGATCGACATCGAGCACCATGACCTCGATCTCGTCGCCCGGCTTGGCGATGTCGGTGGCCTTCTCGACGCGGTCGTCGGCGAGCTCGGAGATGTGACACAGGCCATCGATACCCGGCTCGATTTCGACAAACGCGCCGTAGTCGGTGACCTTCATCACGCGACCCTTGACCTTGGTGCCACGCGGGAAGCGACGCGGCAGCGTGTCCCACGGGTCGTCGGTGAGCTGCTTGATGCCGAGCGAGAAGCGCTCGTTCTCGACGTCGATGTTGAGCACCACGGCTTCAACTTCGTCGCCCTTCTTGTAGAGCTCGCTCGGGTGCTTGACCCGGTGGGTCCACGAGAGATCGGAGACGTGCACGAGGCCGTCGATGCCCTCTTCCACGCCAACGAAGATGCCGAAGTCGGTGATGTTGCGCACGGTGCCCTTGATGACCGCGCCGACCGGATACTTCTCGGAGAGCGTCGTCCAGGGATTGGCCTCGGTCTGCTTGATGCCGAGCGAGATGCGCTTTTGCGGGATGTCGATGTCGAGCACCAAGGCGTCGACGCCGTCGCCGACGTTGACGAGCTTCGAGGGATGCTTGACGCGTTTGGTCCAGCTCATCTCGGAGACGTGCACGAGGCCCTCGATGCCCTTCTCGAGCTCGATGAAGGCGCCGTAATCCGTCAGGCTCACGACCTTGCCCTGCACGCGCTTGCCAACCGGGTACTTCTCGGCCGCGCTCGCCCACGGGTCTTCGGTGATCTGCTTGTAACCGAGCGAGACGCGCTCGGTCTCGGCGTCATACTTGAGCACTTTGACGTTGATCTCATCGCCGATGTTGAACATCTCGGACGGATGATTGATGCGGCCCCAGCTCATGTCCGTGATGTGC